>JBCLBO010000026.1:0-35657 GCA_038916785.1 Candidatus Hydrogenedentales bacterium | reverse complement strand
AGGGCGGTTCAGTTCCCAAAGCCGAGAAAACAAGAAGGAAGGTGCAACAAACCCCGCGTATCAATAGGGGTGGTGCACAGCGGGGAAGTGTATCAACGCGTGGCGAGCGACCCTGATCGACTCCGCACAACAACTGGGAAACTCTTCCAACTGGCAGCCTTCCGCGCGGCACGGGTATTGTACTCTCCAAATGCAGTCGAGAGACCTCCAAGAGCCCGTCGTTTCTGAGCAACCGCCCGAGGATCGCGCACGATTGGTTTCACCCACGCGCCGCACGCTCCTGCACCCCGCGTCCGGCGCGCTCATCCTGGGCCTCGATTGGCTGCTCTTCTCCGGGACCGTCTTCTCCGCTGGACTGGCTTTTTGGATCACCGGCCCTACGGGGCTCGTCCTTGGCGGCATTGGCGCCGGCCTGATCCAGCGGCGGCTCTCGGGCGACTCGCGCAGGGCGGCGGCATTGAAAGGCCTTGCCGCGGGGATCATCGTCGGCGCGCCGTTTCCGATTGCGGGCACGGCGGTCGGCGGGATGGTGCTGGCGATCTCCGGTCTGGATCGCCTCCTCAAGCGCCGCGCAGCGACGGAGCGCTGAGGCCGCATGAGAACCTATCCCGATCCCTTCCTGCGCCGATGGTCGCGCCGCACGCTCATGTACACGATCGTCTTCGTCGGCTTCGTCGTGATGGTCGTCACTTTGCCGCTGTGGCTCCCCGCCGCGCTCATCGTGGACGCCTTCCGCCGTGTACACCTGAGCACCACGCGCGGGGTCTGCTTCATCCTGCTCTACCTCTATTTCCAGGTCTGGGGCCTGACGGGGATGTTCTTCATTTGGCTCTTCCATGGCCGCAACCACGCTGTCTTCATGAAAAAAATGTTCAACATCGCGTTCAACTGGGGCTGGGGCCTGGGCAACGCCGGTATCCGCCTCTTCGGAATAAGCATTCACATCGAAGACGACTATAGGTTCGGCGAGCGCCCGGCCATCGTGCTCTGCCGGCACGCGAGCATCACCGACACCGTCATCCCGCTGATGTACGTCTGCAAACGATTCAATCTGCCGCTCAAATACGTCATGAAGCGCGAACTCGAGTGGGACCCCTGCCTCGATCTGGCCGTGAACCGCTTGCCGTACCTCTTCGTCGTGCGCGGCTCGAACGACGCGACCAAAGAAATCGAGGCCATCGCGCAGATGATGGACAACGCGCAGCCCAACGAAGGCGTCGTCATCTTCCCCGAAGGCACGCGCTTCACGCCGTCAAAGCGCGAACGCATCATCCAGAAACTGCGCGAGTCCGGCCAGACCGACATCCTCGAATGGGCCGAGCGATACCAGCACGTCCTCCCGCCGCGCACCGGCGGCCCGCTCGCGCTGCTCGACCACGCCGGCAAGGCGGACATCGTCTTCTGCGCGCACACCGGCCTCGAGCACTCGTCGTCGTTCAAGGACTCCTTCAACGGCAGCCTCGTCGGCACCCACGCCTACATCAAATTCTGGGGCGTGCACACCGAGGACATCCCCGCCGACGAGGAAGGCCGCAAGCAGTGGCTCTTCGAGCAGTGGAAAAAGGTGGACGACTACATCGAGTCCCGCCAAGCGAAATCGAGAGCGGGAAGCGAGTAGCGGGAAGCGTGGTTTGCACTTCGACGAGTGGTGAACCGCAAAATTGGCGGCTTATTTGTTCTGCAAGAACGCGATCCCGGCTAATGATTGAGCCTATCCGTTCCACTCGAACCGAATCTTCAAGCGTTCAAGCATGAAAAACGTGTCTTCGTAGTCTACGCCAAACTCTTTACAGATGTTGGGAATTGGTATCCGATTCCTTGCATTTGGGCTCGTTTGTTCATGGGTTACCACTATGACTTTTTTAGCCATAGCGTAAGCAATCAACCATCCGTCTGCCGATGCGGCGAACTCCGCTTTTGCTAGGGAGAAGAACTGCTGATTCCGCTGCGCCCAGTGCATTATCTTCGTATAGTTGTTATGTACGGCTTCTTCCCCTGTATCGCGAAAAAATTCTGCCGGTACTTCGTTCGTGACCCAATCTGCGAGGTCATCCTTTCCGCGGAGAATCTCTTGTTGCACATGGTCGATACTACACAGCGAACCGAGTTTGAAGTGACCGAGGATACTGCTCCAAAACCCCGGACAGACAGCGAATCCATAGTAGCTATTCTTGGCCTCAATGAAGACGTTAGTGTCTAGCAGATATATGCCCGCGTCTTTCATCGGACACCAAAGCCCAGACGTTCGGCGTATTTTGCGAAGGTCGTGCCGTAGAGGCCCGTGAGCTTGTAAGCGTCACGATACAACAGGCGTCCTTCTTTCGCGGCACAAATGACGGCTGTTGCGAAGTGCACTCCAACGCGCGTGTTTTGATTGTTGTAGAAGTCACCTCCCGACTTGCCTTTCGCCTTCAGTTCGCGCGCCTTCTCGGATTCGGCGGCGACGTATTTCTCATAGAATGAAAAAAAGCTATTACGGTCGATGATGCGAAGATCCATCGCTCTTCGGGCCGCAACGATTGGGCTTACTTTGAATCGCTTGGCCGCCGCCTCAAACGGAGAACTCGAAGTCCGAACCGTCGGCCAGAAATCTCGAAGTTGACGAGCCGGAACCAAAAATTCAGCCGCAACTTTGTTACAGAAGACTTCGACATCGTTGCCCGTCGGAATAAGGGCTTTATATCCGGACAACGCCCCACGGCCGAGCCAAATGTGGGCCAACTCGTGTGCCAAGGTAAACATCTTTGCGGATTCCCAGTCAGCGCCGTTGACAAAGATAAGAGGGGCATACTCATCAGAGAGCGCGAAACCGCGAAATTCATTCACGTCGAGCCTACGATGCGTGTTGTTGTCAACGACGCCGTTGATAACAGCCATCACACCAATTTCTTCTATCGCTCGGCGCAGTTCACCGACCGCCTGTGTCCAACTTGACACGCTTTGAGCCCATCCATCGCCGATCCCGACCAGCCCCCGCATCTCCTGCGCAATGGCATCAGGATCATCGTTAAGTGTCGCCGTTCCAACAAAGCCGAGCGGTTCGACACCTTCCTCGATCAATGCTTCGCGAAGCCAAACCTGGCGTCGCTGCATTAGATAAACTGTGTCCAAGAGATCCGCACTTGGGCGGGAGATCGCGACGTCAGTGACCGTGCGGAAATCGGGAATAGGTAACGGCTCATCAGGAGGCGATGGCAGAAAGAAATAGCCGTAAGGAGTGGACGTAGCCACCGCGAAATCCGCGAGTTGCTTCCTGGTAGGATGCAGTGTTCCTTCGAGCCATTGAGATAACTTGGGGAAACGATGCTCAAAGTCGGCGGTGGACTTCCGAGATCGATCCAAGGCCCATTTCAGTAGGCCACGGTCTACGTCCACTCGATTCATGGTTTCCGCGAGTCCCACATCCGGCACCGTTGGCGAAATGCTATCACACCGTCTACGGCGCAGCAGTCGAAGACAGCGGCAGGTCGAAGGGGAGTGGACGAGCATCAAATTTTCCCTGGAATCTCCACATTCCGACCGCTATACTCCGCCTATCCGCGGCTGTGGCGCGGAAACCCAATGAATTTCGCTTGTCGGCGTTAGCTCTGTCCAAACGAGGAAACCGTGAATCCCTCAAAACCGCTTCAAACCGCTGGCTTTCCTCTCGATGTCTCGGCGTATAAGCCACTCTCGCTCGACCCTGTGCGCGTGGTGCTGAGCGCGGCGGAACTCGCGCAGCTCAAGGCGAACATCCAGCTCGTGCGCGATACCGTCGTGTTCTTCACCGCGGTCGCCGGGGCGAAGGGCCTCGCGGGGCACACCGGCGGCGCGTACAGCATCGTCCCCGAAGTCCTCATCGCGGACGCCTTCATCCGCGGCAGCGGCGGGAAGGTATATCCCGCGCTCTTCGACGAAGCGGGCCACCGCGTCGCGATCCAATACGCGATGTCCGCCTTCAATGGCGCGATGCCCTTCGAAAAACTTTTGCACTACCGCGAACCGGGCGCGGGCCTCTACGGCCACCCGGAGCTCGACCCGCATCTCGGCGTCACGTTCAGTTCCGGCCGCCTTGGGCACCTGTGGCCCTTCGTGAACGGCGTCGCGCGCGCGCACCCGGACCAGGCCGTACTCCTGCTCGGCTCCGACGGCTCGCAACAGGAAGGCAACGACGCCGAGGCCGCGCGCCACGCAGTCGCGCAGCAGCTCAACGTGAAGCTCCTGCTTGACGACAACGACGTGACCATCGCCGGCCACCCGAGCGACTACCTGCCGGGCTACGACCTCGCGCGCACGCTGGAGGGACACGGCCTCACCGTGCTCACCGGCGACCCTGAAGACATCGAAGACTTGTACAAGCGCATGCAGAAGGCCTTCATCACGCCCGGCCCGATCGCGCTGGTGAACCGCCGGCCGATGGCGCCCGGCGTGCCCGGCATTGAAGGCTCGCACAAGGGCCACGACGTCATCCCGAAAGACCCCGCGATCGCGTACCTCGAAAAGCGCGGGCTCAGGGCCTGCGTCGAGTACCTCAAGGCCCTGACGACGCCGAAGACCAGCGCGAGCTACAAGGGATCCACGCTGGAAACCGCGAGCAACCGCACGGAATTCGGCGCGATCCTCAACGGCATCCTCGCGAAACTCCCGGCGGATGATCGCAAGAAATCGATCTTCGTCATCGACTCCGACCTCGAAGGCTCTACGGGCCTCAAGGCGATCCGCGAGAAGCACCCGGAGGTTTACTGCCTCGGCGGGGTGATGGAGCGCGGCAATTTCTCCGCGGCCGCCGGCTTCGGCTTCGAGCGCGGCAAGCAGGGCGTGTTCAGCACCTTCTCCGCCTTCCTCGAAATGATCGTCTCCGAGATCACCATGGCGCGCATGAACGGCGCGAACGTGCTGTGCCACTTCTCGCACGCGGGCGTGGACGAAATTTCGGACAACACCTGCCACTTCGGCATCAACGTCTTCTTCGCGCACAACGGCCTCGTGCAGGGCGACAAGACGCGCCTCTATTTCCCGGCCGACGCCGCGCAGCTCAAGGCCGCCGTCGAGCGCGTCTACGCCGACCCGGGCCTGCGCTTCGTGTTCACCACGCGCTCGAAGGTCCCCTTCATCCTGCGCGCGGACGGCTCGCGGTTCTTCGACGATAAGTACAAGTTCGAACCCGGCAAGGACGATCTCATCCGCGAGGGCAAGGCGGGCTACGTAATTTCCTACGGCGAACTGCTGTATCGCGCGCTCGACGCCGTCGAACGCGCCCGCGCGGACGGCATCGACGTCGGCCTCATCAACAAGCCCACGCTCAACGTGGTCGACGAGGGCATGATGAAGCGCGTCGGCGCGGCGAAATTCGCGCTGCTCGTCGAAGGGCAAAACGCGGAGACGGGCCTCGGTGTGCGCTACGGCACCTGGCTGCTCGAACGCGATCTGCGCCCGGTCTACGGCCGCATGGGCGTCACGCGGCCCGGAGCGGGCGGCCAGGCGGAACAAATTCCCCACCAGGGCCTCGCCCCCGACGACATCCTCAACCGCATCCGCCACCTAAACGGAAAATAATTGCTGCGCGTCCCCCACCCGGGCCCACGCGCACGACAAACCAAGAGCCCCCGCCCTCGCTAAGTGAGGCGGGCGTCCTCGCCCGCCGAGTTTCACCGCGCCATACCTTCGCTGGATTCCCCCCCGCGCGCATGTCACATTAGCCGTGTGCACCCGACCTCGCGAAAAGACGACGACTTCGTCGAGTTTATCTGCGACCAGCTCACGCAGCTGGACGCCGCGCTCTACCGCCCGATGTTCGGCGGCTACGGTCTCTACGAGGGCGTCGTCTTCTTCGGCATCGTCTACGACGGCCGCCTCTACTTCAAGACCGACGACACGACGCGGACGCAATACGAAGACTGGGGATCCGCTCCCTTCCAGCCAAACTCGAAGCAAACCCTCAAGAATTACTTTGAAGTCCCGCTAGAAATCATCGAAGACGCGCTCCGCCTCAACGAACTTGCCCTCGCCGCCGTCCGCATCGCCTCCAAGGGCTAGAGCAAATTGTCCACCGATAGATGCAGATGGACACCGATAACCGCAATAAAATTGGAAGGAGTCCGGCCCCGATCGTATTGATGATTTGTTCAAATACTCTAGTGCTCTGTTGAAATGGTCCTCCACTTGGACGGATTCGGGTCCGATGCCTCTCTCGAACAATGGAAGTCTACGGTTAACGAGATTGCTTCGTCGCAACCGCGCTCCTCGCAATGACGTGGGGGCAACCGCGCTTCTTGCAATGACGGTTTAGGCGGGGTTTTCAACGGAGCAATACTCTAGAGCAACTCGTCCACCGCTGAAAAGCGAGGAGCATCGGTGACTGTCTCCGCGCGGGCCCCACTTCAGCGCTAGCGAAGTATGACCGGAAGGAGGGGCGACTTCAGGCGGCGGCCGGGCGCGTAGTGGGCACGATCGCGGCCGCCCGGGCGGCCGCGGCGCGGCGTTGCTGGTGATCGAGAATCGCGATCTGGCGCGACACGGTGATGAGCGCGAGCAGGAACCAGTAGGGCTCCATGATGCGGACGATCAGAAAGGAAATGGTGCCCAGGCTGTGCACCATAAGGCCGATCGTGAGCGCGAACATCGCCGCGGCCAGGCCCTTGGCGACCCAGTCGCGCGACCAGATATACGTCTCGCGGGTGGACTGCAAGATGCGCCACAGCAGAAAGCCAAACGCGCAAAACCCGACGACGCCGGTCTCGATGAAGACGCGGGCGAATTGGCTATCGAGGATCGCGCCCCAGGCCACGCCGCCCCCGAGCACGGGCCACACGGTGAGATTGTGCTTTACCTTCTCCCAGACGTAGATGCGCTCGTAGGTCGACTTGTCGATGGTGACCTCACCCACGAACGGGATGTGAATCGGCACGCCGCTGGGCTCGATGGTGGATTGTACGCGCTGGATGACCTGCTGCGGCATGATGACCGGGGCCACCAGGACCAGGACGACGAGGAGCGGCACGATCCAGAAGCGGCGCGTGGTGAGGCCCCAGGCGAGGAGCGTCGCGGCGAAGGCGACGTAGGACGCGCGCGAGAGCGTCCAAATGAACGGCACGAAGGTGAGGCCGGCCACGGCAAACAACGCGCCGCGGAGCGCGCCCTTGGGCGAGAACGACGCCAAACTGATCGCCAACATCATGACAATCATCAGATAGCCGCCGAAGGTATTGGGCTCGGTGCCGCCGGCCTCGAAGGGGGCGCTCAGGCGCGGCTGCGTGTCCATGCTGATGATGCCGTAGACGCCGACGATCAGCGATACGGCGAAGAACACGCGAATATGGCGGCGGACTTCGGCCATGCTGGTGACGGCCATGCCGACCATGAAAAAAATCAGGTAGAACTCCAGCATCTTGACGAGCACGAAGAACGCCATGTCCTGGTCCCACGCCTGCACCGACAGTTGCAGCGCCAGGACCGTCGACAGCAGGCACACGCCGTAGTACGCCAGGATGCCCGCATTGATCGGCGAGCCGCGCCAGCGCAGCGGCCGCCCCTCGAAGGTGTGCTTGACCACCACGCCCAGAAAGATCACGGCGATGAGCACGTCGTCGTAGCGCAAATTGATCCCGCGGCCGGCGTCCGTGCCCGCTTCGCCGTACTCGATCTCCGGCGAGAGCAGCATCGCGACCAACAGCAGGTAGAGGCCGTATTCAACGCGGAAGACTGTCGCGCCGAACGCGAGCAGGCTGGCCGCGACGGCGATGGTGAGGCTGAAGTTCTGATAGTAGAGATGGATCCCCGTGATCGCCACGGTGGCCACCGCCATCAGCAAGACGAAGACCGGCGTCTCGATCTGGCCTTCGGCGACTTCGCCGCGGCCGATCCCGCGCGGGGGGGGGGGAATACCGGGCCATGAGCGGTCGCGGCCGCCCGGCTAGGCCTGGCCGCCGCGGGCGGCGCCGCCGGCGGCGGCCGGCACGATGCCGCCGCTGCGGCGGCGAGCGTGGGCGCGCTCATCGTAATAGTAGTAATAATAGTAATAATGACGCGCCGTTGTCTTGATCCCGTTGAACACGACGCCCGCGATCGGTGTATTGGCCGTCTCGAGCACCTTGATCGCGCGCTGTATCGTCTCCCGGCGCGCGCGGCCGGCGGCGACCACCAGCAGGATCGTGTCGACCCGCGCGGCCAGCACCACCGGGTCCGTGACGACCAGCGTGGAGGGCGCGTCGCACACGACGATGTCGAAGCGCTCGTTCAATTCTTTAAGGACCTTGTTCATCGCATCGGATCCGATGAGTTCGGAGGGGTTCGG
Organism: Candidatus Hydrogenedentales bacterium; assembly: GCA_038916785.1. Lineage (GTDB taxonomy): Bacteria > Hydrogenedentota > Hydrogenedentia > Hydrogenedentales > VFKU01. The sequence goes on along the minus strand of JBCLBO010000026.1, from coordinate 27,385 downwards.
CGGGACGCGGCCGCTGGAGATCATCCAGAGGTTCTCGGCGGGCGTGGGCCGGATCACTTCTTCGAGTGAGGCCTGCCCGCGGAGGACGTCGGCCAGGCCCTTTTCGCGGGTCATCTTCATCACATGATGGACGTTGGGCCGGCGCAAGTCGGTGTCGACCAGCACCACGCGCTTGCCGAGGTCGGCCAGCGTCACCGAAAAATTGGCGGCGGTCGTGGTCTTGCCCTCACCGGGCACGGAACTGGTCACCATGATGGATTTGGGTTCTCGCTGGAGCGTGGCGAACTGGAAGTTGGTGCGCAGCGAGCGATAGGCCTCGGAGACGGGCGACTTGGGGTCGTGCTGCGTGACCACGCACGCATCGACCTGTTCCTGCGCCGTGCTCACCATGTAGGCGCTGTTCCGCCGGCTTTTGCGGAGGTTCTCGGTGAAGTGCATCTCGGGAATCGTCCCGATGACTTCCCGGTGCAGATACTGGGTCACCTGTGCCGTCGTGCGGATGGTGGTGTCGTTCAACTCCCGGAGCATCGCGTACCCCAGCGAGATGACCAGCCCGACGAGCGCGCCGAGCAGTCCCGTCGCCGTGATCGGCGCGTCGCGCCCCTGCGAGGGCGGCAGCGGGATCGGCGCGTTTCGCCGTTCCACGGTCGCGGTGCCGCGGCGCATGGCCGTGCGCAGATCGAATTCCTTGTCGAGCAGTTTTTCGAACTGCGTGCGCAGGTACTGGGATTCGTGCGAGAGTTGCGCGTAGGTGAAGCTCGTGTCGGAGAGTTCGGGCAGGCCCTTCGAGAAATCGTCGACCATCTTCTGCAGCGAGGCGACCCGCACCGACTGGGTCAAGAGGTCGGCCTTGAGCTGGACCTTTAGCCGATACAGGTTCTGGCGCTCTTCCCACAGGCTCGTGCCGCCGCCGCCGCCCTTTAGTTCGTTGATCGCCATAAGAATCGCGTCTTTCTTGTCGCCAATCTCGGCCTGGAGACGATCGAGTTCCGGGTAGCCGGGTTTCCACGTGATGCTCAGGCCGATTTCATCTTGACGCAGCTCGTCCAAGTCCTCGAGCAGGCCCTGCACGACACCTTCGGTCACGTTGCCGAGCACCTCGGGAAGTTCCAGCGTATTGCTCGCCAGTTCGCCGTCGATCCCGGCGACGCGTTTCTCGATTTCAACGACCATCGTTTTGGCCTCGAGGAGATCGCTGCTCTTTTTCTCGATGTCTTGCCAGACCTGCTCGTTGGTCTTGAATCCCATTTTCTGGCGGAAGTCCGCCGTGTGCGCGTCCGCCTGGTCCAGCTGATCGCGCGTCTCGGTGATCTGCTGCTGCACGATCTGGTACGCCTGCTCCTGCTCGTCCAGCCGGCGAAGCTGTGTGTGGTCGATGAGCCCGCGCGCGACGTAGTCGGCCAGCCGCGCGGCCTGTTCGGGTCCGGCCGCGCTGAACGCCGTCACCCGAAGCACCCCCTTGTCGTCGATGGGCTCGATCGCAAACGACGATTCGATCGCGGCCGCGCGCGCGTCCAGCTCGGCGTCGGTCGTCAGCGCGCCGCCGTTGCTGCCGCCCGCCAGCTCGTCCTGCACCAGCGCATCGACCACATCGCGCGCGAGCGCGGCCGTATCGAGCCGGTTGACCAGCTTGGTGGGCGTGGCCTCGCCAAATGCGTTCGTATCAAGATTCGCCAGCGCTGGGCTCTGCCAGAAGGTCTGCTTCACGGCGAGGTCGGTCTGCGCGCCGTACTCGTGATGCACGCGGTGCAACACCAGCCCGAGGCCGGCGCCGCCGATCGCGCCCAGGACGGCTGCGCCGGTCACGATCACCCAGTGGCGCAGCAAAACGTCGATGACAAAACGCCCGCGGTCCGTCTCGCGCAGGTGGGGCGATTGATCGAGCGTAGGCAGATCGGCCGACATCGGCGTCTATTCCTTGCGCGCTTCGCGCCCGAGCATGGATAGGGGCGCGAGTTGGGCTTCGTTCAGTCCCTGGGCGGTGTCAATCATGCGGTCCCAGGTGATTTCCTCCGGCCTGCGGTGGACGGTCGGGGTGACGAAAATCATCAGCTCACTGCGAAATTTCTGCTTCTCTTTGGTCTTGAACAGGTGGCCGAAGATCGGCAGATCGCCGATCCCCGGCACCTTGGTCACCACGTCCTGCTCGTCTTCGGTCAGAATGCCGCCCACGACCAGCGTCTGGCCGTCGCGGACGTTGGCGATCGTGTCCGAGGAGCGCAGCGAACGAATCGGCACCCCGTTGACGATGCCGCTGGGGAAAGACACCTGCGGTTTGAGATCAAGTTTGACGTAGGTCCCCGCGCTGTCTTCGTACACGTGCGGTGTCACACCCAGAATGATGCCCATCTCGAGGAATTTTACGGAGAAATTGGTCTGGCCGGTGAGCTCGGTGCCGTACTCGGTGTACGGGTACTCGTCGACCATCTTGATCTCCGCAGGCTTGTGGTTCACCGTCACGATCGTCGGGTTCGCCAATATCTTGGCCTTCTCGTCCGTCACCAGCGCATCGATCATCGCGCCGATGTCTATGCCCCCGGTCGCATACGTGAGAAAGGACTGGCCCGGCAGCGGAATCTGCACCGGGACGTTCAGCCGGCGATCGAATCCGTCGCCCAAGAATTCGCGTTCGCTCCCGCTGTTGAACGCGTTTCCACTGTTCCTGTTCGCGAACTCGTTCGCCTGCGGGCCGAAGCCGCCGGTGCGCGCGTTGTTGCTGTTGAGCCGGTTCGGCGGCGGGAGGAAACCGCCGCCCACGTTATCGCCCTGCACGAACCAGCGCACGCCGAGTTCCTTGAGTGCGCCGACGCGCACCTCGGCGACTTTCGTCTCGATCCGCACCTGCGTGACCTGCGACTGCATCGCGTCGATCCGTGCGACGACGCTCATCATGTTCTTGATGGCTTCGGGCGTGTCCGTCAGCAACAAGGAGTTCGTGTCCGGGTCCGCGCTCACGCTGCCGCCGGGCGAGGTCATGCCCTCGAGCGCTTCGGACATGGACTCGGCGTTCGAATTGTGCAGTGGGATGACTTCCAAGCGCATCTCGGAGGTCCGGCCGAGGCGTTCGCCGGCCAGCCCCGCGTCGGATCGCGACACCGTCACGCGCGGGTTGCGCAGGATAGGCTCGAGCGCGCGCGACACCGTCTGCCCTGCCGTGGTTTCGTCCATGCCGCCCACCGGGATCGGCGAGACATAGGGCATGCGGATGGCGCCGTCCTCGTCCACGAGGTACACGCGCGTCATTTCGGGAACGCGGTAGACTTCCACGTAGAGCACGTCGCCCGGACGTATCTTGCCGCCGGCCAGCACCGCGGCGCCGGCCGCGGCGCACAGCCCTACAAGCGCGACGATCCCCGCCGCGCAATGACGCGCGTTTCGCATTGGCATTCCCCCTGTCTTACTCGACTTGCCCCCGCAGCGGCCACAACCGTCTCCGCCGCTACTTCCCCCCGGCCGCCCGCACGCGTATTCGCGCGCGAACCTCGCGCCTACTTCGGCGCCCGGCCGGAGCTGTCCTCGCTGTCCGCCGGCGGCGATTCCCCCGCCCCTGCGGAACGATTTGCCAAGGTATTCGTACGTATCTGCGTAGGGCGGCCTTCGCTCGCTGCCGGCCCCGGCGCCACCGCCCCACCCGTTTCAGATTCCAGCCGGCCCGCGGCCGCGTCCCGGAGCAATTTGACGTCCTCTTTGCGGGCGCGCAACAGACCCGGGACCCGCATGGCGAAGTCCCACTGCTCGACCGCAAGCTGAAAATGGTGCCGGCGCTGGGCGGGTTCGCCGGAGTGTGCGGCGAGATTTTGATAGAGCGTGGCCAGCTCTATGTAGTCCTGGTCCGGTGTCATGTTGCTTTCGAGCGCCGCGGCCCGGAGAAACGCGGAGCGGGCGTTGTCCGTCTGGCCGACTTCCGCGTACGCGCGGCCCAGCGTGCGCAGGGCCGACAGATACGCGCCCGGATCGCGCACGCGGCGATCGGGACCACCGAGCACGCTGATCGCCTCGAGGTAACGGCCGGTTTTGTAATGCAACAAGCCCATCAACGTCTCCGCGCGCGCGGTCTTCTCGTGCGCCGGATGCTCCGCGATGAACTTCTCGAAGATGCCGATCGCCTCGGTGTAGGCCTCTTTGGCCGGTGCCGGCGGCGATTCCGCTTCGAGCTGAAGCGCAAAGCCCGCCATGAACAGCGCGTCAGGCGCCACCGGATGCCCTGAGAAGCGCCGCGCAATGGACAGAAATTCATTCGATGCGCGCCGATGATCTCCGGAGTCGAGCACCGCCTTCGCGGAGTCGAAGGCCGCCTTAGGCGGCTGCGTGCGCGAGCGGACCGCCTCCCACGCGCCGTAGCCCAGCGCAGCCGCGATCGCAACAATGGCCACCCGTTGCAGCCAGCGCCTCGCCATGGAGTGCGGGCGCCGCCGCGGAAGGCCCAGGTGCTGGTGACTGCTGTAGTCTTCCTTTTCGGCTTCGGCTTCGGACTCGGGCAAGCCCTCGCGCGCAAGCGTCACCGGATGTTTCAAAACCAGCGGCGCGGACCCATGCGCACGCTGCCGTTCCGCCGCGGCGTCGTTTGCCTGCGACAACTCGATGAGCAAATCGCGCGCCGCAACCAGGCCCGCTGCGGCCGCGCTGGGCTCGGCAGGGCGCGCCGCGGACGCCGCCGGCTCGCGCGCCGGCGGCGCTTCGGCGACGCGCGTGGGGCCGAGACTGGAGAACTGGCCCGGCGACCACGAGGACACCACTTCTGGCTCGCCCGGATCCGCCGGCGAGGCCTCCGGCGCGACAAGCCGCGCGTACGCCGTGCGCGCGGGATCGGTTTCTTCGGCGAGCTCCGCAATGATCTGACGCAGTTCGTTGAGCGACTCACTCTCTTCGATGGCCGCCACCACCGGCTTTACATGAAATGCGCTGAAATCGAGTTCGGGATGATCCATCTCGACGGGATCGCCGCTGCCGTCCACATCGCGCACGCCGTACTCAAAAAAACTAATCGGATCCCCGGCGTGCTCGCCTGGCTGCGGCGGCGCGCTCACGGCCGCGGGAATGCGGCCCGTGGTGAGCCCCGTCATCTGGATGAAGTCAAGCACATTGTCGGAGCGTGCGGGACCCGCGCCGTGGCCCAGGCGCGGATCGTCCTCCATCGCGCGCAGCAGCGAATCGTCGATGCTGCCGTCCGCGCGCGGATCGGGCGGCTCAAGCCACCACGGTGATTCCCCCGCCTTCGTCACTGCCTGTCCCCCTGTGCCCGAACCCGCCGCTATCCGCGGCGCGCCCGAGATGCTTCAATCAATAAGTGGTTTGCCCGTTGTCCGAATTGACGGATGTTCGCGCGCGATGGCGCCGATGCCGCCGCCACCACCGCCTCCGCGCCGACCGACCCCACCGGCCCGAAGAACTCGGCAGGCCTGGCCGCGATCGCCTGCACGGCCGCGGGCCGCGCGGACGAGGCCGCGCGCGCCAGGCGTTCCGAGTTGGGCACGGTCGTCTTTTCAATGGTGTGCATCACCAAGTCTACGCTGATCGCTCGTTGCTCGAGTTGCGCGGCCAGTAGCAGCGAATTGCGGCACAGGCCCACGATCACGCGCGGGTTGCCCTCGGAAAAGTCGTGAATCGCGCGGACCGCCGCGTCGTCGAATTCGGGCCCGCGATCGCCCGATCCGCCCGCCTGCGCGAGGCGAAACCGGATCATCTCCCGCAGATCGTCGGCGCTGAACGCGGACAGCGTGTACACGACGTTTGTCCGCTGTAGAAAATTCGGCGCGGCCTCGAGCACGCGCGTCCATTCAAGCTGCGCGAAGCAAACCAGGTTGAGCAACTTGTGCTGCGGCGTCTCGAGATTCTGCGCGAGGCGAAGCAGCTCGAGCTGGCCGCGCTTGTTCAGGTTCTGCGCGTCGTCAATGATCAGGGTGCTGATGCGGTTGCGGTTCGCCAGCAAGTATTCGTTCAGCGCCTGCATGTACGCGCCAAACGTGCGGTCCAGCGGGCGCAACTGGAACTGATTCACGATCGCTTCGAGCAGCGAGAAGCTCGTCCACGAGGGTATCGGCGAACCCAGCACCGCCGTGTTGTATTTCTCGGGCTCCGCCGCCATACCGCTCATCAGCTTGCGCAACAGCGTCGTCTTGCCCGTGCCATAATTGCCCAGGATCACCGCGATGCCGTGCCGCTCGTCGATGCTGTTCCACAAATGGAAAAGGCAAGTCTTGTGATCGCGCGTGGCGCAAAAATAGGATGGGTCCGCCGTCGGCGCGAAGGGATGTTCACGCAGGCCGAAGAAATCCAGATGGAGCCTGCCTGTCGACATCGTGCCGGTCATCCTCCCGCCGCGGGCCGCACATCCACGCGACCCCTCACAAATTCGCGTGATGCAATAAGACTGCGTAATCTGCGGACACTAATGACGGCGGGGGCAAGATTTCCGAACTCGAATTCCCCCGCGCCACACGGATGCGCCACAACGCGCATTCGAAAGCCCTCAGCCGCAGTAAGTCACTCTAATTCAAAGTGATAGCACTGTCAAGAAGATGTTGTATAAAGAATTTTTTTGACCCTCGCTTCGACACCCTCTTGTCCAAAAATCATTTACAAGGTGTATTGATTTTCTCAGTGTTGCTTGCGCGCGTCCGCCCGGCTCTGTCATCTGTATTCCGTAACTTGCGCCCGTTTCGCTCCCGCTCGTAGACTGAACCACCCCCACAGGAGACACGTCCCCCAATGCCAACGACACCAGTCAGTCTGCGTTCCGCACCGGCCCCGGCCGGAGTGTGGCGAAAGAAAAAAATGCCGGCGTTAGGTAGCATCGGCCTCCGGCCGGTGAAGAGTGGGCCGGAAAAATCCGTTCCCGCCCCCGGCCGGTCCTCGGTTCTCGGCAATCGGATCCGCCCCGTGCGGGCCGCACGCCCATGTCAATGCAAATTCTCCGCGTCTCATTTCCTCCGCGTGGGCCGGACCTGTTTTCTTGGGGCCACCGTTTTTGCGCTGGCCTCGGCCGCCAACGTCAGCGCCGACTGGTACAAGGGCGTCACGCACGTGCACAGCCTGTGGAGCGACGGCGATACCGCGCCGGAGTGGATCACGAAGTGGTACAAGGATCGCGGGTACGAGTTCGTCGCCTTCTCCGAGCACAACGTGCTGCAATCCGGCGAGAAGTGGACGCAGATCGGCGGGCGCTCAAACCTCAAGCTCGAGCACCTCGATGCGCTGCGCACGGACTTCGGTGCGGATTGGCCAATCCTGCGCGAGGCCAACGGTCGCCCCGAAGCCATGCGGTTGCGCACCTTCGATGAGTTGTCGGCGCACTTCAACGTGCCCGGGGCCTTCCTTCTCATTCCGGGGGAGGAAATGACGGCGATTGGCTCCGGCGTCCACACGAACGCGATCAACGTGCGCGAGGCCGTGCGCAGCGTCGAAGGCACCACGCGCAGCGAAATCCTCGAGAACCAGGTTGCCGCGATCGAAGCGCAAAGCAAAAAATTCAACGTGCCGATGATCGCGCACCTAAACCACATGAACTGGAGCAACGGCGTCACGACGGAGGAAGTGCTCGGCGCGCCCTCGTTGCGCTTCTTCGAAGTCTACAACGGCCACCCGGGCACGCATCCCTGGGGCCGCGCGGAGGACGGCATGCCGCCCTCCGACGAAGCCTGGGACATCATCCAGTCCACGCGGCTCAACCGCGATCCGAATACGCCGCTGCTCTACGGCGTGGCGACGGACGACAGCCACGAGTATCACCAGTGGGGCCTGGGGCGTGTGAATCCGGGGCGAGGCTGGGTGATGGTCTACGCCGAATCGCTCGACGCGGACGCGATCATGCGCGCGATGCAGGCGGGCCTGTTCTACAGCACGACTGGCGTCACGCTGGACAAGATCGATAAGACCGACAAGGAATTGCGCGTCACCATCGCGGCGCAGCCGGGCGCGAAATACACGACGCGCTTCATCGGCACCCGCGCCGGCTTCGACGCCACCACCTCGCCCCGCCTCGACTTCGAAGGCAAGCCACTCCCGCGCGCTTCGCTCAAGTACAGCGGCGAAGTCGGCGCGGTTCTACTAGAGACCACGGACAATCCCGCTGTCTATCCATTCAAAGGCGACGAACTCTACGTCCGCGCACGGGTCTATTCCGATCAGCCGCAAGACAACCCGGTCGACGAGGGCGACTTCCAGACGGCGTGGGTGCAGCCGGTGAAGCCGTAGCGCCGCTGTGCGGCGGCGATGGACAAAGGGGAAGGGCCGGTCTTTCGGCTATTGTGCTTCGGCTGTTTTCTATTACGGGCGATGGGTAGCCTTGGAGGATTGACGGTGCGGCGAGTTTTCCGGCGCTTGGTTTTGTTCGCAATAGTTCTACCTGCTGTGCTGATTGCCGCTCGCGCGACCGCGCAAGGTAATGCCGACGGTCTGACCTTCCGCGAGATTCATTTCTCGCTGCTGCTCGGCCGCGTGATGCAGGAACCCCGGCGTGTCGCTGTCCCACCGGACGGCCGCGACGTCTACATCTCCGCGCGATTGAGTCAGACGATCGTCCATTTCCGACGGGACGTCACGGATGGAACGCTCGAGTTCGCATCCGCCATGCCACCCGACGCGACGTCGGGACCCTACGGGGTCGGCGATCTCGTCGTGTCGCCGAACGGTCGATTCGTCTACGTGGCGATCGACTTCGCTGGAGAATTTGGAATCGCGTGCCTGAACCGCAATGACATCAACGGTTCCTTGACCCTCAACAGCAAGCTGTTGAGTGACGACCCATTGATGCGAAGCCTGCTCGCGATCGTTTCGGCTGTTGTGTCGCCCGATGGAAAGTTCATCTACGTATTGGGCACGACCAGCTCCTCGCCGCTGATCGAAACGATAGTCTCAATCGCAATCGATCCGGCCAACGGCGGCATGAGCGCTGCCCAGCGCCTGAATCTGGATGTGCCTGTGGTGTTCCCCTTCGTCGCTCCCTATTACCAAATGGTTGTATCGCCCGACGGGAAAAACCTGTACGCCGCGGCGGCCGGCCAACAAGGCATTCAAATCTTCAATGTTAATGCGAGCAGCGGCGAGGTCTCGTTTGATTCGCTGGTCGACACGCGGATCTCGGGCGCGAACTCGGTGATTCAGTCGCTAACAGTGTCGCCTGACGGCGCCCAACTCTACGCAGCCGATTCGTGGACCGGCACGCTCCTTACCCTAGCGCGCGACACGTCGGGCGGTCTCACGATGCCTGCGACCGCGCGCGGTACGTCCGAAATTGTTTCGCTTCCCGGGATCACCCGGGTCGTTGCAGCCCCTGACGGCGCCAAACTCTACACGTTGTCCTTCGGGCAGTTCGCCGGATCAATCGCGCGCGTATCGGCATTCGCTCGCGACATCGAGACCGGGCTCCCCTCGCTACTGGAGACGATCGTAGACGGATTGTCCGGCAGCAATTCCATCCAAGGCAACGATTGGCCGACGGTTTCAGCGGACAGCGCGAATCTCTACCTTCCGGCTTCGATGAGCAGTTCGCTGGCGGTTTTCTCTTCCGAACGTCCGGCCCTTCCGTGCTTCGATTTCCCCGAAATCGCCGATGAACTCTCCAGCCTTCAGGAGGCATACGCGTTCCCGGAAGATATCGACGGTGACGGCCTGCCGGAGGCGGCATCGATGGCGCTGCTCCGCGAATCGTCGTGTGGCGGCGTCGAAGATGGCTTCGACGAAGCGATCACGAACGCCTACCTCGTCAATCGTGCAGGGGTGGAATCCGAATTCGAGGTGTACGACACCGGTGAATGGGTACCCTACCAGCGTTCCCTTGCGTCACTGCGCCTCATCAGCCGCACCATGGGCGTATACCTCAACGCGGCGTTCGCGCCCTTCGACGTTGAAATGTTCGATTTCTATGTTTCCGTGTCCTGCGTGGACGGCCTATGCGAACCGGCCGATGCCCGCGGCAGCGTGGCGCGCGCCGCCGACGAGCCGTTCGCCGGCGAAGGCGACCCGGACGAAGACGGCGTCACCAACGCCCAGGAGTGGGCAAACGTCCTCGCGCGCGGCGGGAGCGAGCGCGAGTTTGCCGTCTCCGCGCTCGACGCGTCGAACGACGGCTCGACCGAAGTCTCGTTCAGCAACGGCAGCAGCTCCTGCTTCATCGCCACCGCCGCCTACGGCACGCCGCTCGCCGCCGAACTCGACACCCTGCGCGGCATCCGCGACGCAAAACTGCTCACGAATCCGCTCGGCGCAGCATTCACGGACGCCTATTACCGGCTGAGTCCGCCTGCGGCGGATTTCATTGCGACGCGGCCCGCGTGGCGGAACGCCGCGAGAACGGCGATCGCTTTGGCAATTGACAACACAGTCCAGATTGCGGCTGCGGCGCTTCTGACAGCATCGCTATTTGCTCAGTTGGTGAAGAGGCGGCGTCGGCGAAACTAGCGGCGCTTAATCTGCGCCCATCTGTGTAATCTGTGGGCAGATCGCTTAGCGCTTCGCCTTCGCCAACTCGTCCAATTCGTCGGCGATGCTTTGCAATACCGGGAATCGGAAGCCGGTCTTCGGATCGAGATCGATCTCGAGGACGCGCAGCGCGACGGGGAGCTGTTCGCGTTTCCATTGGCTGGCGACGAACATGTGGCCGAATTTCGCGGTCCATTCGCGGAGTTTTTCCGCGCTTTGCTGCGGGTGCCGCTCGCACACTACGCGCCAGCAATCGGCCAGCGCCATGCGGCGTTGCGCGAAGAGATACAGCAGGTCGTCCAGCACGACGTAGGGCATGAGGTCGGCCTCGTCGGTCTGGTCCGGCGCGAGCTCGGCGCTGGGCGGAATTGCGAGGACCTTCTGCACGGACTTCAGGCCGTCGCGCTCGGCGATGTGCGCTACCAGGCGCGAGAGCAGCGTCTTGGGCAGGTTCGCCACCGGCGAATACCCACCCTCGTTGTCGCCGCCGGTGGTCGTGTAGCCGACGGCCGCTTCAGACAGGTTCGACGTGACGAGCAGCAGCCCGCCGACGTTGTTCGCCCAGTTCAGCATCATCGCGCCGCGGATGCGCGCCTGTAAATTTTGCTTCGTCAGCGGTTGCACCTTGTTTGCACCGCCGGCGAGTTCCGCCGCCTTCTTCTCGGCGAGCTTGACCTCCTCGGAAATCGCGACGACCTGGAAGGGCACACCGAGTTCCTCGGCGACCGCGCGCGCGGCCTCCTGCGTGCCGCTCGAGCTGTAGGCCTCGTTCGGCAGGTACACCGCGCTGACCCGCTGCGCGACCGGCGCGCCCTGGCCCCAGTTCATCCGGCGCGCGGCGTGCACGGCGAGCAGCAGGCACAGCGTGCTGTCGCGCCCGCCGGAGAGCGCGACGAGGAAGCGCTGGAACACGCCCGCCTTCTCGAAGTAGTCGCGCAGGCCGAGCACGAGTCCGTCGAAGAGTTCATCGAGATATTTCTTCGCATCGGGCGCGCCGGGCGCCGCATCGGGCACCCAGAAATCCTTCGGGAGCGTGGCGGCGAATTCCAGCGTTTCGGACGGCCTATATTCGCCTTTTACCGCGATCGTCTGCGGACCGCCGCTGGGCTCCTCGCGGTGCGCATTCGCGCGCCAGGTCGAGTTTTCCGCGCGCACCCGCGCGATGTCGTCGAGATCGACTACCGCCGTCGCGAGCGTCCAGGGCATCGAATCGAGGATGGGCCCTTCGGCGACGATCCGCTCGGGCGTGGCGATGATGCCGCCGCCGTCGAACACGAGGCGCGAGTTGTCCAGCCCGAGCAGGTTGCTGTACGCGTAGACGCAGGCCATGCCGCCGGCCGCATTGAGCACGAGCCGCTTGCGCTGCTCGTTCTTGCGCGGCGTAAACGGCGAGCCGCTCGCGTTGCAGATGATCTCCGCGCCCGCCTGCACGCGCGCGTTCGCCGGCGAGTGCGGCGACCAGAGGTCCTCGCAGATTTCCGCGCTGACCTTGCCGTAGGGCGCGCTGAACACGAGGTCGCCCGCGGGCACGCCGTGGCAGTCAGTCACGCCTCCGCCCCAGGAGCTCCAGTTGCGGCCTTCGTAGAAGACGTTGTAGCTCGGCAGATATTTTTTCATCACGAGCCCGTGCACGCGGCCGTCGTGCACGAACGCGAGCGCGTTGTAGATGCGCGAGTTGATGTCCACCGGCAACCCGAGCCACACGCTGATGCCTTGCGTCTGCTCGGCGATGCGCAGCAGCGTGTCCCAGCTCCGGCGGCGGATGTCCGGCCACCAGACGCGGTCCTTCAGGCTGTAGCCCGAAATCGCCAGCTCGGGCGTCACCAGCACGTGCACGCCCTCGGCCCGCGCCTGCGCGATGACCTCGACCAGGCGCGCCGCGTTCCCGGCGAAATCGCCAATCTTCACCGAGACACCCGCCACGCCGATTTTTACGAGCCGCATTAGGTCGCCTTCCACGTAGTCTCGAAGAACTCGATTCCCAAAATTTTCGGCTTGCTGAACTTATGTTTCGCAACCGATACTGTCACCTGCCAACGCACCTCAAATGTGGTAGTTCCCTGCGCATGGAGCACCTCTTCTACACGGCTACCAAAGCTCGTGACCGGATTGCCTTGAGATAATCGCAGATAAGCTGAAAGCGCGCCAACCGTATCTCCATCCGGTTTGTCGGCACCGCCGAAATATTTGAATGGCGGTAGAGTAATAGTCGCTGCACTACCGAAGACGGGCCCGAAGACGGGCCCGGAGTCTGCCAACCCTGAAGCTCGTATTGACAGACTTGGCGAGATGACCTCTTGTCTATAGGCTTCTGCTTCTGCAACTATACGGGTGGCCCACTCGATTCGTCCTCTCTCTTTTTTTACAAACGTCGGTGCGCCTATGCGAAATATGGGATTTTTTCGTGATGATGCGCCTTCCGGTAATTCTGTAAGTTTATTGCTAAAATCTTTTCCTATCTTTTCTCCAATCCTCTCGCGATAGTAAAGGGTTGATTGGTCATCCTTTTGAAAGAAATATTGTTCGGCCTTTTTCGCAATTTGCTTGACCAGTTCCTCACCCATGTTTTCGACAAGGCCGTTGATTAGACTCTTTAGCTCCTCTGTATTTCCCAGAATGCGGACATTCTTTGATTCTTTGGTCCGCGTTTCCATTGCAACTCTTAGCATCTCGTCGCCGGTAACTAATACAAGCCTGCAAACGCTTGGAGTTTTGGGAGCTGCTTCTACCAACTGCGCAAAGGATTCCGCAATCAACGCGTCCCGGAATCCTTTTTCTTTTTCGCCATTCTCAAACGGAGGAAGGCGCAGTACCGAATGCTCGATAAGCTTCTCCCAGTCGACTTTTCTTACATCCAGCGAAAGTACAGAGAGTCCTAACTTCTGAATCTGCGAATCGACATTTTTATTTACACAGTCGCTTAGATTGACCTCATTGACATTGAAATTTACGCCGACCAATTGTTCGATCTTTCGAAGCGATCCAAGTAAACCCTTCGCCTTTTTCGCCATGCGGAAGATCCGTTCTCGCTTGACGACATCGGGGATATACCATGTGAACACAATGTCCGTGTAAGCCACGGAGGATTTGATAAGTTCGGTAACCTCCCGGCGAACAAGATATTGTTCCGAATCCGTGTAAATGACATTCGTATCAAAGACGACCCGGAGTTCTGGCAACTTCTTAGCGGTCATCTGTACACGTCCTCTGTACCAGCTGCGCGACGACCTCGACCAGGCGCGCCGCGTTCCCGGCGAAGTCGCCAATCTTCACCGAGACGCTGGCCACGCCGATTTTTACGAGCCGCATGTGCAATTCCCGCAAACAGTTACGTACATTGTGCCATATGGCCGCGGAGGGCTTAAAGGGCAGCCACGGATTGGACGGATATTAGCGGATCAGCGACTGGATACTTGGCAGCGAGTCAACAAAAGGGTCATCCATTCATTGATTATCCGGGGCAGCAGGATTTGTGACACGCTGATTCGTATGATCCGTCCAATCCGTGGCTGAGTTTTCGTTCATTGAGATTTGGTGATGATCATCCTTTTCTCATAGGAGCCTTCCAATGCGTTCAGTTCGTCCGCGTTTCCTTGGATCCGCCGCCGTCCTTTTGGTCTTTTTGGTCCCTTCGGTCCTTTTCGCCGAGGAGAACCAGTGGGAAAAAACGATCGCCGGCTTCGAGGAGAAGGACAAGGTCAACCCGCCGGCGAAGGGCGGGATCGAGTTCTACGGCAGCTCGAGCATCCGGTTCTGGAAGACCGGCGAGGATTTTCCGGATCTGCACATCCTCAATCGCGGCTTCGGCGGTTCGCAGACCTCCGACGCGTTGCTGTACGCGGACCGCATGGTCGTCAAGTACGCGCCGCGGCTGGTCGTGTTCTACGAGGGCGACAACGACCTCAGCGTGGGCAAGACGCCGCAACAAGTCTTCGCGGACACGCAGGCATTCTTCGAGAAGGTGCATGCGGCGCTGCCGAAGACGAAGTTTATCTATGTCTCGATCAAGCCGAGCATCGCTCGGTGGAACTTGATTGACAAAATCCGCGCGACGAACGGGCTCGTGCGCGAATACGCGGCGAAGACCGACTACATTCACTTTTTCGACGTCGAGCCGATCATGCTCGGCACGGACGGCAAGCCCAAGCCGGAGTTCTTCATCCAGGACGGCCTGCACCTCAGCCGCGCGGGCTACGACGCCTGGAACGCGCAGATTAAGCCGCTGCTAACCGAAAAGTAAGAGCGATCTCACCACGAAGAACACGAAGGACGCGAAGAACCCCAACCCCTTCATTGCCAAACCCATCCTCCCCGTCATTGCGAGGAGCGGAGCGACGAAGCAATCTCTTCGTCTCGTGATCCCGCGATCGCGAGATCGCCGGCCGACAAGATTGCTTCGTCGGCCTATCGGCCTCCTCGCAATGACGGGGAGGGTCGCGCTCCCGCGCGACCGCGTGCACGCACGAAACCTTCGCCGAGGGAGGTGAGGTTCTTCGTGCTCTTCGTGTCCTTCGTGGTGAAAGAAGTTGTAAGCTACTGCCCATGCCCAGCGCCGATGACGTTCAGAAGGGATTCAAGGAAGTCCAGGACCTCATCTGCGACTTTCTCGCGGCCGAGGACGGCCGGCGCGCGCACGAGGACCGCTGGGACTATGGCAAAGGCTCGGGCGGCGGCGTCACGCGCGTGTGGGAACACGCGAACCTGATCGAGAAGGGCGGGGTGAACTTCTCCGCGATTCGCGGCGCGTCGATGCCGGCCGCAGCGACGACGCAATTCCAAATCCCGCCGGACACGCCCTTCCTCGCGACCGGCGTGAGCCTTGTCATTCATCCGTGGAACCCGCATATCCCCACGATTCATATGAACATCCGCTATTTCGAAGCGGGCGACGTGTGGTGGTTCGGCGGCGGCATCGACGTGACGCCGTATTATCCCGTGCTCGGGCAGGTGGTCGAGTATCACCGTGCGCTGAAATCGATCGGTGACGAGTCGGGCTATTCCTACGCTGAGCACAAGAAAAACTGCGACGAGTATTTCTTCCTCACGCACCGCGGCGAGACGCGCGGCATCGGCGGGACCTTCTACGATCACCTGCGCGACGACAAGGAGAAGGCCCTCAACTATTGCCTCGCGCTCGGCCGCGCGTTCCCGAATCTCTACCGCCCGTTCATCGAGGCGAACCGCGACACGAAATACACCGACGCGCAGCGCGAGTTCCAGCTCTACCGCCGCGGGCGCTACGTCGAATTCAACCTCATCTACGACCGCGGGACGCTTTTCGGTTTGCAGTCTCAGGGCCGCACGGAATCCATCCTCATGAGCCTGCCCGCGACGGCGCACTGGCGCTACAACTGGCACGCGGCGCCCGGCACGCCGGAGCACGAGTTGACGGATTTTTACTTGAAGCCGAAGGACTGGGCCGGGATGACCCCACAGAAATAGGGTAGCGACTGACCGGGCTTGTCCGAAGTCGCGTCTCGCGCTTTAGATCAGACCCGGTCTCCATACCGCCACGGGAATCCCGCGCGAAACACCTCGAGATCGAGATTTGCAGTTGCCACCGGAGCCGCGAATCCATGTCATGCCAGAAGAGAAAGCCACGGATTTGACGGATTGAACGGATCGATTCCCTCAAGAATTGAAAGAACCGCCGATAATGGCGCGCAAACTGAGGAAGATGCAGAACCACTCTTGACTGAAAGGATTGGATGCCGGATCGAGTTCCGCCCCGATACTGATCCGTCCGATCCGCTCAATCCGTGGCCAAATCGCCCTTGAATTCCGCGAGCAACCTCTTCGGCGCGATCAGCCGCCACGCCTCGTGGATGTGCAGCGTCAATTCCTTGTCGCTCACCTTGGACAGCTCGATGCCGATCCAGCCGGCCGGCCCCACATAGGGCGGCCGGAAGAACTTCTTCGGCGAGGCTTCGATCAGCGCCGCCTGCAATCCCTGCGGCGCCGGCACCCACACCGCGACCCGCCCGTCGCCGTGATGGTCGTTGGCGAACATGCAAAAAACCTTCTTCACGAAAAAGGTAGGCTCGCCATGCGACAGTTTTTCGAGGCCCCCGGCATCGCCAGGCAGATCGTACGGATCCGCTTCAGGTGCTTAGCGCTCGCAGCCGGAATAGGAAGGGACAACTCGAATCCACCAACAAATTCAGCCTGAATCGATGGTCAGCGCACGTCTAACGGTTTTTCTTTGCTTACTTTCTTTTTTCCCAAAAAAGAAAGTAAGTGGTACCGAGAGAGGGGCTCGAACCCACGACCTCTGGATCCACAATCCAGCGCTCTAACCAGCTGAGCTATCCCGGCGAACCTGTCGAGTGTGGGCGCAACGGTGACGGCGCGCACACGGGCCGCAAGTATAGGAAACATGCGCATTTAGGGTCAAGCGGCCGGGGCCGGTGGATCGCGGCTCCTCCGTCCCAGTCCGTGCGATGACTCGACTCTCTCATGCCCCGGAGGGGCCGCACGTGTGCAATCGAAAATCAGTCCCGGAAGGGACGGCTGAACACGCGGCCCGACACATCCGTTCAGCCGTCCCTATCGGGACTTCCGATCATCGATTGCCATTACCCGCCGTTGAAACGGCGGGCTACTATCGCCGCGTCCCTCCGGGACGCACTGCGGGTTCATCATATTTGACAAAACTGGGTAGCAGTGCACCGCCGGGAAGCTTGGCCGCGCCCGCGGCGTTCTTATATACTCGCGCGCCATTCGCTACGAATTCCCCGGACTGCGCGGGCTGCGGGAGACAGGCATGGAAAACGTCGTCATTATCGGTTCGGGTCCGGCGGGGTATACCGCCGCGCTGTATACCGCGCGCGGGAATCTCGCGCCGCTGGTCCTCGCGGGCGATCCGATGATGGGTGCGCAGTTCTTGCCCGGCGGCCAGCTCATGACTACGACCGAGGTGGAGAATTATCCGGGATATCCCAAAGGCGTTACGGGACCCGCGATGATGGATGATCTGCGCGAACAATGCGAGCGCTTTGGCGCACGCGTGCAGAACAAGACCGTCACCAAAGTGGATTTCTCCCATCGGCCTTTCACGGTTTGGTGCGACACGGAAAAGTTCGAGGCGAAGGCGATCATTATCGCCACCGGCGCCGTCGCGAAGTATCTCGGCCTGCCGTCCGAGGAGAAATTCATGAACATGGGCGTGTCCGCCTGCGCCACCTGCGACGGCGCGCTCCCGCGATTCCGGAACAAGCCGGTCGTCGTCGTCGGCGGGGGAGACACCGCGATGGAAGAGGCGCTCTTCCTCACGAACTACGCCTCGAAGGTCCACATCGTGCACCGGCGCGACAAGTTCCGCGCGAGCCCGATCATGGCGGAGCGCGCGCTGAAGAACCCGAAAATCTCGCCGGAGTGGGACTCGGCGATCGACGAAGTGCTCGGCAACGACGACACCGGCGTCACCGGCGCGCGGCTGAAAAACCTCAAGACCGGGGCGACCCGCGAGGTCGCCGCCACGGGCTACTTCGCCGCGATCGGACACAAACCCAATACCGGCCTCTTCGCCGGCATGCTGGACATGAATGAGACCGGCTATCTCGTCACCAAGCCGGACTCCACCTACACGAACATCCCCGGCGTGTTCGCCGCCGGCGACGTACAGGACCACGTCTACCGCCAGGCGATCACCGCCGCCGGCAGCGGATGCATGGCTGCGATCGACAGCCAGCGTTGGCTCGAAGCCAACCATTAACAACGTAGGGGCCCTGTCCCCGCCCTGAGTTACGAGCGTGATTAGGGCGGGGACAGGGCCCCGCCCCTACGAGTGCAGACTTGGGCGGGGACAGGGTCCTGCCCCTACGAGTGCAGCGACGGATATCTGATTCTTTGAACACCGACCCAATCCCGCGCGAGGTCCCCGGCCACGGCGGCGTCACCATTCGCGTGTGGGACCACGGCGGCCACGGCCCGGCGCTCATCCTCGCGCATTGCACGGGCACGCTCTCGCGCGTGTGGGACCCGCTCGTGCCCGCGCTGCTCCCGAAGTTTCACGTCTACGCACACGACACGCGCGGCCACGGCGATTCGGGTAAACCCGCCGAGCCCGCCGCCTATACGTGGATCAACACCGGCCGCGATCTCGTCGCCATGATCGATGCGCTCGGTCTGCCGCGGCCGCTCCTCGGCGTGGGGCACTCCGCCGGCGCAGCCCAGATTGCCTATGCCGAGTGGCTCCGGCCGGGGACCTTCTCGAAGGCCGTGCTCATCGATCCCATCATCGGCCCCGCCGAATTGTTCCGGCGCGACAACCCGCTCGCCGCGCTCTCTCGCAAACGAAGAAACGTCTTCGAGAGCAGGGCGGCCGCGCGCGAACGTTGGGGCGCGCGCCCGCCGCTGGGCGCGTGGGACCCGCGCGCGCTCGACGCCTACGTAAATTTCGGGCTGCGCGACAGGGACGACGGCCAAGTCGAATTGAAATGTCCCGGCGACCTCGAGGCCCAAATCTACGAGCGCAGCGGCTCGACGGACCTCTTCGAGCACCTCGGCGAGCTCGACATGGACGTCACGCTCGTCACCAGCGATCACTCCAACGTCCGCCACCTCGCGCTGCTCCAGCGCGATCGCTACCGCCGCTGCACCTTCATCGATCTATCGGGCCCCTCACACTTTATCCCGCAGGAAGTGCCCGATGAGGTGGCCGGCATCGTCTTGAATGCACTAGCCGTCGAAGATCGGTAGGCGCCGAATTCGAATTCGCCCCTGCTTGAAAACGATCACGCTACGCAGAGAAACCGCCGCTTCAATTTGTTGGAGAAACCGAGACAGGAGTTCGATCTGCCGTGCGGGTTCGTAAGGCTTTCCCTCTCGCAGCAATATGACGGAAGGGGTCGATTGCCGCCCCTCCGAGAGAATGCGTCCGAAATCTGAATCGGCGGAAATCAGTACGCGGCCCGAGGCCGCGGCGGTTTCGAGAACGATTTCATCGCGAGCAGAATCCAATTTCAAGTCGCGCAGATGGACACTGTCGTGACCTGACTCGCGGAGTAACTTCGCCAATAGCGGCGACAAAGAATTATCGATCAGGAATCTCACGACGCGGGGATTGGAATCTCGTACATGGTCACCGCTTCCGCGGCATAACGCAACGCTTCCGGGATGTCCTCCGCCTCAAGATCTGGATAAAGCTCCAGTATCCGTTCGGTCGACATCCCTTCCGCAAGCATCCCGATCACCGTAGCGACCGGAATTCGAAAACCGCGAATGCAGGGGACGCCACCCATTTTGTTCGGCTCGATGGTGATCCGCGTATATTTCATTCGTAGCGCCCCTGTCACGCCGCCCGCAAAACCCATTTTACCACACCGCGGCCTACGCCTTTTTCAGCAGCGCCATCTGCCCCACGTGATACACGTGGTGATGCACCAGGCCGTGCAGCAGCACTTTTAACGGAAAATCCCGGCCCGGGACGCGCTCGCGCATCCGCGGCTCGTCGAGATGAATCACGCGTTCGCGCAACTCGCGCATCCCGCCTTCGAGCTTGTGTTTGGCGGTGTCCCACGCCGCGTCGGTCGGCGAATCGGGCAGCTTGGGCCAGTCCGCCTCGCCCTCCAGCGGCGTCTCCCGCGATCCGTCCACGACCCGAATCGCGTATTCCTGCCACGCGATCATGTGCAGCGCGAGTTCCCACACGCCGTGCATGCCCTTGAGCGGCTTGCGCCGGGCCTGCTCGGCCGACATCACCTCGATCGTTTCCATCACGCTCGGCCCGTGCCACGCGGGTCCGTCCACGACCGATTTCAGCATCCCCGCCAGCGTTGTCGCTTCGCTCATCGCACATCTCCAAATCGGATGCAATATGGTAGCCCTCAGAAGCGGCGCGGTCCAAACCCCCGGCAGCGGGCGATGGATTGACCGCGAGTTTCGCCGGTGGCACAATGCCTTTTCCCGTTCTAAGCCCTTGCTGGAGTGACCACTATGGACTTCTCGCTGTCTGAAGAATACGAAATGCTGCGCGACACCGCGCGCAAGTTTGCCCAGACCCACATCGCGCCGCACGCGCAACAGTGGGACGCCGACGCAAACTACCCCGACGAAATCATCGGCAAACTCGGCGAACAGGGCTTCATGGGAATTCTCGTGCCGCAGGAGTACGGCGGCAGCGGCGGCACGCACACCATGTTCGCGATCATCCTCGAGGAACTCGCCCGGCACGACGGTGGCCTGTGCCTCGCGGTCGAGGCGCACAACGGCCTGTGCTGCTCGCATATCCTGATCGGCGGCAATGAGGCGCAGAAGAAAAAGTATCTGCCGAAGCTCGCCGCGGGCGAGCAGCTCGGTTGCTGGTGCCTCACCGAGCCCGGCTCGGGCTCCGACGCGGCCGCGATGAAGTCGCGCGCCGTGCGCGACGGCGACCACTACGTCCTCAACGGCACGAAGCAACTCATTACCAACGGCGAGCGCGCCGGCACCTACGTCATCATGGCGCGCACGAGCGAGGGCGAGGGCGGCCGCGGTGTGAGCGCTTTTGTCGTCGAGCGCGGCACACCCGGTCTTTCGACCGGCAAGCGCGAAACCAAGCTCGGCATGCGCTCGTCGGACACGGTCCAAGTGATCATGGATAACCTGCGCGTGCCGAAGGAAAACCTGCTCGGCAAAGAGGGCGAAGGCTTCAACGACGTAAAAAAAGTGCTCGAAGGCGGCCGCGCGGTCATCTCCGCGATGTCGGTCGGCTTTGCGCGCGGCGCGGTCGAGGAGGCGGTGCGTTACGCCAAGGAGCGCATCGCGTTCAAACAACCCATCATCAATCTGCAAGCCATCCAGCACAAGCTCGCCGACATGGCCACGCAGCTCGAGGCCGGCCGCCTGCTCGCCTACCAGGCCTGCACGCTCATGGACCAGGGCCAGTCCACCAAACGCGCCGCGCCGATGGCCAAACTTTTCTGCTCCGAGATGGCCACGCGCGTGTGCATGGACGCCATCCAGGTCCTCGGCGGCTACGGCTACCTCAGCGAATACAACGTCGAGCGTTACATGCGCGACGCCAAGCTCATCGAAATCGGCGAAGGCACCAGCGAAGTCATGCGCACCCTCGTCGCGCGAACACTGTAATTGATTCCAGTTGCGTTGTCTCCTTTACAGGAGAGAAAGATATTCCTGTCCTGCCATGATCGACGACTCAAGCTTTTGGAAGAGCGATATTTGGCGACGCGCGACTTTATTGCGAAAGCGAACAAACCAGAAGAGATGGAATGACCGAACGAGATTTTGTTTCGAACGAGAGGTATTCTTCTCCGCGTTTACAATTCGAAAGTTGTCGGAGGCCAGAAAACTGACAGGGAAGGTTCTCACCTCTAAATGGAGACTGCACGCTTTCAAATGGACGGGTAAGCGCATTACCATCTTGAATTCGCACAAGATCGACGAGATTTACGATCTTTCTGCCGGGATTCCAATCAGAAAGGACACAAATTTCATCGTAAACCAGTTGATTCATAGTTATTGCTTCGTACCTTTATTCGACGAGGGTTTTTCTGGAGTTTTAGGAATATTTTTCAATTCTGATTCTGAGAGACGAAAATTCCTTTTTCAAATGACACTTGACGAGTTCACTGACATGCTATTCTCTGTCGCGAATGATGACGTTGTTAATCTTCAGGCTAATTTCGACCCGACACGAGAAGACTTTGTAATCAGATCTTCGTGAGATTCGAGAATACGATGAATAAATCAAATCCGATACTTTCCGGTTTGCGCGTGATTGACTGCGGCACCTACATCCTCGCGCCGGCCGCGGCGACGATAATGTCCGACTTCGGCGCGGAGGTGATCAAGATCGAAGCCCCGGGCATCGGCGATCCGCACCGCTACCTGCACACCGTCGTCCCCATGCCGGCCAGCGACATCGACTACTGCTGGATCCTCGAGGCGCGCAACAAAAAGAGCATCGTTGTGGACCTCAAAAAGCCCGGCGGACACGACCTCCTGCTCAAGCTCGTCGCCTCCGCGGACGTCTTCATCACCAATTTCCCCGAGTCCGTGCTCAGCGATCTGCGCATTCACTACGCCGACCTCAAGCCGCTAAACGAGCGCCTCGTCTACGCGCGCGCGTCAGGCTACGGCGAGAAAGGCCCCGACGTCGAGCAGCCGGGCTACGACATGACCGCGTGGTGGGCGCGCTCGGGGCTGATGGACGAAATCCGTTCGCACCAGAACGAGCCCGCACTCTCCGCCGGCGGCATGGGCGACCATCCCTCCTCGAGCGCGATGTTCGGCGCCATCATGCTCGCGCTCTACCACCGCGAGCGCACGGGCCGCGGCTCGAAGGTGTCCACCTCACTGATGGCCAACGGCATCTGGGCGAACTCGTGTTTCATCCAGGCCGCGCTCGTCGGCGCGAAGCGCTTCACGTATCCGAGCCGCAGCGAACCGCCGAACGCGCTCGTGAACCACTACGTCACGCGCGACGGCAAGCGCTTCATCCTCTGCGGCATCCGCGGCGACAAGGACTGGCTGGGCGTGTGCCGCGCGATCGGCCGCGAGGACCTCATCGCGAGCGAGCGCTACAACACGCGCGAGAAGCGCTACGCGAACTCCTGCGAGCTGGTGAAAATCCTCGACGAAGCCTTCGCGCAAAAGCCGCTCGACGAATGGAACGCGGCGTTCAAGGCCTGCGACGTCACCGTCAGCACGGTGCTGCCCTACGACGAAGTCATCCACGACCCCGCCGTGCTCGCCAACGACATCCTCGTCGAATTCGATCACCCGACGCGCGGCCGCATGCGTACCGTCAACAGCCCGATCTTCATGGAAGGCGAGCCCAAAGTCACGCCCAAAGCCGCGCCCACGCTCGGCGAACACACCGCCGAAATCGCCCGAAGCCTCGGGTATTCCGACACCGCCATCGCCGAGCTCGTTTCCTGCGGCGTACTGCACCTCGCAAAGTAGTCCCCACAACCGTACATTGCGAGGAGCGCGGTTGCGACGAAGCAATCTCATCGTCTGCGACACCGCATTCGCAACAAGGCCCCCGTATTTGTCATTCTGAGCGGAGCGAAGAATGACAAGGTAGGGCGGGTCTTGACCCGCCGTCTTGGCCCGTCGTCTTGATCCGCCGGTATGCCTAACCGATTCGAGCAACACTTGGAACCCGCATGACGACTCCACCCCAATCCCCGCTCCGCGCGATCACCGACGAAATCCTCGCCGCCGAAGAGGTCCTCCGCGAAGGCGGCGGCAAGGCCGGGCAGGAGCGCCAGCGCCGCCTCGGCCGGCTGCCCGTGCGCGAGCGCATCGAGCGTCTGCTCGACGAAGCCGCACCCTTCTTCGAGTTGAATCTCTGGGCCGGCTACAAGATGTACGCCGAAGTCGGCGAGGTGCCCGCCGCGGGCCTCATCACCGGCACGGGCCGGGTGCATGGCCGCGAATGCATGATCATCGCCAACGACGCCACCGTGAAGGCGGGCGCGTTCTTCCCGCAGACCGTAAAAAAATTCCTGCGCGCGCAGCGCATCGCCTTCGAGTGCAATCTCCCGCTCGTCTATCTCGTCGACTCCGCCGGCGCGTACCTGCCCATGCAAGACGAGGTCTTCCCCGACGAGGACGACTTCGGCCGCATTTTTCGCAACAACGCCGTACTCTCCGCCGCCGGCGTGCCGCAGTTCTCCGCGATCATGGGCAATTGTATCGCCGGCGGCGCGTATCTCCCCGTGCTCAGCGACAAAATCATCATGACCGAAGGCAGCGGGCTCTACCTCGCCGGGCCCGCGCTCGTGAAGGCCGCCATCGGGCAGGAGGTCGACTCCGAGTCGCTCGGCGGCGCGAAAATGCACGCCGAGATCAGCGGCACGGTCGATTTCACCGAGCCCAACGACGAGGCCGCGCTCGATCGCCTGCGCCGCCTGATCGACATGCTCCCCGGCGAAGCGCCCGCCGCGCCGCTCGGCAAAACCGCCGCGCCCGCGAAGGACGCCGACACCATCTACAATTTCGTCGATCCCAACGGCCGCAAGGAATTCGACGTGCGCGACGTCATCGCGTGCATCGTCGACGCCGGCACCGTCGAGGAGTTCCGCGAAAACTACGGCCAGACCATCGTCTGCGCCTACGCCAAGCTCGGCGGCCAGCCCATCGGCCTCGTCGCCAACCAGCGCAAGCGCGTGACCTCGGCCCGCGGCGAGCTGCAAATCGGCGGCGTGATTTATCCCGACAGCGCCGACAAGGCCGCGCGCTTCGTCATGGACTGCAACCAGACGCAGGTCCCCATCGTCTTCCTGCAAGACGTCATGGGCTTCATGGTCGGCAAACAGGCCGAGCAGGCCGGCATCATCCGCAGCGGCGCGAAACTCGTGAACGCGCTGAGCAACTCCGTCGTGCCGAAAATCACGCTCATCCTCGGCGGCTCCTTCGGCGCGGGGAACTACGCCATGTGCGGCAAGGCCTACGACCCGCGCTTCATCTTCGCCTGGCCCAACGCCAAGTACGCCGTCATGGGGGCAGAGCAGGCCTCCGGCGTCATCTTCGACATCACCAAAAAAGCGCTAGAGCGCGACGGCAAGGCACACGACACAGCAGAACTCGATGCCCTGCGCAAACACGTCTACGACAGCTACAAACAAAAAACCGACATCCGTTGGGCCGCCGCCCGCGGCTGGGTAGACTCCATCATCGCCCCCCACGAAACCCGCGAAGTCCTCCTGTACGCCGTCCACCTCGCGCGGAGGCCACCCGCGAAAGGGCGATATCACACCGGCGTCATCCAGACGTGATGGCCATTTGCGCTCTCACGATACGGCCAATGGATTCCGCTATACTCAGATCTGCCGACCATTGGGATAGGGATAAAGATCTCACCAAATGCTGAAACGAGTCAAGATACGGGGTTACAAGTCCCTCGGAGACTTGGAAGTCCACTTGCACCCGCTTTCGGTCCTCTTTGGGCCAAACGGGGCTGGCAAGAGCAATTTTCTCGATGCTTTGCAGCTTGTTTCACGTATCGCCGCAAGCCGCACCTTGAAAGAAGCTTTTGAGCCGCCATATCGAGGGAAGCCCCTCGAATCGTTCGCCTTTAATGGTAAGGGCGGAACGCATTCCGCCGAGAGCGAGAACTCTTCTTTCTCAATCGAAATCGATGTCGAATTGTCGCCGTTTGTTATCAAGTCAGTTAACAGAAAAATTGCAGAGATGCGATCATCGAAAGGAAGACACGAGCCTGATGAAGCAGGTTCGTTGACAACCTCAAATACCAGTATCGGCGTGAAAGAGACGTTTCTCCGGTATCGAATCGAGATCGAGATTATTCGGCCAGCGGGTTTCTTGCGCGTCAAGGACGAGTATTTGGCAGCATTGAAGAATACGGGAGAGCCTAAGAAGTCTCGCAGACCGTTTTTGGAAAGGGTCAAAAATCGTCTACACCTAAGATTTGAAGGACAGGCGCATCCGACTTACTTTGAGCGCCATTTGGACCACGCGATTGTATCCATGCCGTTTTATCCGCCCCATTACCCGCACCTATTTGCGATGAAGGAAGAACTCCTCTCCTGGTTTTTCTTCTACTTCGAGCCTAGAGTGCAAATGAGGGCTTCGAGTCCTGCAAAAGAGGTTCACCACATCGGGCTCATGGGGGAAGAACTGGCCTCCTTTCTCAACACGCTAAAGGTCCTCAATCCTAGACAGTTTGAAGGGATCGAGAAAGCATTGCACGTCATAGTGCCGTCGATCACGGGGATAGACGTGCGCGTTGACGAAATCGGCGAAGTTGAATTGCGTCTTCGTGAAGGAGAACGGAGTGTACCTGCACGCGTCGTGTCCGAAGGGACTTTGCGAATACTCGGACTATTAGCACTTCGGGGGGCGCGCGAACGACCTGCACTGCTTGGGCTCGAGGAGCCAGAGAATGGCGTTCATCCTCGAGGAATTCAACTAATCGCAGAAATTCTGAGAAGTCTTGTCTCCGATTCAGGAACTCAAGTGATTGCGACTACACATTCACCTGTCCTCCTCGATGTCCTTCCGCCAGAATCGCTTTTTGTGTGTCGTAAGGATCGTGATAACACCAAAATCTTACCATTCAAGAGCAATGGAGAACTGCTCAAAGGTTCAGAAATCGATGTGGGTCTAACGGATGAGGATGAACCGGTCTCCGCCCGCATCCTCCGAGGCGATTTTGATGAATGAGATCCTTCTGTTTTGCGAGGATCTCGGCCATCAACAATTAATTGCGCCACTGATCGCTCGGCTCGCAAGCGAAAAGAACATAAGCGTCAAGGTGCGAGTACTCACTGCCACCGGGGGACGTGGAAGGCTCTATGAACAGATAGAGTTGTTCTTCAAGCGTATCGAGCGTGGAAGCTTTGGTGTTCCGGACGCAATTGTTTGTGCCACAGACGCAAACTGTCAGGGTTTAACCGCCAGGAAGAGAGAGGTACAGGCGCTCATCCCTTCGAAGTATCAACAGATTTCGGTGTGTGCTATACCTGATCCACACGTCGAAAGATGGATGCTGTTGGATTCTGCCGCGTTCAAGTTGGCCGTGGGGGAAGGATGCAACGCTCCAGACCTCAAGTGCGAGAAGAATCGATACAAGACGATTCTAGCGGATAGCGTCAGAGGCGCTGGAGTTGCTCCTCTAATCGGCGGATTGGAGTATGCCGACAAGTACATCGGTCATATGAACATTGACCAAGTCAGATCTCGCGATAGTTCTTTTGGGGATTTTGTCGACGAATTGAGTGTCAAGCTCAACTCATTGCGGAGAGCCTAAAGCATCCTCGCAGCAAACCGCGCCGGGATGGGGCGCGAGCAATCGCTAGCCGGGAACCGATCTTAACCTCTCCAATAGCCGTACCGGATCAAAGGTGTAACTCCTTTCTGTTCAGTAGCTTATCGCTTTGACGGTCCTTGTTTCGCACCCCGCATTTCCCCTCTCCCGACTGCAACAACCCGCGCACTCTATATAGGGACCTCATGGGTCGCATACGTCCCATGCTTCCTATAATTCCTATCGGAG
>JBCLBO010000025.1:0-35861 GCA_038916785.1 Candidatus Hydrogenedentales bacterium | reverse complement strand
TTCGGCGCGACGGCGTTCATCGAGTTCCTGCATCCGGGCGACGGCACGCTCGTGGCGCGCATCGAGGACTACGAATGCGTGATGGCGGCGTCGCTGAACGCGGCGTTTCAACGAAACCAGATCGCGCAGCCTGCGCGCGAGTGAGGGCCCGGTCATGAGCGACACCCGGCCGGCCATCGCGATCGTCGGCATCGGCGGCGTCTTCCCCGGCGCGCGCGACTTCGAAGAGTTCTGGGCCAACATCGTCCACGGGCGCAGCGCGGCGCGCGAAGCGCCGGCGGGCCGCTGGGCGCTCACGCCGGAGGACGCCTTCGATCCGCGGCCGGGACAGCCGGACAAGGTGTACTCGACGCGCGCGTGTTTCGTCACGCACGAACCGCCGCTGAACATTTCCAAATTGTCGATTCCGGCGGACACGCTCGACGCGCTCGACCCGGGAACGCGGCTCCTGCTCGCAGCGGGCGTGCAAGCCTTCGAGAGCGCCCGCCCGGAAACGCTGCGCCGCGATCGCGTCGGGGTCATCCTTGGGAATCTCGCGCTGCCGACGGACAGCGCGGCGGCGCTCGCCGAGCGGATCCTCGGGCGGACAGTCGAAGAGAAAATTCTCGGCGCGGCGGACACCTTGCCCGCGCCGGAGGCGCACCCGGTCAATCGCTACGTGACAGGCATGCCCGCGGGCGTGCTCGCGCAGGCGCTGGGGCTCGGCGGCGCCGCCTATACGCTCGACGCCGCCTGCGCGTCCTCGCTATACGCGCTGAAACTCGCGGCCGACGAATTGCGCGCGGGCCGCGCGGACGCGATGCTCGCGGGCGGCCTTTCGCGGCCCAATGCGCTCTACACACAGATGGGCTTCTCGCAGTTGCGCGCGCTCTCCCCCACCGGCGCGTGTTCGCCCTTCGACGAGAAGGCCGACGGCCTAGTCGTCGGCGAGGGCGCGGGCGTCGTCGTGCTCAAGCGCCTGGACGACGCCGTGCGCGCCGGGGATCACATCTACGCCGTGATTCGCGGCATCGGCCTGTCGAACGACGTCGGCGGCGGCCTGCTCGCCCCCTCGAGCGAAGGCCAGTTACGCGCGATGCGCGAGGCCTACGGCGAGGCCGGGCTCGATCCGCGCGAAATCGATCTCGTCGAGTGCCACGCGACGGGCACGCCGCTGGGCGACGGCGTCGAATTCGAAAGTCTGCGCGCGCTGTGGGGCGGCAACGGATGGACGCCGGGGCAGTGCGTGATCGGTTCCGTGAAGTCGAACATCGGGCACTTGCTGACCGCGGCCGGATCGGCGGCGCTGATCAAGACGCTGCTCGCGCTGAAGGAGGGCACCCTGCCGCCGACGGCGAATTTCCGGCGCGCGCCGGCGGGCCTGCGGATCGAGGACAGCCCCTTCCGCGTGCTTACCGCCAGCCGGCCATGGACGCGCCGCTCGCCAGACACGCCCCGGCGCGCCGCGATCAGCGCGTTTGGTTTTGGCGGCATCAACGCACACGTGGTCATCGAGGAATGGCTGCCGGCGGCAGCCGCAGCACGGATCTCGCTGCCGCCGCGGGCACCCGCAACCTGCGCGATCGCCGTCGTGGGGATGGATGCCTGGTACGGCCCCTGGGACACGCTGCGCAAATTTCAAGAGCGCGCGCTGGGCGGCGGCGAAGCCCACGACCCTGGCCCGCCCGAGCGCTGGTGGGGCGTGCCGCAGGCCGCGTGGTTCCGCCGCGAGGGGCACAGCCAACGCGACTTGAAGGGACACTTCCTCGCGCAGATTGACGTGGGACTCGACGAATTCCGAATCCCGCCGCGCGAAATCGAGGAGATGCTGCCGCAACAGTTGCTGATGCTGAAGGTGGCGTCGCGTGCCATCGCCGATTGCCGCTTCGATCCCGAACGCGCCGATCGCTCGGGCATCTATGTCGGGCTCGGGCTGGACTTCAACACGACGAATTTCATCGTGCGCTGGACGCTACTGTCCAAGGCGCGCGCCTGGGCGGCGAAACTCGGCCTGCGCCTCAGCGAGGCGGAGATCCAGACCTGGGCGGCGCGGCTGCGCGACGCGGCGGGCCCCCCGCTGACTGCAAACCGCACGATGGGCGCGCTCGGCAGCATCGCCGCGAGCCGGATCGCGCGCGAGCTTCGCTTCGCCGGCCCGAGCTTCGCAATATCGAGCGAGGAGACCTCCGGCCTGCGCGCGATCGAAGTGGCGGCGCGCGCGCTGGAGGCCGGCGAGATCGACTTCGCGCTCGCGGGCGCCGTCGATCTCGCGGGCGACGTGCGCGCCGTGCTGGGCGACCTATCCGGGATTCCTCGCGTCGTGTGCGACGGCGCGGCGGCGGTCGCGCTGAAGCGGCTCGAGGACGCCGAACGCGACGGCGACCGAATCTATGCGGTCATTCGCGAGTTCGGCGCCGCGCGCGAGGGCATCGAGTTACTCGGCGTGACGAACAAGTCCGTCTCCACGCGCACGCCCGGCGCCGGCGCGCTGCCGGGAAGCGCCGGCGCGACCTTCGGCGGCGCGGGCGCGGCGGCGGGCATGGCGGAGTTTGTGCGGAGTTGCCTCGCCGTGTACCAGCAGGTCTTACCGCCGCCGGCCAGCGATGCCGCGCCCGAATACTGGCTGCGCAATCGCGAAGACGGGCCGCGCCGCGCGGCAGTGCGCGCGTCGAGCGCGGACGGCAACGTGGTCCATCTGTCGATCGAGGAATTCGAGCGCAGGTCGCCGGAGAGCGATCGCGAGACGCTCCAGCCGCTGGGCGCGCGCTCCGAAGGCCTGTTCGTGGTCGAGGCCAACAGCGTGGAAGCGCTGGACGTCGGACTGGGCCGCCTCCGCGCCTTCGCAGAGACGGACGACGACGCGCCCGTCGAGGCCTTGGCGCGGCGCTGGTGGTCGGCGAACCGCGAAGACGCGTCCAAACACCTCGGCGCCGCGTTCGTAGCGCGTCACGCGCGCGAATTGCGCGATCAAATCGATTTCATGCACGGCTGGCTCCGCGACGCGCGCGGCGCAAAGACAGGCGAGGCGCTGCTGCGCGAATCGCCGCCGCACGTGCGCGACCGCATATTTTTCTCCGACGACCCGCTCGGCCCGCGCGGGCATGTCGCGTTCATTTTCCCGGGATCGGGCAACCAGTTCCCGGACATGGGGCGCGACTTCGGACTGGAGTGGCCCGAGGTCTTCCGCGCGCAAGACGCGGAGAACCGGCGGTTGCGGGACCAGTTTCAGCCGGAGATCTTCTGGCGGCCGGAGAACGCAGCAGCGGCGCAGAAGGATTCGCAGGCGGCGCTCTTCGGCCAGGTCGCTCTGGGGACGCTCACGAGCGATCTGATGCAGCGTTTCGGCGTGCGCCCGGCGGCGGTGATCGGTTACAGCCTGGGCGAGACCGCGGGACTCTTCGCGCTGCGCGCATGGACCGATCGCGACCTGATGCTCGAACGCATCCGGAATTCGACGCTGTTCACCGAAGACCTCGCCGGCGAATACAAGGCGGCGCGCAAAGCGTGGAGCGTGCCGGCGCATACCGCGGTGGATTGGGCGCTCGGCGTCATCGATCGTCCGGCAAAGGTCGTGCGTGCGGCGCTCAAGGACCACAAAAAGGTCTACCACCTCATCGCGAACACGCTGCACGAATGCGTCGTCGGCGGAGACCCGCACGCGATCGAAAAACTGGTGAAAAAACTCGACTGCGAGTTTTTCCCCTTGCACGGTGTGACGACGGTGCATTGCGAAGTCGCCAAGGAAGTGCAGGGGCCGTACCGCGAGTTGCATGTGCTGCCGGCGAACGCGCCGAAGGGCGTTAAGTTTTACAGCGGCGCGTGGGGCACGGAATACCACGTGAACACGGAGACCGCGGCGGACGCGGTGCTCGCGCAGGCGATCTACGGCATCGACTATCCGAAGGTGATCGAAGCCGCGTACGCCGATGGCGCGCGGATTTTCGTCGAGATGGGTCCCGGCGGATCGTGCTCGCGGATGATCGGCACGATTCTCGAAGGGCGCGCGCACGCCGCGCGGCCGCTCTGCGTGCAAGGGCGCGGCACGGCCGGGTTGGTGCTGCGCATGCTGGGCAATTTGCTGGCCGAGCGCGTCTCCGTGGACCTCAGCGTGCTCTACGGACAGGACGCCGCCGTGGCGGCATTCGTGCCCATCTCGAAGCCTGTGAAGTCCGTGAGCGTGAAGGTCGGCCGCGGCCCCGTGGCGGCCGTGATGCCGCCGCACCGGCCGGGTGCATCGGCGACGCAGCGCGCCACGGCTCAACCAAAAGAACCGATGTCACCCGACGGAAACGGAGGTCCCCGCTTTCGCGGGGATGACAAGAAGTGGGTCGCCACACCGTCCGAAGTTGTGACAGCGAACGCTGGTGCGGCGAGAGTCCCCCAGGAGACAGCCAGCCTAATCGCCGCGATGTCCCGCGCGGATTCGACGCATGGCGCGGCGCACGAGATTTACTTGCGACAAGCGGAACTGGCGGGCACGGTCGCCGCGCGGATCGCGGGACTGCAACAGCGAATCGCCGGGGCGACGGGCGCCGGCGTGGCCGTGGTCGCTCCCCCACTTCCAGAATCACCGATCGAACTTCCGCGCATCGAACCTATAAAAGTATTGCCGCCACCGGCGCGGACTTTACTCCAACCGGCGATCAAGCCGCGCGCACTCGCCATGGACCGCGAGCAATGCGTCGAATTCGCGATTGGATCGATCGCGCGCTCGCTCGGCGCGGAGTGGGCGGCGGCGGATGCGCACCCCACGCGCGTGCGGCTGCCGGACGAGCCGCTGATGCTGGTGGATCGCATCGTCGCCTTCGAGGGCGGCCCTCGCTCGATGCAGGGCGGGCGCGAGCGGGTCGGCGAGCCAGCGGCGCCGCAGCGGCTCGCGAATCCAGGCCTCCGGCGCCGGCGCCGCCGCGGCCGTAATCGAAATGCCGTCATCGCCGGAACCGTCCACAGTTACGATGCCCTGGAACAGCGGACCGTGAAAGAGTTTCTGATGGTTGTAGATGTCATCGCGCGAGCTGCGATACGCCGGCAAGGTGCGGCCGGCGAGCGTTGCGGCGCCCGCGCCGAAGGAGGCATCGAGCAGCACGATCGCCGTACTGTGCAGGATGCGCCGCCCGCCCGGCGCCGTGCTGCGTATCTCGATGGCCACACGCTTACAGCTTTCCGCGCCGACGGCGTTGCCCGCCGCGATTTCGAGTGTGAGCGGCGCGTCGCCCCCGATCACCACGCCGTTCAAGACGCGCAGATCTTCGATGCCGACAAAGCGCAGGCCGGGATTCGCGTGCGCGGCCGCGTGCGCCATCCACTCGACGTGCATCGACACCGGCAACACCGCCCGCCCGTCTATCACGTGCGATGCGAGGAAGGGAAACCGATCGGCGCTCAGATCGATGGTGAGCGCGGAGTGCAATGCGGGCGCGCGGTCCGCCGCCGCCGGGGCCTCGCTGGACGCGGCTGCGATCGCGACGATCTCGACATCCTCGCCGCCTGCCGCGAGCTCGTCCACAAGGAATCGAGCGCCGTCTTCAAGACCGATCACACCGACACCCTCCGCCGCGAAGAGCTTGCGCAGCGCCGGAGTCACCATGCCGCCGTCCCAGGGGCCCCAGTTGATCGAGAGCACGCGGCAGTCCTCGCGCCGGGCCGACTCCGCCGCCGCGATTTTGTTGAGCGCCTCGTTCGCCATCGCGTAGTCCGCCTGGCCAATCCGGCCGAAGCGCGCGGTGGAGGAGGAGAACATGACGATGAACCGCAGCGTGTCCTCCGCGGTCGCGTCCAAGAGCGCGTGGATTCCATCCACTTTCGTGCCATACACGGCGTCAACGTGTTGCGCGGTTTTCTCGTCGATTCGCTTGTCCGCGAGGACGCCCGCGCCGTGGACGATCCCGGTGATGGGCCCCAGTTCGGCCCGCACGCGCGCGACGGCCTCGCGCATCTGCGCCGCGTCGCGCACGTTCACTGAGTAATACGCCGCCTCCGCGCCCGCCGCGCGGATTCGATCCAGCGTCTCGTTCACCTCGCGCGCCGCGGCCACTTCGCGGTAGCGCCGCTCCAGGTCTTTCGGGGCGAGTTTTTCCGTCGCGTGTCCGGCGAGCGCTTTTTTGATTCCGCGTTCGCCGCGCGCGGCGCGCAGCCACTCGGGTTCAGCGACCAGCAACTGGGAGCGCCCGAATAGCGCGAGTTTCGGCCGGCCGGCGGCGGCCATCGCCATCGTGACGGCCGCAGTCACGCCGCGCGCGCCGCCGGTGACCAGGATGACGTCCGAAGGCCTCAGCGTCACGGCATTCACGCCGCCGCGGGCCGTGGCGCGCGGTTCCAGCGCAAGGCCCGCCGCGCCCTGCGGCGTGATTCCCGTCTCGAGCGGGCCTTCGGCGAGCAATTCCTCCACGAGCGCTTCGGCGGCGGTCTGCGGCGACGCAAAATCGGGAGCGAGATCGATCGCGCGGACATTCAGGTACGGCCACTCGCGCGCGGCGGTCTTCGCAAGCCCCGCGATCGCGCCGCTCTCCGGATTTGAGATTAGGGACGCGTCTCGCAGGCCGAACGCGCCGTCGAGCCGGCTCACGGTGGTGACAAACGCGCCCTTCGACGCGCGCCGAAGGGCATCAAGGGCGCGCCAGGCCCAGCCCGCGTCCGGAGCGTCCGGCGCGACCAGTATCAGTGCGGTGGCGCCGGCGGACGGCTCGCGCACGGGCACCAGTCCGCGTCCTGATAGCGCGCGCGCGATCGCATCTGCAAAGGCCGCGGAGGCCCCGACGACGGCAACGCTTGCGCCCGCCGGCACGCCGCGCGATACGCGTTCACGCGCGGGCGGCAATGTGTTCAGGGAGAGACACTGGCGCTGCACCACCGCGCTCTTTTCCAGCGCGGGATGCGTCGCAGGCCGCGCGACCACGGGACTCGCGGGTTTCGGCGGCGCAGCCGCGGCCGCGGACGACATCGCGCGCACGACGTCGCGTAGCGTGACCAGGGCCGCCAGCGATTCCGCCTCGACGGCGGGCAGGTTGGGCAGGCGCTCTTGTAGCGCGCTGAGAATTTCGACGCGCTTGATCGAATCGATGCCGAGGTCGGCGTCGAGCGCCATGTCGAGCCCGAGCATCTCCGCGGGATAGCCGGTTTTTTCCGCAACGACTTCAAGCAGCAGCGACTCTATCTCTGCGACATCCGTCCGGGCGGCCGCCGCTTTCGCAGCCGGCATCACCGATGCGAGTCGTTCGACGATATCGCGCAGCGTGTGAATCGCGCCGAGTTCGTCCGCGCCGAGCGCGGGCAATCCGGGCAGGCGCTCCTGAAGTGCGCTAAGAATTTCGACGCGCTTGATCGAATCAATGCCGAGGTCGGCGTCGAGCGCCATGTCGAGCCCGAGCATTTCCTGCGGATATCCGGTCTTTTCCGACACGATTTCGAGCAGCATCGGACCGACGGAAGCGCCCGCGGCGGGCGATGCGGCTTCCACAAAAATCGCGCCGCCCTTCGCGCTGAGCAGCCTCACGATGTCCGCCAAAGTCTGGATGCCGCCGAGTTCCTCCGCGGCGAGCGCGGGCAATCCGGGCAGGCGCTCCTGGAGCGCGCTGAGAATTTCGACACGCTTGATCGAATCAATGCCAAGGTCGGCGTCGAGCGCCATGCCCGGTTCCAGCATCTCGCGCGGGTATCCGGTTTTCTCCGAGACGACCTGCAACAAAATCTCGGAGAGGTCCACACCGCCGTTGTCGGGAACGGAATCGGCGGCCGCCGCCGCGTCGGGAATCCGCGCGGGAACCGCAGGGGGCGGGGAAAAGTTCGCCGCAAGCGGCGACAGCGGCGCGCCGCCGGCCATCTGCGCGAAGAGCCGCTCCTGCTGTTCGACCAACTGCTGGAACGCTCGCGTCGCCGTTTCCTGACCTTGCAAATACTGAGCGTGCAACCTCGCCGTCTGCTCCTGCATCTGTTGCAGCGCGACAAGGCTCGACTGCGTCTGCCGGAACAATTCCGCGAGGGGACCCTCCGCCGAAATCGGCGCCGTGGAGGCCGGCGGACTCTGCGGGACACGAAATGGTTCCGGCGCATCTGGCTTTATCACGCCGCGAGGGTCCGACCTCGCGCCCATGGCTTCCGCATGCACCACCGGGGGCCTCGTCTTTGGTTTCGACTGCTCCGAGCGATGGTTTGCGCCGCTGATCGGCACGATCAGCCGGCGCGCCTGGTCCGCACTCTTCGCGGCCGGCCGATGTCCGCCGTCCCAGGCGCGCAGATCGCAGGCGCGGCCTTCCGCCGCCAACGCGGCCAGCACCCGCGCGAGATCGACCATGCCGTCCCGCTTCCCGCTCGAGGCGTCCAGCGAAATCGCCGTATGCGGTTTGCCGTTGAGTATCTGCCCGATCATCGCGGTCAGGCGCGCGCCCGGCCCGGTCTCGACGAAAGTCCGCACGCCCGCGGCGTACATCGCTTCAATCTCCCGGACAAACTCCACTGGCCGCGCCAATTGGTTCGCGAGAAGATCGCGCGCGGCATTCGCGTCCGCCGGATAAATTTGCGCCGTCGTATTTGCGAAGACCGGCGCCTGCGCCGCATGGAATTGGACCCCGGCAAGCGTTTCGCCGAAAGGTCCGGCCGCTTCCGCGACGAGCGGGCTGTGAAACGCCGCCGCGACGTTTAACGGCGTTGCTTGAATCTTGCGTTCCGCGAGAATTTCCGCCGCGCGTGCGATCGCATGTGCGCTGCCCGATAACACGGTCTGGTCCGGCGTGTTCTTGTTCGCGTAGGTAATTTCGAGGCCGCTGGCTTTCAGCGCATCTTCGATCTGCGCGAGCGGCGCTCGCACGGCCAGCATGGTGCCGCGCTCGCCCGTGCCGGACTCCATCCATTCGCCGCGGCGGCGCGACACGCGCGCGAGATCGGCCTCGCCGTAGACGCCCGCCGCGCACAGCGCCGCGAGTTCGCCGTAGCTGTGCCCCGCGTAAGCCTGCGCGCCCACGCCGAAGCGCTGCAACACGCGTAATGCGCCCAGGCCCACGGCGCCCAGCGCCGGCTGCGCGGTGGACGTCGCGCGAAGGGCAGCCTCTTGCGCCAGCCGCGTCGCGTCGTCGAACGCAGGGTGGGGGTAGATGTAGTCGGACAGGCGCACGCCTCGCGCGTCCTCGCCGAGCGCCGCGTCGGCCGCCGACAGCGACTCGAGCATCTCCGGGAACGTGCACGCCAGATCCCGCATCATCCCGGGATACTGCGCGCCTTGACCTGGGAACACGATCGCGAGATCGCCTTCCGCCGCGCCGGCGCCGTAACACGCGCCATCCGGTAGCGACCAATTCGTGTCCGGCTGTTTTTGTATCTGGCTGCAAATCGCCGCGACAATTTTTGTGAGGTCGGTTTTCCAGCGCTCGACAACCAGCACCAGCCGCCGGGCCGCACGCGCATTGAACTCGGCCCGCGCGAGTTGCGCCGCATCTCGAATCGCGATCCACTCGCCGTTCATCGGAATCGCATCGAGCTTCTTGGCGATCTCCGCGCCGCTCGCTCCGGAAATCGCAATAATCTGCACGCGTCCGTCCCAATCGGGCGAGAGTTTCTTCGGGCTGTATTCCTCGATCACGACGTGAAAGTTGCTCCCGCCGAATCCGAAGGAGCTGACACCCGCGCGCCGCGGCCGGCCGGTACGCGGCAGCCACGGACGCTTGATGGTGTTGACGTAGAGGGGCGAGGCGCCGGGCGCGACGCTCTCCGCCGGCGTATCGACCTTGATGGTCGGCGGTAGCACCTTGTGGTGCAGCGCCAGCGCGGCTTTGATGAGTCCCGCTGCGCCGGCGGCCGCCTTCGTGTGTCCGATCTGCGATTTGATCGATCCCACCGCGCACCAGGGCGCGCGGGACCCCGTTTCGCCGAAGACTTCGCACAGCGCGCTGATCTCGACCGCGTCGCCCTTCGCGGTGCCGGTGCCGTGCGCCTCGACGAGGTCGAGCGCGTCGGGCGTGATCCCTGCGCTCGCGAATGCGTCGCGCAGCGCCTTGACCTGCCCGGCAGTGCTCGGCGCGTAGATCGCCTCGCCCTTGCCGTCGCTGGAGGAGCCCACGCCGCGAATCACCGCATAAATTCTGTCGCCGTCGCGTTCGGCGTCCGCCAACCGCTTGAGCACCACGAGACCCAGCCCCTCGCCGAGAATGGTGCCGTCGCTGTGCTCGTCGAAGGGCCGCGCGTTGCCGGTGGGGGAGAGCGCAGGCGTTTTGCTGAAGCACATGTACATGAAGATGTCGTTGAAGGTGTCCACGCCGCCGGTGATCGCCAGATCGGCTTTGCCGGTCGCCAATTCGAGCGTCGCCAGCTCCAGCGCGCCGAGCGAACTCGCGCAGGCTGCATCGACCACGCAATTCGTGCCGCCGGTGTCCAGATACTTGGAGATGCGCCCGGCGACGACGTTGCCCAGCAGCCCCGGAAAGGAGTTTTCCTGCCAAGGGACGTAGCGCTCGCTGATGCGCTGCGCGATGTCGTCCGCCTGCGCCGGCGACAGCCCTGCCTCGATCATCGCCGCACGCCACAGCGGATGCCCCAGGCGCGCGCCGAGCGGAATCACCAGCTTCAGCGCGCCGGTCACGCCGAGAATCACGCTCGCGCGATCGCGATTGAAGGCCTTCTCGCCGCCGTAGCCCGCGTCCGTCATCGCCTGGTCCGCAGCGACCATGCCCAGCAACTGGCTCGTGTCTGTCGCTTCGAGCTGAGTCGGCGGCACGCCAAACTTCAGCGGATCGAAAGGATAGGGTTCGATAAAGCCGCCGCGCTTGGCGTAGGTGAAGTCCGGTTTCTTCTTGTCTTCGGAAAAGTAGTCCTCGGGCCGCCAGTGCGATGCGGGCACCTCGGTGATCGCGTCCGCGCCGCTCTTGATCAGCGCCCAGAATTCCTCGACGTTGTGCGCCTTGGGAAACAGGCTGCCGATTCCGATGATCGCGATCGGCGGCATCGGCGTGCGCCCGTTGTGCGAATCTTCAGCGCTCATCGCTGCAATCCCCCGTTTGCGCCGCGAGCGAAGTATGGCGCGGAGTCCTCGGGCGAATTTGGCCGCGTGCGCGCGCACGCGGACCCGATCTCGACGCCTTGCGCGCGCAAGACGTTCGCGCGATGCACCACCGCCGCGCCATGCAGCAAGGCCCGGCCGACGTCCGCCACGCGCCGGTTTTGCGGGGCTTCAAGAAAAGTCCCGGCCGCCCATTCATTGAATGCGCCCATCGCCGGGCCGCACCAAATCTGATAATCCATCACGCGGTCCGCCACGCCCCGGTTCGCCCAGTTCGACGACTGGCCGAGATACCAGCG
The DNA here is from genome assembly GCA_038916785.1 of Candidatus Hydrogenedentales bacterium. GTDB lineage: Bacteria > Hydrogenedentota > Hydrogenedentia > Hydrogenedentales > VFKU01. The sequence continues at coordinate 24,599 of JBCLBO010000025.1, read as the reverse complement.
GAACACCAGCGCCATTTTGTGTTTCGGATTTTTTTCTGCCCGCTCGATTTGCCGCGGGTCGCGCTCCGCAAAAAATTCGCGCGTCTGGCGCCACACGTCATCCAGCGGAATACGAAACACTGTCTTCTCTAGTTTTTCGCGCTCCGCGGCGGGGATCGCGTCCATCGAGCCGCACGCGCGATACAGATCGTGGAGTTTTCCGGCGCGCATGGCGAACATCGTGCCGCGCTTGAGCACCTGCACCGTCACTCCCATCTCGAACATGTCCGCCGCCGGCGCCCGCGCCACGTCCGCCTGGCGCGCCTCGGCGAGCATCTTGCGCACGGTGTCCGAAGTCCCCGATTCCACGCAGGCCTGGTTGATCGAGCCGGTCACGACATACGCCGCGCCCATCGCGAAGGCGGCCGCCGCGGATTCCGGCGTTGCGATTCCGCCGCCGAGCCCCACGCGCAGCCGCTGTGCATAGCCGAACCGCGCCTGCATGCGATCGCGCAGGGAACACAGCGACGGCAGCAAGGCGATCGCCGGCCGATGATCCGTGTGTCCTCCCGAATCTGCTTCAGCGGTGACGTCCTGCGCCATAGGAGCGAGCGCGGACAGTTCGGCCTGTTCCGCCGTAATTTTCCCGGACTCGACCAACCCGCGCAGAATTTTTTCCGGTGCGGGCGACATGAATTTTTCGGCGATCTCTTCGCGTGAGACTTTCGCGATCACGCGGTTCGGCGTCACGATGCTGCCGTCCGCGGCGTGATGAATACCATGAAGGCGATAGCGCACGATCGCGGGCGTGAGTTGCAAGAAGGCCGAGGCCTCCACGAGCCGGACGCCGCGCGCGAGATACAGATCGACGATCGCGTCTTCGAGATGCGATTCATTCGGCGAATGAATCAGGTTGTAGCCGTGGGGGAGGGGGCCGAGCGCCGATTGCAGCCGATCCACCGCCTGCGCCACGCGCTGCGGACTCAGTCCCGCCGCGCCGAAGACACCCAGGAATCCCGCGCGCGCCATCGCCTCGACCAAGGCCTCCGAAGCGATCCCGTTCGCCATCGCCCCGGCCATATACGCGTAGCGCAGCCCGTGGTCCGCGCGAAAATCCGGATCGCCCAGCGCCTCTGGCATGCACGGCGCGGCGAATCCGAGCAGGGGAGAGGCGTCCCGGCCGTCGCGCGCCGGTGCTCCGTACAGCGCGGCCTCGCCTGTATCCGAGAATGCCGTCTCGGATTGCGTCCCCACGGCAAACAGCGGCCGGTCGATCCGCGCAACCAACTCCGCGAGCGCTGCGTCGCCGCGCCGCAGCGAGTGTCGATCGCCGCGCCAGGAACCCAGCGCCGCACGCGCGACGGAAGTCGATTCAGTCCACACCAAAGGAGATGCCATGACCACATCCGCGGGGCGCCCGCCAGAAATCGAGGATAGGAATTATGGAGTCCGCCCGCGCGCCGCAACGCATCGCAGGTCGCCAAGCCGCCCGCGCGGCGAAACTTTGCCGAACAGGCCAGCCGAACACTCTCACGCAGCTAGAAGTAGATCATACGCTCCGCGCGGGAAAACTTCAATCTGTCGGGCACGTTTAACCACTGACGCCGCAACACGATACAGACGCACGGTCGCTCCCGGGAGCTGTGATATCCTGAGCCGGATCGCTGAAGGCGGACCGATGCAATCCAACGCAAAGGCCAAGGCCGCGGCGAAACGGAAACCAGTAAACCCATCCAAGACCAGGAGCCGATAGCGGTCCGCCATTCGTAGCGCCGCCGTCCCGGCGGCAAACCGGGCACTGCCTTCCGTAGAAGAGACGGGGGCTTGCCAGTATCGCGATTGCTTGCCCGCGCGTGGACGTCTTCCCATTGCCGCCGGGACGGCGGCGCTACGAATCGGGAGTGATCGCGCTGACGAGGCATTCTTCAAAGGCGGCGCGATCCTTCCACGCCAACCCGCAGCGGACGGGACGGCGGCGCTACGAATCGGGAGAGATCGCGCTGACGAGGAATTCTTCAAAGGCGGCGCGATCCTTCCACGCCAACCCGCAGCGGACGGGCCGGCCCTTCTCGTCGGGCACGGTGTTGCCGATTCACGGTGACTCGCATCGGCCTTGGGATAGGCGGGCGCTGACGCCCGCCGCCACCGAGCGAGGGACCGGTCACCGTGAGTGATCCTGGAATCAAGGCTCCGAACGCGTTACTCAACATCGTCGAATTACATATCAACTTGAAGCACGGCCAGAATCTACAAGATGAGCGGTTAGAATCTTGTCAATCGTGTAAAACCTGTCCAAAGCCCTTTGTCCTTGGGGCTATTCTCGTCCCGGCAATCCACGCTACTCCGGCGTATCGACCCATTACGTTGACTCTCCCATCGCCAAGGAGTAGGCTCGCTACCGGCATTTTTCTGGGGTGCCGGATTCCGGCGAATGGAGAGGATTACGAACCATGTCTGAGAAAAAACTGACACGCCGCACCTTCCTGATGGGGTCGCTCGCGGCGGCCGCTGCTTCGAGCAGCGTGCGCGGGTTGTACGGTCCGAACCGTGTGATGGCGAACTCGAAGCTGAACATCGCCGCGATCGGCGCGGGCGGCAAAGGCTACTCGGACCTCAGCGGCTGCAAGGCCAGCGAGACGATCGTCGCCTTTGCCGACGTCGATTGGCGCAACGCGCGTAGGGCCTTCGAAGAAAATCCGGGCGTGCCCAAGTACAAAGATTTCCGCAAGATGCTCGACAAGCAGGGCAAGGAAATCGACGCCTGCACGGTGACCACTCCCGACCACATGCACACCTACGTCGCCGGCACGTGCATGACGCAGGGCAAGCATGTCTACGTGCAGAAGCCGCTCACCTGGTGCGTCGGTGAAGCGCGCTACATGCGCGAGATGGCCGCGGCCACCGGCGCCATCACGCAGATGGGCAACCAGGGCCACGCGCAGGACGGCACGCGCCGGTTCGTCGAGATCATCGAGAGCGGCGTGATCGGCGACGTGAAGGAAGTCCACCTGTGGACCAACCGCCCGATCTGGCCGCAAGGCATCGCGGCGCCCACGGACCAGATGCCGGTGCCCGACGATTTGGACTGGGACCTCTGGCTCGGCGTGGCCGAGAAGCGCGCGTATAACGCCGCGTACATGCCGTTCAAGTGGCGCGGCTGGCACGACTTCGGCGCGGGCGCGCTGGGCGACATGGCCTGCCACATCGCCGACTCGGCGAACTGGGCGCTGCAACTCTCCAGCGTCGGCCCGACGAGCGTCGAGTTGATCTCGGAGGAAGGCAACAACAAGGACAGCTTCCCGACCAAGGAAGTCATCAAGTACGAATTCCCCGCGCGCGGCAGCCAGCCGCCAATCGCGCTATTCTGGCACGATGGCGGCAACATGCCGCCGTACCCGGACGGAGTCCCGGCGACGGAGAAGCTCGGCGAAGGCGACAACGGTACGCTGATGATCGGCACCAAGGGCGCGATCACCTGCGACACGTACGGCGACAACCCGCGGCTGCTTCCCGGCGACAAATTCAAGGACTTCAAGGCGCCGGACCCGAAATATCCGCGCATTGCCGGCGAGAAAGAGCTCCAGCCGTACAAGGAATGGACCGACGCGATCAAGAGCAAGACCAAGCCCGGATCGAACTTCGACTACTCCGGCCCCTTCACCGAGTGGATCGTCATGGGCAATCTCTCGGCCAAGTTCCCCGGACAGAAGCTGCTCTGGGACGCCGAGAAGATGAAGGTCACGAACAACGAGTCCGCCAACGAATACATCCACCGCAACAATCGCAAGGGCTGGGAGCTTCCGAAAATCCCGTCCTAAGCTCCATGTAGGGCGGTCATGACCCGCCCTACCGTCGTAGAAGCAATTTGGCCCTCCCGCGCGGGAGCGTGGGAGGGCCGGTTTTTTGAACGCGCGCGCGTACTACATCTTCGCCAATTTCTGCTCCGCGAACAGATACTCCTGCGTGCCTTCGCCGAAAAACTTCATCATCTGATCGAGCGTATTGCGCTCCATTTCGTTTCGGCCAAGCCGCTCGTAACAGGTCACGAGATTGACAAACACCGTCTGCATCGACTGGTAGTCTGGATAATCTTGCAGCAGCGTCATGTAATACAGAGACGCCTTGTCGTAGTCCTGCAACTCCGAGTAGTACAGGTTCGCCAGGCGAAACAGGTTGTGCGGCGTGTCCACACTGCCGACGTTGTAGTCAACCTCGTGCGTGTACGTGTCGATCGCCTCTTGCACCTTCTCAGAACGCGTTGGCTTCGCCCACCGGCTCTTCTCCGGCGCGGCCGGACTTTGCAGCGTCGTCTGCGTCTCGACCTGCAGCTTGACTGCCGCGTCCGCGGTCACCGTGGGCTTCGGCCGCGAGGCCAGGACCACCGTGCCCACCAGTATCAGCGCGAGCACGATCAGCAAATGCCAGTTCGCGCGCACGATTCGCATCCACGCCGCCTCGTCCCTCATGACCAGACTCTCCTCCGCGATGTTCGACAGACTCAGACGATCGCCAGCTCACGCCACGACAGCGGAAACAGCACCAGCACGGATCCCGCGCCAATCATGCGCATGTTCTCCGTCCACTGGTTGGCCAGCTCTGGCACGTAGTAAATACTCGGCACGTTCGTGCCCATGTCGAAGTAGTCACCCGCGATCGTCCCCACGATCGTCGTCTGCTTGTTCACGCTCACGCCGGTCTGCGCGTAGAACCCGCCCATCATTTCCATCTGCGCGTCGGTCCCGATGCTCATCATGTCCTGCGCTTGAACACCGAGCAGATTCGTGGCCGGGAAGTTCGTCGTCTTGAGGCTTGCCGAAATCGTTACGTCTCCGCCGGTCGCAACTGCGCTGTACGCAAGCAGCGACCCCTTGCCCAGGTAGTTGATCAATCTGTTTCCTGCGCCGTTGCCGGCGATCAGGTTGATGTTCCCGTTCACCGGGATGCGGCCGTTGACTCTCATCGTATCGGTGGCGTCGTCAAACCAGATGTAGAAATGATTGGGGTCCAACTGCGCCACGGTAGGCATACCGTTCGAGCCCAGCGCCTGGTTCACCACTGTCGTGTTGGTCGTCGCGTCCCAGTAGAAATTGCCGCCGCTTGGCTTGATCGTCAGATTGCCATTGTATACATAATTCAGGCCGCTCGTCGCGCTGCCCGACGTCGTCAGATAGTACGCGAGATGGTCCTGGCTGCCGTCATTCGCATAGGTCGGGAACGATAGCGTGTCTGCCAAATCGTAGCCGTTGTCCCAACCGTTGTCGCTGTACACGCTAGTCGGATCCCCGTTCGCGTCAACCGTGGTTCCGGTCCAGCCGTCCGACACGTAGATCCCGTCCATCAATTCCTTCGTTCCGTTACCCGCGACGTTGACCGCGCCGATCTCGCTGTTGCCCGAGAGGCCCACCATGCCGTTCTTCACGCGCAACGTCGCGTTCAGCGTCGACACCAACTCCCCGTTGACGTACGTCGTCGGCAACGCGGGCACGCGGCCCGCCAGATCCGCCGTGAGGCCCGTGTAGTTGTTGTGGATCAAGCTCGTGCCGCCCATGTCCAGCGAGGCAATCGCCATGTCGCCCGCGGCCAGATCGTCCCCGAGCAGGTGTACCGAGCCGTGGATGGCCACGTTGCCGTTGATGAGGTTTCCCGCCTGGCCCGATCCAGCGAAGATCGCGTTCCGCCAGACATTGACATTCACCTCCTGCACGACGCGCTCGCCCATGCGCCGCGCCGTTTCCGTTCCGCCGCGCACGACCCGCGCAAATGAATACGTCGAGTAGTAGCCGTTCTGCTCGGCGCCGGTGTCGATCGCGCCGTCGCCGTTGTTGTCGATGCCGTCCGTCGCCCAGTTCAACGAATACGCGAAGTACTGCACTTCCGGCTGGGTCGTCATTTGCAGCGCGGCCACCGCGGCGTTGTCCCATGCGGGATAGCCGTTGACCCAGTTGTACGCCGGATTAATACCGACGACGCCGTCGCCGCCGCCGCCGTCGAGTTCGGCCGCCGCCTCGGCGAGGCCCGCCTCCATTCCTTCGAAGGCGCCGTGATAATCGACGTACTTGTCCACGTGCCGCGAGTTGTCCATCACGCGCGCGGTGACCCACGTCGCCAGCATACCGATCAGGATGAGGAATATTGCCGCCACCAGCAGCGCCATTCCTTCGTTGTTCCCGCGTGCTCTCGTCATCATCGCAACCTCCGTCTCCAGATTATTCTAGTTCCGGGGAGTGACTACCTCGTCCAAACGCACCACCATCATCGGCAGGTTCACGTCCGCCTGGTGCCGCAGAATCAGCGTCACCTGGATGCTCCCGCCGATGTTCTGAAATACAATGCCGCCCTGCGGCGCACTGTAGAAATCCCCGGTCACCAGCACTGGCGAGATATGGTTCGCCACGACCTCGATCACGTTGTTCGCCGCGTCCAGCCGCACCAGTTGCGTCGTCGTCAGGCCGTCCGCGTTCGCGTCGTTCGTGTCCACGGTCAGCCGGAAAGGCCCCACGGTCTCCAGCGCCATCGCCGCATTCAGTGCATTTCCGTTCCCGTCCACGTCTGCCACGCGCCTGAAACCGATATTGGTTACCGCGCCATTGCCCAGGGCGGCGGCCACGCCGCCCGCGGTTGTCGTCAGGCCCGAAAGCTGCGACTGCCGGAGATTGCGCGCGATGACTTCCATCGCCTGACGCGCCTCCGAGTTCAGCGTCACGGCGGAGTCTTCCTGCCGCACCGTCTGCGCCATCGTGATCGCCGACCCATACAGCATCGCCAGCAGGATCATCAGCACCGACGAGGCCGCCATCAATTCCACCAGCGTGAAACCGCCGGTGCGGGTCATCTTGTTTTTTCGCGTCTGCATGGTTCGTCCTCAGTAATTGATCAGCGTCGCCGCGGTGAACTGCATCTGCGCGTAGCCATCGCCGCCCGCGCGGTAGGGCGACATCACTGCGCGAATCTCGATCGGGTTGGGAAGGCTGGCTACGTTTATCCCGGCAACATCGTCGACACCCAGCTCGAACTGGGACTGCGCGACGCCGCCACCAGCGGGGATTACGGCGAAGAGCGCCACCGCCACCGGACCGACCCCCGGCAGATCGACGGTGCTGTTCTCGGCGTCGTCCACCGGCACGTCGTATGCCAGGATCGCGTTTATCCCTAAGCCGCGGACGTTCTCGAAGGCACTGCTCGCAAAGCTGGTCGCTTGCGCCCGCGTGTCGGCCGCGTGGCGGTGCGTGGACAGGGACATGACCCCGCCCATGATCGACACCGTCCCGCCGACGAACACCGCCATGGCGATCATGATCTCGACGAAGGTCGTACCCGCTGTCGCGCCGCGACAAGGGCTGGGATCGCCTGCTCGGTTTGCAGCGATCCGGCGGAAGAACGTTTTCAAACTCGGTTCGAGCATGGTTCACCCTTTCCAAGTACCTGATCGAGTTGTACCACACACAAACAAAATTTGCCCACAAGTACGAAAATGGGCAAGTCGCGTAAGTTGCTGTCTACAAACGACTTATAGGGATGTGATCGGCACTTCAGAGTAAGTGTGATTGGCAGTGCTCGACGAATCGCGTCCCGCGTTGCCAGCCATCAAGCACGCTATGCACGCGCGCGACCCGGTGTTTCCATCTACCAAAGCAGAAGGCGCATTATCATGGAGACTTATCCGCACGCTGTCGGGAGACACGACGTATGAACGCTCGCCTTGTATTGGGCTTGGCGCTCGCCGCGAATTTTGCCGCCCAACTTCATAGCCGACCCGTGTGGGCCGAGGACTATGCGGCGCTGGTCACCGGAGTCACCGCCGGCGACATTTACCAAGTCGATCGCAAGGGCAAGGAACAGCTCGTCGTCTTGTACGGTGTGCTCGCGGGGCCCAGCCCGCTCGCCGCCAAACTCGCCAAAGAATTCGCCATCCAAAAAGTGCTCAATCAACACGTCACCGTGCGGATCGTGGATAAGCGCCCCGGCATGACCCTGGTCGAGTTCACGCTGGCCGACGGATCGAACCTCAGTCACCTCATGTTGCGCAAGGGACTCCTGCGCTGGGATTCTTTTACGGCCCGCGACGATCAGGGCCTCAAGGATCTCGAGGCGCTCGCTAAACAGGAGAAGCTGGGAATCTGGCGCGGCGCGGCCGCCGAAGTGACGCAGGCGCAGGTCCCCCCGTCTCTCCAACAGGGCGACTCCGCCGCCACCGGCGAAGCGTACTACGAGCGCCGCATTCCCGCGGGGTATGACATTATCGAGGGCCGATCCTGGGTTGACGAGAACGGCATTCGCACCATCGTACTTCGAGGGAACGGCGCGGGCATTTCGGGCTTCGAAGCGGCCGTCGAGCAGCGGGCCAAAGACGAAATCGAGGCCTATCTTGAGGAGCAGGCGATCCTGGAAATGGAGCAGGCCGCTGCCCAAGCCGAAGCGGATCGCCGTGCCTACGAGGAACAGTTGCGCGCCGACCAGGAAGCCGCGCAGCAGTCGCAGACGGACAATTACGACAACTGAGTCGGCTAGGTTCCTTGGGCGGATACATCCAGCCCACGCTCCGCATCAGGCGTGACTCCGGGATACTAAATAGTCGGCAATCATTCTGGGACAGTTGCGTGTTTACTGCGCCGGAATATCCCGATCGGTCATTCTGAACGCAGTGAAGAATCTCGCCGCCGGTCTGTCGAAAGGCACGCCCTGATCCGCTCGCATTCGCGGGAGCGCGTTGTATTCCTTGATCGTGAATGGATTCCGGCAGACGACCCGCTATGTAGACCACAGTTCCTGCCCGGAAAAATACATCGGCCCCGGCGGTGTCCCGCCGGGGCCGAGAAAGAATTAACCGCGAGCGTCACACAGTCGGCGGCGTCACGAAGTCCTCGTCTTCGATCTCAATCTCGTGGGCGAGCACCTGGCCGCCCTCGGAGAGTGTTCCTTCGACCTCAACGTGCTGACCGACTTGTAAGTCCGCGCTCGTGAGGAGCATGTCGCCGCCATCCTCAGTACGCACATCGAACTCGTCGTCCGAGTCGTCGTCCGTTTTGATAATCGTCTCCCCGGACAAGACTACTTCGAAAACACCGCCCTCGCCGCCAACGACTTCAATGATCTGTGTATCGAGATTGATGGAAGTAATCTCGCCCTCAAGCTCAATCTCCAGTTCGCCCGCGTTCACCTCGGCGTGCACCTTCGGCGTCAACACGTATCCGCCGTTGCCCCTCGGCACCAGGTGGATCCCGCCGAAGTTGATCACGATAATGACCTCGTCGCCCGCTTCAACCTCGAAGCGGTCTTTGATGAACAGGCGGCCGTTCGCCGTCAGGTGAATGTCCGTAATCACCGTAGCCGGATCCGCCACCAATACCAGCCGCGGGTCTTCAATCTCAAGGATGATCCGGCAGTACCGGCCCGCCGGGATGCCCGCGCTCGTCAGCACCTGAGACAGCGAGGTCAGGTCGAGCAGGTCCACGTCGAAGGCGTCTTCGTACACCGTGACCAGCGCGCCGTCTTCTTCCCCTTCGCCATCGCCGTTCCGCACTTCGCCATCGCCGCCATCGCCGTCACTGCCGTCGTCGCCGCCGGTATGGTCGTCGTCGCCGGGTTCGTCTTCGTCGTCATCCGCCACGACTTTCACCGTGCCGGCCATGCCCGCCTCGACATCCTGATCCGGGTTGCTAAAGTACGGGTACACGCCTAAGTCTGCAAACACCAGCTCGACAACGTGGTCTATCCCCGCTCCGCTCTCATTGAACAGCGCGCCCGCGTCCACATCCCCGGGCAATCCGCTCGTGATCGTGTGCGCCGTTTCCGTGTCCCACTCCCAGCGCACCGTCCCACCCTGCTCGATGGTCAAGCAGGTCGGATCGAAGGCGAAGTCCGACATCTGCACGTCTTCCTGTTCATCGGCGCCGTGCTCGTCGTCGCTCTCGCCGCACTGTTGAAGCGTGACCGCCGTGATCGTCACCATCAGGCTCTGGATGTCTGCTAACGGCACCGAACCGCTGTTGGAGATGCCCCGCAATGCGGACAGGCCCGCGCCGACAGAATCATTCGCCAACACAATCGTGGCCCGAGCGGAGGCCCCGGCTGAACCGCCGCCCCCGCCGCACCCCGCCAATCCCAACGCGCCGAGCAGCATTGACGCGGCCCCTGACAAGTAGGCAATACGTGATCTCATACGGCAGGCATTCCCCGGTTTCCGCCCAACGGCGTCCCACTACTTCAAAACTTTATCACGTTCCGGGGCGAATCGGGATAAAATGTTGACCAATTTCGCCGGATTCATTCGTTCGACATTCCTGAGCCCGTCCGTTAAGGTATTGGTATGGATAAGCTTACATCGCTTGAGTACCACGTGACTGGACGAATCGCCCGGATCACGCTGGACCGCCCCAATCGCGGAAACGCGATTACCTCCGAGATGCCCCGCGAGATATCGGCGTGTGTCGAGCGCGCCAATCTCGATCCTACGGTCCACGTCATCGCACTCGCAGGTAACGGCACCGGCTTTTGCGGCGGATACGACCTCGAGCTCTACGCCCAAAAGGGCCAGGATCAGCCCCACGCCGACCCCGCCGCCCAGTCTCCCCTCGATCCCGGGGTCCAAGCACGCAACCACGACCCGGCCCAGGCCTGGGACCCGATGCTCGACTACGCGTTCATGGGCCGCAACGTCCGCCATTTTATGAGCCTGTTCCACAGCGACAAGCCGGTCGTCTGCAAGGTCCACGGCTACTGCGTCGCCGGCGGCACCGACCTGGCGCTGTGCTCCGATTTGCTCGTCATCGAAGACAAGGCCAAGATCGGCTATCCGCCCGCGCGCGTGTGGGGTTCGCCGACGACCTCGATGTGGATTTATCGCGTCGGCATCGAGCGGGCCAAGCGCCTGCTATTTACCGGCGACTGTCTCTCCGGAGAAGAAGCGGTGGAATGGGGACTCGCCATCGAATGCGCCCCGCGCGCGCAGCTCGACGAGCGCTTTGAAATCCTCCTCGAACGCATCGCCCGCCAGCCCATCAACCAACTCATGATGATGAAGCTGCTTGTGAACCAGACCGTCACCAACATGGGCCTGCACTCCACGCAACTGCTCGGCACCCTCCTCGATGGCATCACCCGGCACACCCCCGAAGGCTACGCGTTCCAACAACTCGCCGCCCGCGAAGGCTTCCGCGAAGCCGTCCGCCAACGCGACGAACCCATGGGCGATCTCGGCCTCAACACCTACAAAGATAGGCCGGGCCGGTAGAGGCGGATTTCGCTTCGGTTGCTGCCGTCCAAAATTGTTCTCCTGAAAGACGATTCGACTTCTGGAGAAGTTCCTGAACACGCACGACCAATCGCCCCACGTGTCATTCTGAGTTCCGCTCCGGCCGGGGGTTCGAAGGGATCGATAGTAGTCGATTACACGTCCATCAGCTCAAACACCCCCGCCGCGCCCTGGCCGCCGCCGATGCACATCGTGACTACGCCATATTTCACGCCGCGACGGCGCATCTCGTTGATGATCTGCGTGCTGAGTTTCGCGCCGGTCGCGCCCATCGGGTGCCCCAGCGCGATCGCGCCGCCGTTCACGTTCACTTTCTTCGGGTCGAGCTTGAGTTCGCGCATGACGTACAGCGCGACGGACGCGAAGGCTTCGTTGATTTCGAACAGGCCCACGTCGGAGAGCTTGATGCCCGCCAGTTCGACCGCGCGGGGAATCGCCACGAGTTGCGCCGGCCCGAGATACTTCGGGCTGTCCGCCGCGACGTTGTAACTCAGGAAACGCGCGAGCGGCTTCACGCCGTTTGCCTTGCACGCCTTCTCGCTCATCAACACGACCGCGGCCGCGCCGTCGCTGATCTGCGAGCTGTTCCCCGCCGTGTGCAGGCCCAGCTTCACGCTCGCGGCGAAGGCCGGTTTCAGCGCGGTCAGCCCTTCGAGGCTCGTGTCGCGCCGCGGGCCTTCGTCCGTGTCGAACACCAGCCGGTCGCTCCCGGCGGGCAATTCCAATGTGGTGATCTCGTCCTTGAAGCGGCCCGCGTCGATCGCCGCGATCGCTTTCTGGTTGCTGCCCAGCGCGAACTCGTCCAGCTCCTGCCGGCTAATCTTGAAGTCCCGCGCGACGTTGTCGCCGGCATTGCCCATGGCGATATAGACTTCCGGTTTCTCCTTCGAGAGCTTCGGGTTCGGCGACACGTTCGCGCCGGGCATCCCGACCATGCTCATCGATTCCGTCCCGCCGCCGATGCCGATGTCGAGCAGCCCGGCCTCGATCTTCGCTGCGATCACCGCCATCGCCTCGAGGCCCGATGAGCAGAAGCGATTGATCGTCGCCGCGCTCACCGTGTCCGGCATCCCCGCATCGATCGCCGCGATCCGCGCGACGTTCATGCCCTGCTCTTGCTCGGGAATCGCGCAGCCGAGCGTGACATCCTGCACCTGGCCCGGCTGAATCCCCGCGCGCTTCACCGCCTCGCGCAGGACGGCCGCGGCCATATCGTCCGGACGAAATTCCTTGAGCGTCCCGCGCGGGGCCTTGCCGACGGCCGTGCGGGTAGCGGATACGACAAAAACATTCTTCATTGACATCGGCTTGATCTCCTTCTTGATTTAGACGGGATTACAGGATGAACTGGATTTCTATTGCATAGTCTCGTTCAATCGTGTGCGAATTCATTTGACGCGGTCTATAAAACAATTGTGTTGAATGGTTCGCTATCGATACTCACGACTCACCTGCAAGAGGTGCTCGTAACCGCCGCCATTCTGTCCATTCGTCATAGCTGGCGCACCTTTCTTTTAATTTGCACGCCAGTCTCGCCAAAGTTGATCAGCAATCCGACTGGCTTCCCGGTCGATACCAAGTAACTGACAAGCTGCACCTCGTGGCTCCGCTCTAAGGTCCGTACTGACTTTAGCTCGACAATTACCGTGTCTCTCACTAGGATATCCGCAATGAAATTTCCAACAGAGCGCCCGTGGTACTCAACAGGAATCGAAACTTGGGGTTCCGCCGGTAATCCGGCCTCCTCAAGTTCGATCAATAGACACTTCTCATACACGCTTTCAAGATATCCAAACCCCATGCCATTGAATACCCTGAAAGCGCATCCAATGATCGCTTCAGTGATTTCACCGTATTCCAAGACAAAATCCTGTCAATCCTGTAATCCTGTCGGCTAGTTCCTTAGCGGTTTCCCCGTCATCAACATTTGCTGAATGCGTGCCTGCGACTTTTCGGTCCCAACCAAACTCACGAACGCTTCGCGCTCCAAGTCCAATACATCCTGCTCGGTCATTTTCGTCCCGGGCCGGCGATCGCCTCCCGTCAGCACATGCGCGACTTTCTCCGCGATCAACGCGTCGTGCTCGCTCGCGAAGCCGCCCAGTTGGAACCCATACAGCGCGATGCGGAACTTCGCGCGCGCCGGTTCGCCCAGCGCCGTCAACGTCGCGGGGAGTGGCGGCTTGTATCCCATTTTCACCAGCCCAAGGCAGACGTCCTTTGCGCGCTTGATCTGTTGGTCGAAGCTCGGGCAGATGAAATCGTTCTCATCGAGGTGGCCATTCTCGATCATCTCCGCGCCGCTCGTGCTCACTTTCGCCAGCGCGATGTTCTCGAACGCGCGTTGCACAAAGGGGAACAGCTCGGCGTCGCCGACATTCTCCGGCACATACTTGTGCGCACGGCGCAACAATTCCTTGCAGCCGCCGCCCGCCGGGATGAGGCCAACGCCCACCTCGACCAGTCCGCCATAGGTCTCGCCCGCGATCACCGCGCGGGCCCCGGCCTGCGATATTTCGCAGCCGCCGCCCAGCGTGAAGTGGTGCGGCGCGGTCACGATCGGCCGTTTGCAAAAGCGCACGCCCATCAACGCCTGCTGCAAATCATCGACCGCTTTGTTGATGTTGTCCCAATTTTTCTGCATCGCCTCGCCGAGGATCAGGAACACGTTGGCCCCGGCGCAGAAGTGCTCCGCCTGGTTGCCGATGACCCCGCCCTCGAACTTGCCCTCATTCAGCATCAGCACCATGTCGCGGATCATCTCGCCCATGCCCGCGTCGATGCTGTTCATTTTCGTGTGGAACTCGCAGCCAATCACGCCGTCGCCGAGGTCCACCAGCGAAGCGCTCTCGTTTTCCTTCACGATCTTGTTGTTCTTCTTCAGCGCCGGCAGGTGGACAATGTTCGGGTTCTGCGCGACGGCCTTGTACCCCTTCGCCGCCGCATCGAAGTACGCCTGTCGCCCGCCTTCAAAGGTGTAGAAGGACTTCGCACCCGCCGCCCTCATCGCCACGGCGATCGGCGGCAGCGTGAGTCCGTCCTTCTCCATCCGCGCGCACACCGCGTCAAACCCGAGCACGTCCCAGGTCTCGAAGATGCCGATCTCCCACGCGAAGCCCCAGCGGCACGCGTTGTCGATGTTCACGATATCGTCCGCGATCTCCGGGATGCGGTTCGCGGCGTAAATCGCCGTGTTCGCGAAGACCTTCCAGGCGAACTGCGCGCCCTTGTCCTCGCCCGTGTGCATGATCTTCGTTTTTTCTTCGAGCGTCTCCGCCTTGCGCGCCGCCTTGAACGACGGGAACTCCACACGCACCGGATCGCGGTACTCCAGCGTGTTCAGGTCGAGCCCGAGGATCACGCGCTTGCCCTTCTCGTCGCGCTGGTCCGTCGCCTTGTAGAAGCCGCCGCCGGTCTTGTCGCCCAGCATCTTGCGCTCGGCCATCTTCTGCAAGAACGGCGGAATCTGCATCATCCCGATTTGCTCGTCGTTCGGGCAGTTGTCGCGCACGTTGCCCACCACGCTCACCAGCGTGTCCAGCCCCACGAGATCCGCCGTGCGGAACGTCGCCGAAGACGCATGGCCGACGGCCGGCCCCGTCACCGCGTCCACTTCCTCGACGCTCAGCCCGTCCTTCAGCATCTCGTACGCGATGTATTGCGAGCCAAAGGTCAGGATGCGGTTCGCAATGAAATTCGGCGTGTCCTTCGCATACACCACGCCCTTGCCGAGATCGTTTTCCAGCACCCCCGCCATGAAGTGAATGATCGCCGGATCGGTCTTCGGCCCGGGGATGATTTCCACCAATTTCAAATACCGCGGCGGATTGAAGAAGTGCGTGCCGAGGAAATGCCGCTGCAGCTCGTCGTCCATCGCGCTCACCATCGACTTCAACGGAATGCCGCTCGTGTTCGACGACACGATCGTCCCCGGCTTGCGGTGCTTCTTCACTTGCTCGAACACTTTCAGTTTGATGTCCAGCCGCTCGCTCACCACCTCGATGATCCAGTCGCAGCCGGATATCCGCGCCATGTCGTCCTCGAAATTCCCGATCTCGATCCGGTCGAGGTACGACGCGCGATAAATGGGCGAGGGCTTCGTCTTCGAGAGCATCGCCTTGCTCTTCGCCGCGAACTCGTTCCGCTTGGCCTTGTTTTTCTTGTCCGCCTCAGAAAGGTTCGGCGGCACGATGTCCAGCATCAAGCTCGGAATCCCGCAATTGGCCAGATGCGCGGCAATCGCCCCGCCCATCACCCCCGACCCCAACACCGCCACCCGCGAAATGGTACGCATGCTCGCTGAACTCCTTCCGAAACCGATTAGTCTACATGTTAACAGAGTCCCCCGCCGTGCGCGCAATCGGCGGCCCCGATGGTCGTTTGTGTTATACGTACCCCCTTGGTACAATGCTCTTGTCATGAGACTTCCTCACAGCGTGCGTGAGCGCTTTCGAGCTTACGGCAGGGCCGGGGGCCGCGCGCGCGCCGAGCGCATGTCGCCCCGATCCCGAAGCGCGTCCGCTCGCCACGCCGTCATGCGGCGCTGGATCAAGGTACGCTTTGGCCACAGCCGATTCAAAGCCCTCGGGCTTCCCGGAGCCGAGATCATCGACGCCGGCTTGGACGATCTTTGCGCCGGTCGAAAATCCATCGAGAGTTTGCTCGTGTCACTGGCCGCGTCCCGGCTCGAGCGTGAAGGCGTGCCGCTGCCCCGTCCATTATTTCGAGATGCCGACATCGGCCTGTACCGGATGCTCGAAACGACGAGCAAGGACTTGGCGCACGCCCGATACCTCGCCTATCTCCGCCAAGCCGCGTCCTTTGCCGACGCCTGTGCCCGTGCGCGAGTGACGTAAAACCCTCATGCGCAATGCGCTCACTCGCGACCGCCTACTCGCGCTCATGAAGGAATTGGCGCAAACTGCGCCGCGCCGTTCTTCCAATCGCGTATATCTCACCGGTGGAGGAACGGCGGTCTTGCTGGG
The DNA here is from genome assembly GCA_038916785.1 of Candidatus Hydrogenedentales bacterium. Classification (GTDB taxonomy): domain Bacteria; phylum Hydrogenedentota; class Hydrogenedentia; order Hydrogenedentales; genus VFKU01. Next base: position 8,384 of record JBCLBO010000025.1, on the reverse strand, counting down.
GTGGCGCCGCGCATCGGTGGATGTCGACCTTTCCGCCGACCGAGACGAGGTCTTTCGGGACATTCAAGGTATCAAGGAGCGCTTGGACATCAATGTTGAATTCGCCCGGCCCGACGATTTCGTCCCTTTGCTGAAAGGCAGCAACGAGCGTCACGTTCACATCGACAAGATCGGCCCCATCGCGTTCTACCATTACGATCCGCATACGCAACTCCTGGCAAAGATCGTCCGGGGCTTTCAACGCGATCTCGACGACGCGCGAAATTTTCTGCGCAGCGGCTTGGTCGATCCCAGGAAATTCCGGTCATTGGTCCGCGAGATCCCCGATTCCGCCTACGCCAAGTACCCAAACCTCTCCCGCGCCGGCGTCGAAAAAGCCGTCGAGGATTTTCTTGAGGTTGGAGAATAGGCACCGGCAAACGGCGAGCAACGGGAATTCTTGTCTAGCGACTCGACCCCACCCGCGATGGAGCACCAGACTTGGAATTTTTCAGTCGGCCAGGTGCGCGGCAATCGCCCCGCCCATCACCCCCGACCCCAACACCGCCACCCGCGAAATGGTTCTCATGGCAGATTCGCACGCTCCTGAGTTTCATGCCCGAATGCGGTTAGATATCAGTATCCCAAGACACACACTACATTAGTTTACATGTAAACAGACGTTACGAATTTGACGATAGTTCTTGCCGCTTCATGAGGATGGACTCTGGGTGAATTTATAAATCTACAATCACCAGACTAACCCAGAGACTCCACTTGATGGTAGGTGATCCATGCCAGTTCTTCGATTGATTCGATCATTTTCTTAATTTTGGCAAGATCGTTGAAAAACGAAGTGCGTCCCTTAAGGGGAACGTCGGCAATAATAACTACAACATCCCTGTCAGTATCGAGGTTACCGCTGGAATTAGTCCAGATTCCTTGAACTGATGCGGGGAGACTCGCTTTCGTGTAAGTGCATCCTCCAAAAGAGATCGCAGTGATCGTAATAACATCATTTACGAGAATGAGAGTTCGATCAGATAGCGGAAGACATATCCACACTCGTGTAAGTTGATTATCGTTGACTCCGGTCATATCACGCAGTCTAGATCATTTGGGATACGTCGAAACTCTTCGTTTCCAATATTCAATTAGACTCCCCCGATCAGCGATCAGACCATGAAAGTCGACACGCTCAATATCATGCCCGCGTGACTTCAAATCACTCTCAGCTTCTGGGGAAACGATCACGCAACCGAAGCCTAGAGGTTCGAAACGTCCCTTGTAGTAGTGCCATAAGTCTTGAAAGAAGTGGTCCGACGTCTCGGGTACCCTTGTTCTGAGTGTTACACGCTCGCCCCCGTCGACGCGTAGATCATTCTCGGGGTCGTCGATATTCGATTCGGACTTCTCGCTATTGCGTGCATTTAGAACTCTGTCGATGTTTGTAAGGTGGCCGCAAATAAGATCTCTGACGCGGGCAAGTTCGTCAAATGCTGATTGGTCTCGAATGTCCCTTATATCCGGCAGACCTACCTCAATCATCCACCTGATGTTTTCGAGCCAATCCTCGACTCTCGTGTGGTGGATCATTGGATCCTTGGCCTCTGTGCGATGCGAGATTTCTAAAGCGATCGCGTCCTCGCCGTATATCGAATGCTGAAGAGTTTTTTTCCCTTCTCTCGACTTGTATGGGCTATAGCTACGCGGCCTATCGGACAGCTCAGTTTCTAACAACGCGCCGCCCAGATCGCTTGTGGATTCGTGTTTTGCAGACGATCTATCGTTCATACCGTTTTTGTCTCGTTTATAAGAGTAACCCGATTTTCTGCTGTTTCAAGTCGCTTATGTTGTTTTATCAGTTCATTGCTCAACTGAAGTAGTTTTTCCTTGCTCAATTGGAACACAACCTCGTGTGATTCATTGGAACCCTCGAGTTCGAGACGTACCAAGAGCACAGGTGCCAAGTCGATCAATTGGTCTCCCTTAAAGATTGCGCGCATGTCGATAGAAAAACTCATACCTTCTGCGGTGTCAACGGTCTGGGTGCCGGCGAGCGCCTTTCTTGCGCTCCTCGCCAAATCAGGATGCTTCGATTGGACTTCAATCAAGAACGAACTTACCTTTGAGAACTGATCCCCGAGCTGAACGGACTCGAAATCCTGCTGGATGTCTGAAAGTGTCGTACGTTCGAGCGCAAGCTGACTTATGAGATAGGAGATTGCCTTCGTCAACGCTTCTAATTGATCTTCTGTAAGTGCAAGCTTTGATTGGAGCGCCTCGATCTCGTCCTTCTTGACTTTGGTGTAAGGTAAGTCCCGAGACACATAGAACGCCGCTATCTCCGTCTGTTCGCTATCTGGTAGAGAGAGAAATTGGTTCAAATCTTCCAAGAACTGCTGTAATTCGGTTGCCGGAAGCACTTTGAGTGGCCGACTAGGCTTTATGGGACTCATAGGTTCTCTTGGACAGTTAAATCGCTGCGACTTGATTTGAATGGCATGTTCTATACTCTTCGAAAGTCTAATGGATTATCGTCATCTGAGCACTCAGACTCAAGTTGGCATTAAAGTCTCGGAGCAAGGATACCCGTTAATTCTGTAAGGTGTCAATGTCAATAGTTTCCCTCGCAGTATGCACTTGCGATTCTTGTGCGCTCCGTTCCAATTCCGTAGATTTGATGTCGTTTATGGACGCCAGAGAGTTCGGCGCACCCAATGAGGAATATCTCTAGTGTTCGGACGTATCGGGGCTCACGGCTCGCAAACTGACGTCGTGCGATCCGAGGCGTGCATATAGAATGTAAGTATTCGTGTCCGTAATTTCCGCCCGATCGGTGGCCGAATTCTGGGCTTGGCGCGCGTCTATCCACTCTCTCCACGGACCTCACGCCTACTCCGTAGCCTCGTCCAGAATGACTGCCGGTCCGGGATGGTCCGGGTGGCGCAGATGCTCGACCAGTTCGCGGATGTGCGCGGGCGGCGCGGGTGTGACGGCTGAGACGGCGATCGTGACCGCGAAGTTGAGCAGCATGCCGACTGCGCCGATGCCCTGGGCGGAGATCCCGAAGCACCAGGGTTTCATGCCGTAAAACTGCGCGCCAATGATGTAGGCCGCGGTGAACGCGATGCCAGCCAGCATTCCGCACACGGCGCCCTCGCGGTTCACGCGCGTGCTGAAAATCCCCAACAGAAGGATCGGGAAGAAACTAGCCGCGGCCAGCCCGAAGGCAAACGCCACGACCTCGCCGACAAACCCCGGCGGGTTCACCCCGAAGTATCCCGCCACCACCACCGCCGCAATCACCATGATCCGCCCGACGAACACGCGGTGCGCTTCGTCCGCCTTCGGGTTGATCAGCCGGAAATAAATGTCGTGCGCGATCGAGCTCGAGATCACCAGTAGCAATCCCGCCGCGGTGGACAGTGCCGCCGCGAGCGCACCCGCCGCCACCAGCGCCGTCACCCAGCCCGCCAATCCCGCCACCTCCGGCGTCGCCAGCACGATGATGTCCGCATCGATTCTGACTTCGTTCATCGCCGCGTCGCCGGACATCGTCAGCACGCCGTCGCCGTTCTTGTCATCAATTCCAAGCAGGCCCGTCTTCTGCCATTCCTGCGACCACGCCAACCGCTCCGCGCCGCCCTCGGTCGCCGACAACGTGTACACGTCCTTCTTGGTAGCGTCCGCCGCTTTTTCGACCGACACGACCTTCGCGCCGTGGAGGCTGTTGACCAAATTGAAGCGCGCGAACGCCGCGAGCGCCGGCGCTGTCGTATACAGCAGCGCAATAAAAATCAGCGCCCAACCGGCGGAGTATCGCGCAGCGCGCACACTGGGCACGGTGTAAAACCGCACGATGACATGCGGCAAGCCCGCGGTACCCGCCATGAGCGCCAGCGTAATGCAGAACACGTCAATCCGCGATCGTTTCCCCGCCGCGAAGGGCTCCGTGTACGAAGCAAACCCCAAATCCGTCAGCATCCCGTTCAGCCGCTCGACGATATCGCTCGAGGTAAACGCTATTTGTGGCACAGGGTTTCCGGTCAGCTTGAACGCGATCGCAATCGCCGGTATTAGGAAGGCGGCGATCAACACGCCGTACTGCGCGACCTGCGTCCAGGTGATTCCCTTCATCCCGCCCAACACGGCAAAAAACGCCACGATCACCACGCCGACGATCACGCCGACGCTGATATCGACGCCGAGGAAGCGGCTGAACACGATCCCCACGCCGCGCATCTGACCGGCTACGTAGGTCATCGAAATGAAAATCGCGCAGATCGCCGCTACCACACGCGCGAAATTCGAGTAGTAACGATCGCCCACGAAATCGGGCACGGTGTACTTGCCGAACTTGCGCAGGTACGGCGCGAGCAACAGCGCGAGCAGCACGAAGCCGCCCGTCCATCCCATCAAATACACGGAGCCGTCGTAGCCCATGTTCGAGATGAGGCCCGCCATCGACATGAACGACGCTGCGCTCATCCAGTCCGCCGCCGTCGCCGCGCCGTTCGCGATCGCCGGCACGCCCTGCCCCGCGATGTAGAATCCCGCCGACTCGCGCACGCGTGACCGCCATCCGATATACAAGTACGTGGTGAAGGTGATGAGGATGAACAGGAAGGTCCAGACGCCGGTGGTGAACATCGGTTACTTGTCCACCTTGTAGCGTTGGTCCACCGCGTCCATCACGCGCGCATACACGAAGACGATCAGGACGAATACGTAAATCGCGCCCTGCTGTGCGATCCAGAAACCCAGCGGCAATCCGAAGAACTGGAATGCGTTTAATTGTTTGACAAAGAGAACGCCTCCGCCCAGCGAAACCAGGCCCCACACCACCAGCAGCGCGCCGATGATGCGATTGTTCACCCTCCAGTATTTCCGATATCGCTCGGGCGACGATTTGGTCATGCGCGTGACCTCCCAATTAACCGGACTGACGCCGCACCTTACTGCACCCCTGTCGCACCGCGCAACTCAGAAGCACTCATACCCGCCGTCGATCGTCAGCATGTCGCCGGTGTGATACGCGGAAGCGTCGCTCGCGAGGTACACGGCGAGGCCGCGGAAGTCGTCGCCCGTGCCCCAGCGGCGCAGCGGGATGCGCGTGAGGACCTTTTGCTTGTACAGATCGAGGTTGATGAACTTGTCCGTCATTGGCGTTTCGATCCAGCCGGGCACGATCGCGTTCGACCGAATGCCGTGGCGCGCGTGCTCCACCGCCAGCCCGCGCATCATCGCGAGCACGCCCGCCTTCGTCGCGGCGTAGTGCTCCGTGCGCGGCGCGCCGAAGATTGCAGAGCCGCTGCTCGTCACGACCAGCGAGCCCGCAATCTTCCTTTCGACCATGTGCCGGATCGCGAACTGCAAGGTGTGGAACACGCCTTCCATGTTCACGCGAAATATCGACTGCCACTCCGCGAGGTCCATGTTGACAAAGGGCGTGCCCTTGCTGCCGACGCCCGCGTTCGCGAAGCACGAATCGATGTGTCCGAATTTTTCGACCGTCTGCGCGAACGTCTTCTCGACCGCCGCGCGATCGCCGACGTCGCACAGCATCGCTTCGATCTTGGTGCCGAATTGTTTCAGGTGCTCCAGCGCTTTCGCGTTCTTGCCGGCGTTCGTGCCCCAGATGCACACGTCCGCGCCGTGCATCGCAAGGCCCTCGGCAAAGCCCAGCCCGATCCCCGAGTTCCCGCCCGTCACCAGCGCCGTTTTGCCGCGCAGATCAAACAGCGATTTGTTCACACAGGCTTCTCCAGCAAGGCCACCGTCTCTTTTCTCTTTGGAGCGGACACGCCGCCCGTGAGCGCCCACCGCAATCCTTCCTCGACCGACATATCCACCGGCCGCACGGCGCTACGCGGCACGATGAAACTGGTCCCACCGATCTGCGTACTCCACGGGAGCAGCACAACGATATGGCCCGGCGGGACGATGCCTTGCCGAATGTTTTCGGTGGATTCGCGCGTAATGAATCCAAGCGCTTCGAATCCGATGCCGGGAATCTTCACAAATACAACCTGCCCTAACCGCGCCTCGACGCTGCCGCCGAGCAGGTTGAGCAGGTCCTTGACGGGGCTGTAGATGCTCGCAAACAGCGGGATCCTGCGCAACAACCCGTCCACGCGCTCGATAAACTTTCGTGTGAGCAGCGGATACATAAGCAATCCGACTAGAAACACGCCGACGATTGCCACGACGATGCCGGAACCCGGCACGTACCACCGGCTGGGCAGAATCAAGCGAAATATTCCGCCCATGACGCGGTCGAGGCCGCCGCCGAGCCACATCACGACATACACCGCAGCTGCGACCGGAAGGACGACGGCGAGTCCCTTGATGAAGGTGCGGCTAGCAAATCGAAACATGACAGATCCCCCTGACCTATGGGCCACCGTGTATCCTACTCACTCGACACGTCGCAGCCAAGCACCGCTGCCAGGGGCCGACTTACTTCGGCTGCATGCGGATCGCGCCGTCGAGCCGGATCGTGCTGCCGTTTAGCATCGGGTTCTCGACGATTTGCTTGGCGAGCAGCGCGAACTCCGAAGGCTCGCCGAGCCGCGATGGGAAGGGCACCTGCGCGCTGAGCGATTTCTTCGCCTCGTCCGGCAGCGCCGCCAGCATGGGAGTGTTGAACAACCCCGGCGCGATGGTCATGACGCGCATCCCGTAGCGCGCCAGTTCGCGCGCGATCGGCAGCGTCATCGAAACCACGCCGCCCTTTGACGCCGAGTAGGCCGCCTGGCCGATCTGTCCCTCGAAGGCCGCGACCGACGCCGTGTTGACAAACACGCCGCGTTCGCCCGCGGCATCGGGCTCCATCTCCGTCATCTCCTGCGCGCACAACCGGATCACGTTGAACGTGCCGATGAGATTCACCTCGATCACGAAGCGGAACATGCCCAGGTCAAAGGGCCCGCCCTTGCTCGTCACGCGCGCGGCCGCGCCCACGCCCGCGCAATTGATCGCGCCGTTCAGCTTGCCGAAGCTCTCCTTCGCCAGCATGATCGCCGCCTTTACCTGGTCGTCGTTCGTCACGTTGCACTCGATCGCCCGCGCGGTCTTCCCGATCGCCGCCGCCACCTTCTCCGCGTGGTCCTTCTTCATATCCGCGACGATGACGTTCGCGCCCGACGCCGCAAAGAGGCGCGCCGTCGCCTCGCCCAAGCCCGACCCGCCGCCGGTCACAATGAATGTGCTACCGCTGATATTCATGATCGCTCCCCGTAGGGGCGGCCCCCTGTGGCCGCCCGATTCTCTCGTACGCTGGAAAACGCAGGGCGGCCACAGGGGGCCGCCCCTACAGTGAATTCACCGGAGCGAGCGGAATGTCGTTCTGCTCGGCCCAGATTTCCAAATCCTTTTTCGTCTTTCCCGCGAAGGCCGCTGCGAGTTGTTCGTGCGTCGCGTTTGGTAATCCGAGCACCTCGTGCACGCGCTGCATGAAATGCGGCTCCAGCGCCGCGATGGCGACGTAGCCGTCCTTCGCTTTGTAGATACCGTAACACGGCACGCCGCCGCCGAGTCCTCCGCCGGGCACCGTGAACCCGTGGCGAATCGGCGGTGCGAAGGACTTCGCCGCATCCGCCAACGACACCTGCACATACCTCGCCTCGCCGCGCCGTTCGCGATGCAACAACACGCCCAGCGCCGCCGAAAATGCGCGCTCCGCGCCGCCCAGGTCCGCCAGCAGCGCGCGCGGCATGTGCGGCGGATCCAGCAGGCCGTTGATCGCCTGATACGTCAGGTCGTGCCCCGGCACGTTGTCGCGCGGCGCGAGTTCGCCGACGATCGCCACCTGGCACAGCCGCGGAAATTTCGCGTGCAGCGCGTCCCATCCGAGCCCCAGCCGTTCCAGCGCCTGCGTGCGGTGGGAGGTGAGGAAGAGATCGCTCTTGCCGAGCAGCTCCATCAGCTTCGCCGAGTCCGCCGGGTCTTTGACGTTGAGCCGGACGACTTCCTGCCCTCGGGTGACTTCGGTGTAGTAGGCCGCGCTCGCGTAGCTCAGCGGATCGCCGGTGGGCGGCTCGACCTTCACCACCTGCGCGCCATGCTCCGTCAGGCGCTGCGCCGCGCTCGGCCCCGGCAAATTGATCGCCAGGCTGACGACACGAATGCCATTGAGGATGTCCATCGCGCGCGCGCCTCTCGCAGCGGAAAGTTAAGGTACGAACGGCAGAGTCTACGAAACGCCCCGCGCGCGATGCAAGGAAATAAGGACAGCCCGCGCGTCCGCGGCGCGCAGGGGGGAGGGTCGCGCTCCCGCGCGACCGAAGCGATTCTACTCGCCCTCGTACCCCGGCCCACCGTACACGGCGGCGACGCGCTTCTCGGCTTCGCGGATGGCATCGGCGCCGATGGCCTCGATGGCGCGCCGCACGCGTTGTACG
>JBCLBO010000024.1:0-36325 GCA_038916785.1 Candidatus Hydrogenedentales bacterium | reverse complement strand
GGGCCGACGGGGAGATTCTTCACTCCGTTCAGAATGACAGATTTAAATGTTCCGGCGCAGTCAACACACAGTTGTCTGAAAATGAGGACGGGGCATTTACTCTTCAAATGTATTGGCGCGCCCCGGCCCACGAGAAGACACCGATCGGTTCTTCGTTCTCTTCGTTACCTTCTGTAAAACGCCCTTAAGGTTTCGCCTCTGTCTCCGGCTCGGCCGCGGGCGCGGCCGGCGCTGCTGTTTCGATGACCGGTGTGGCCACATCCGGCGCGGCGGCCGGATCTTGCGCGGGAGCCTCGGGGGCTGGCGACGGGGCGGCGGGTGTTTTGTCCAATCCCAGGATGGTGTAAACCAGTTCGATGTCCTGCTGCACCAGCGCGTTTTTGATGAACTGCGCCTGTGTGTGCTGGAGGTAGTCCGCCTGCAACTGCGAGCGGCGCATTCGCACCATGTCCTCGCGGATCGCCTTTTTTTCCGTAGCGAACTGCTGCTCCCAGGTGTCCCCCTCGGGCACCGTGCGCTCGACGACTTCCACGAAATTCGGCACCCGCAACAAGTCGTAAATCGGCCCCACGAAATCCCCCGGGTTCTTGTTCATGATGCGCGAGAGCAGCGAGCGCCCGTCCATCAGAATGCCCTGGTTGAACAGCATGTCGCCGATGCCGAAGGAGTCCGTTGTCTTAATCTCCACTTCCAGTTCGGGGAACATCGTCTTCATGTCTTCGATGCTCTTGGCCTGCGTGACAATCTTCGCCACGTAATCGTACACGCGCTTCTGATACTCCGGCGTTTCCTTGTGCTCGCGGATGGCCTCCGCTTTCACGTCCTCGAGCGCGTCCTCGAAGCTCCGCTGCGCCGGCGGCGTCACCTCCACCACTTCGGCCAGGTAGAGATTCCGCATCCCGGTGATCACGCCGGACACCTGGCCCATCAGCAGCTTCAGCGTCTCCGTACGAAAGGGATGCGCGTCCGCCTCGTCGATGCCTTCAATTTTCTGCGAAGTGCTGTCGAAGCGATCGGTCTTTTTCACCTCGAGACCCTCGGCCGCCGCCAGCTCCGTCAGGTCGAGCTCGCCCTCGGCCGCCTCGGCCGCCAGCGACGCGGCCCGGACCTCGCGCGCCTTGCGCTCCTCTTCGGGTAGCTCGGGCCGAATCACGATCTGACGCGCATGCACCTCGCGCGCGCCCTGATCGTTTTGTCGCGTCTCCTCGACTTTATAGAGGTGTAGTCCGAAGAAACTCTCGATCGGTCCGCGCACCTCGCCGGGCTGCATCTCGAAGAGCACCTTCTCGTGCTCCCGGAGCGCGGGCGATTCCGTGAGCCAGCCCATGTCCCCGCCCGTGTCCGCGTCCACGCCTTGCGAATTCGCCGTGGCGAGCGCAGTGAAATCTTCGCCCGCGTTGGCCCGATCGACCAGTTCCTGCACCAGCGGCGGTACCGGCGCTTCCAGCGAGATCGACACAAATTGCGCGATCCGGGCATCGGGGGTCATGAAATTGGGCAGGTGCCCGTCGTAATACGCGCGCAATTGTTCGTCGCTCAGCTCGACCTTCGGCGCGACCGTGGCCGCTTTTATTTTCATCTTCGTGCTCTGGTCATAAAACTGCCGCCGCACGTCGCTCTCCGGTACGCGGGTCGCCGCGCCGATCAGCTTCACGTAGGCTTCCTGGTTCACGCCTTCGGAAATGCCCGCGTAGATAGCGTCCCAGTTCGCGCCGCCGCGCGTGTTCGCCGTCACCCACTGGTTATACGCACCCGCGTCGAATTCGCCCTTTTCATTCTGGAAAATCTGCTCCTTGCGCAGGCGCTCCTCCAGATACTTCTGATCCGGATGGATCGGCTCCGTCCGCGTCTTCTCCGTGATCAGCGCCCCCTGCACGAGGTTTTCCATGATCGCGTCGACGGTGCCGTCCGCCACGAGGTCCTTCGCGCCGGCCTCCTGACCGGCCCGCGACCGCTCGTCCTGCACGCGCGAGAACACGTTCACGAATTCCTGCGCGGACACCGGCGTCTTGCCCACCATCGCCACGGGCGCGTTCTTTGTCCGGCCGCGGAAGAAGTCCGTCAGGCCCACCTGGCCCGGAATGAAAACCAAGGTCATCGGCACCCCGATGAACCCGAAAATTAACACCATCACTAGCCGTTTGTGGCGGTTGATTTCATTGAGAAGCACGCGAAAAACTCCTTCGTGGATAACAGCGATTCGGCCCGTCGCGCGCCCCCCGCGCGACGTTCCCAAGCCCACTAGGCTAACATACGCCGGAAATGCCTTCAAAAGTACGCGCGCCGGCAAAACGCGCGGCGATTCCGTTGACTCATCCCCGCGCGTCGCCTATAATTCCCGTTCTGCCGCGCCACGGCGGATCCCGTGGGGGTATAGCTCAGTTGGGAGAGCGCTTCGCTGGCAGCGAAGAGGCCAGGGGTTCGATTCCCCTTACCTCCACCACTTCCCACGGACCCACCCAGGGGTACGGGGGTGCAGGGGTACCCGGCTCGCCCGCGGCCACGCGCATGCATCTGTTGTCGCGCCTCCCGCAACTTGATACGCTGCCCCATAGCGCAAATTCCGGGAGAATGCCAATGAATCCGCGGCACCGTAATTCAACCCTATGGCTTGCGGCGCTCGGCGTTACGCTGGCCGCATCCATCTCAACAAACCTGTGGTTTATGAAACGCGCCGGCGCGCAACGGCTCGCCCAGCCGCGCATCGCGCCCGTCGCCAAGGACGCCTGGACCGGCGCGCAGCGCGAGATTCTCGCCCCGCTCGAGGCGCAGGGCCGCGCGTGGAATGTCTTTACCACCATGGCCAATCATCCGGCCCTCGCCAAGGACTGGCTGCAATTCGGCGGACACATCCTCAGCCGTAGCACGCTGCCGGCGCGCGACCGCGAAGTCCTCATCCTGCGCATCGGCTGGCTCTGCCGCTCCGAATACGAGTGGGCCCAGCACGCGCGCATCGGCAAGGCCGCAGGCCTCTCCGACGCCGACTTGCAGCGCATCATGGACGGCCCCGAGGCCGCCGGACTTGCCGGCCACGACACGCTGCTGATCCAAGCCGTCGACGAACTCCACGAAGACGCGTTCATTTCCGACGAGACCTGGAGCGCACTTGCCAAAACCTACGACACCCAACAAATGATGGACCTGGTCTTCACCGTGGGCCAGTACAACATGGTCTCCATGGCGCTCAACAGCTTCGGCGTGCAGCTCGATCCCGGACTCACCGGATTTCCGCCGCAGGGCCCTTGACCTGCGTCACCTTGCGCCGCAACCACCACCACGCGGCCACTGCAAGATACGACGCCAGGCTCGCCAGTGATATCCACCGGCCGTAACGGTAACCCTTCGGGGAATACTCGAGCCGGAAATCGTGCGCGCCCGCGGCCAGCGGCACCGCCATGAAGGCGTAGTCCGCCGGTAACACGCGGTACTCCGCCTGCGCGCTGCCTGGCGCCGCGACGACCCGCCAACCTGCGCTGTACGAATTCAATATCATCAGAATCGCGCTCACCGGCGTCTCCACGTGCAGCGTGACGTGGTCGGTGGACCGCTCCACGACCTGCACCCGGCCCGGTGTGGGTCCCGCCGCGCTCGGCGCGGGGTCCGGCTCCTGCTCGAGCACGGCCGTGCGCGCGAAGTCCACCCCGGTCGTCGCCAGTTCATACAAGGTCTCAATCGTCGACGGTTTGATCAGATACTGGTCCGCCAGAAAAAATTCCGGGTACGCCACCGGCAACTCGTAGAAACTCTCCTCGTCTGGAAATTCGATGGCGATGTCCTCTCCGCGGGCGGACAGCGGCGCGGAGGCCTTCGTCAGATAGGTCACGAAATCCCGGTACTGCGTCGCCACCGGCGCACGCACGATAAATCGCGGACGCGCCAGCGCGAGAAACTTCTGGCCCCGTTCGAGTCCCTTTTCCGTATGCCGGTTGAATCCCCGGTTCAGCGCGACGCCAAAGGGATCGTCGCCCGCGATAAAAATCCGCTCGTTCACTTCCTTGGCGTGTGCGAATCCCGCCGCGGCAAACGACATGAATTCGCCGTAGCGCCGCAGGATCACGGGGTCGTACCCGAAGACCGCCTGCCCGCCCACCTCCATCGCATAATTCCGGACGCGGCTGTCGAAGCGCACCATGTCCAGCACGCGCTCGCCGTTCGCGCACTGCGCGTAGGCCGCGTTCACCGCTGGCCGCTCGCCGAAGGCCAATTCAAAAGTCTGCCGATGCGTCCGGGCGAACACGGCCACCTCGGCCACGCCCACGAGTCCCGCCGCGAGCAAGAATGCCGGGTGCCGCCGGCCCGCCCACAGGCACAGGCACACGATCGCGGCGGTCGCGGCCGCAATCAGCAGCCCGTCGCGCGCGAGCCGCTCGGCCTGCGCCGCGAATTCGCCGGTGGAGGACGACACCCACATGTACACATCGGGGCGCGCGCGGGCCCACGCCAGCAGTTCGCGCCAGGGCGTGTCCTCGCCGCCGCCCCGCGCCGCGATCGTCACGCCGGCCGCCGCGGCCGCCAACACCGCCGCCAGCGCGCCGGAGGCCCATCCGAACCACCGCGCGCGCGACGGACGCGCCATCAGCGCGTCCAATCCGAAGGCGGCCAGTTGTGCCAAAAAAAGCGCCGCGAAAAACGCGAACTTCGACGGCGCGCGGAAATGCGCGAACCCCGGCACGTAGGCGTGAAAAAATTGATACAGCGGCGTATAGCGCCCCAGCGAAATCGCCGCGATCAGCAGCACGATGAACGCCGCGGCCGCGCTGCTCCACCGGCGCCCATACCCCACACCCGCGACAGCAAACACAAGCCCAGCGATGCCGCAAAACAGCGACGCGTCCCAAAAATTCCACCGGCCCCAATACACCGCGCGCGTGTCGTCGCCCAGCATCCCCGGCGCGAGCAGGCTCAACAAGTTCTCCGGAGGAAAGGAGTATGAGGTGGCAAACGCGTAGGACCCGCCGCCCGCCCGGATGCTCTCGGCGGCCGTCTCCGCGCCGGCCCACAACTGCACGCACGCGATGCCCACGGGCACAATCGCGATCGCCGCCAGGGGCACGATCGCGCCGAGGCGACCGCGCGCGATCGCGAATCGAATCGCGCAGTACACCCCCGCCGTGAACGCCGTCATGAACAGCGACCCGGGATAGCCGCCCAGCGCCTGCAAAGTTACGGCGAGAATGCCCAGCAGCGCCCAGCCCAACCGCGGCGCCTTGGCGGGCGCTGCGTCGAAGATGCGATCGATTGTCAGGAGCAGCAATGGTACGTAACAGAGCGTGGCTAGCATCGTGAGCTGGCCCGCGAGCACGCGCAGGGCAAACGCCGCGCCGAACATCGTCATCGCCGCCGCGAGCAGCGCCGGCGCCATCCGGCCCACGCCGGGCCGCACCCACAGGTACGTGAAGAAACCCATCAGAAAGGTGTGCGCGCAAATATCGAGATTCAGCGCGAATGCCAGCGGGAACACCAGGTACATCAGGTTCAACGGATACAGCAGCGCGACCTGAAAGCCGCCGAAGAAGGGCGCGCCGCTGAACACGTGCGGGTTCCACAGCACGAAATTGCCGCGCGCCAACTCGCCAAATCCAAACGCGCGGTACGGCGCGAAGTACAGGCTCACGTCCCCCTGCTCGCTCGACACGACCCGCGGCCCGAAGCTGAACAACACGTCGCCGTACACGAGCAGCGTCAGCCCCGCGAGTATCGCCGCGGCGATCGGCCACTCCTGGTGATTGGGCCGCGGCGCAGTTCCGGTTTTGGAGAGTTCGCTCGTCTTCATCGCATCCATCGCCCGGATTATTTGAAAGCCGCGCGCCTCATTGCAAAGCCAGCCGCGTTGTCGCGGCCACGCTCGCGCGGTTATCATGCCGGTTTCGCTGCACGATTGGCACCGAGGAGGTTTTCATGCCCGCGCTCGATGGAATGCGAATTCTCGACATGACCCAATACGAGGCCGGCACCTCCTGCACCCAGGCGCTCGCCTGGCTCGGCGCGGATGTCGTCAAGATCGAAAAGCCGGGCGTCGGCGATCCGGGGCGCGGACTCGACCTCGGCCTCTTCGAAGACTCCGAGTACTTCGTGAATTGGAACAGCAACAAGCGCAGCGTCACGCTCGACCTCCATCACCCCGAAGGCCGCGCGCTGCTGCTCAAAATGCTCCCCAAGTACGATGTTTTCGTCGAAAACTACGGCCCCGGCGTCATCGAGAAAATGAATCTCGGCTACGACGTCATGAAGGCGATCCACCCGGGCATCATCTACGGTCGCATCAAAGGCTTCGGCACCAGCGGGCCCTATGCCAAATACAAGAGTTTTGACGTCGTCGCGCAGGCCGCCTCGGGCGCGCTCTCCACCACCGGCGAAGCCGGAGGCCCCCCGACGCGAAACGGCCCCACCATCGGCGACGTCGGCACCGGCGTCCAAATGGCGCTCGCCATCACGGCGGCCTACGTCCAAAAACTCCGCACGGGCCAGGGCCAGCTCATCGAGATCAGCATGCAGGAGGCCGTGACGTACTTCATGCGCACGACCATGGCGCTAGGCTCGAAGTGGGGCACTCGGCCCGCTGAGCGCCGCGGCAACGGCATCAATCCCGTCATCAACCTTTACGCCTGCACCCCCTTCGGGCCGAACGATTACGTCTACATTATGTGCGTCACGCAGAAAATGTTCGAGCAGCTCTGCACCGTCATCGGCCGCGAAGACCTGCGCACCGACGCCCGCTTTGCCGAGCCCAAGGCCCGCCGCGACCACGCCGACGCCCTGCGCGACGAAATCTCGACGTGGACCCGCGCGCGGACCAAGCGCGACGCCATGCATGTCCTGTGCGAGGGCGGTATCCCGGCCAGCGCCGTCTTCGATACCACCGACCTCTTCAGCGATCCGCACCTGCAATCGCGCGGATTCATCCACCGCATCCCGCACGAAACCCTCGGCGAAGTCCCGCTGCTCGGATTTCCTCTGCGCCTCTCCGAAAGCCACGTGCCCATCCAGGCGGCGCCGCTCCTGGGAAAGCACACCGCCGAGGTCCTTGCAGAAGACCTGGGACTGGACGCCGCCGCGCTGCAAACCTTGCGCGACTCCGGCGTCGTCGGCAACGAGCGCTGATCGCGCGCGCTCAGCCCATGTGCCGATAGAAGAATTTGCCCGCGGCGATCAACATCGAGTCGGGCAAGCGCGCGAATACCGGCCCAGCCAATTTCACGAATCCGCTGTCCCGCCCGATATCGGCCTGCGCGGGCGCGGGCGCGCGGTAATACTCCAGCGGCGCGGGCTTCGCGCCCCAGCGTTCCTTAAACGTCGCCAGACCTTCGTGCCCGATGTCCGTCCGGCCCATGTCGAACCAAGCCAGGCCCGCCGCCTTCGCCTCCTGAATCGCCCGCCAAAACAACAGCGGAGTGCCGCCGAGGTTCATGTATGCCGGGTCCGACGCCCCGTACTTGTAAATGTAGCGCCGCCCGAATGCGCACGTGAATATCGCGGCCGCCGGGCTCTCCGCGTGATACGCAACGTGAATCTTCGCAATGCCCGGCAGCGAGTCCAGCAGATTGCGAAACCACGCCCGCGGCTGTGGTGGCAGCTTGTGCTTGCGCCGCGTCATCACCATCAGCGAAAAAAGATCGTCCAGCAGTTTTTCCGAGTTTCCCGAATCGTACCGCAGTTTTTCCCGTTCCGCCCTTCGAATGCTCTGCCGGATCGAGGACTCGTGGCAGGCCTTCAGCAGCGCCTCCTCGGCCGGAGCCAGATCGAACTGGTGAAGAATCGCCTTGAAGCTCGGCCCGACGCCGGGCGACGCCGCACACTCCGCGGACCACGGCGACACGGGACGGAACTCCACAAACTTGCACCGCTTCTCCCGCGCCAACACCTGCGCCGCCCGCACGAGCGCCGCGAGCGACTCCTCGCCCGCCCTGCGCCAGCGGCGCGCAGTGGTCCGCAAACGGCACGGAGACCAGCCGCCGCCCCGTCAGCGCGCTGCGTACCAGCCCCAGCGCCAACCCGTCGTGCAGCGCCTCGCCGGGCGCAGCCGTGGTCAGCGCGATCGCCTCGTAGCCATAGGTCTCGCGCAGCGCCCGCATCCAGCCCGGATGATGAAAACTCGTCGCTTCCGGATGCGCCTCCACCAGCGCCAGCCAACGCGGATCGCCGATCGGATCAATGTGGTAAATCTTCATCAAACTCCACGATTCAGGAATCGAGGTCCGGCTTAAATCCGTAGCGGAGTTCTCGGCCTATCCGGTCCGGATTCATCGGCCCCTAAGCGGAACACGAACCCCGAAGAGATTTACGAATCAACGATGCCCGGATTGTTCGCTGTGTATCCGGTGACTCTGTGTTGCGAACTTTACTCTACCACACGCATTTTTTCCGCACTTTCGGCCGCCCAAAAAGAAGCGAGGCGCCCGTGTCAACCGCGGGCGCCTCAAACGCGCGAATCGCTCTTGTGTACTTGTCTTTAGTGTTGCAGCGTGCCCTGCAGTGCGAAGACCTGACCGTTGCCAATCGGCACGTTCATCGTGATCGACTCACCCTCGGCCGTCCCCGAGATCGCCATCGGGTCCTGGCCGGGGATATGCGCCGTGCCGGCAAAGCCCGTGCCCGTCCACACGAGGTCCTTGATCGGCGCGCGGCCCACGATTGATCCAAACTTCACGTACCAGCCGCCCTCGCCCGTCTTCGGGAGATGCACCGCGCTCGGCTCGAGCTTCGCCTCGCTAGCCCCGCCCGCTGCCGCGCTCAACGCGCAAGCAATCGCCAATATCGTCGTCCACTTCATAGTCCTCCGGCCTCCCTCGTCATCCCGCTGGGGGAATCCATGCAAATATAACACCACCCGGGGTTGGTGTCCCTCCCGGGCGTCTGAGGGTTGGACACGCGAAGGAGCCATCGAGTTTCAGGGCGACGAAAGGTCGGCCCCGCAAGGCCAGAAACTGCGCAATCCGATCTCGGGGCCCCCTAAAGTGTTGGGGGCAATCGGTCCAAAATGATTGGTCATCGGTGTCTTTCATCATCCATCGGTGGATAATTCGCCCTACCGATTCCGGATCCGCGCTAGCATCAAGGGATGCAGGAAAAACGGTATCAGCGGCACTACGGATATCCCCACCCACAGCGGCCAATTGAGGGGATGCGGGAAACGCAGATACCACTCCTGCGCCCCCTCCGGGATTTGCCATCGCGTCATGATATGAGCAAAGGCCCAACTGTAGGCCAGCCAGATCCCCGCACACAGCCACGGCAATACCGGGTGCAAAAATCGCCGCCGGTTCGCCACCCATGCCATCGCCAACAGTCCACCCACCGCCAGTGTCGCCGAAATCCAGTTCGCAATCGGCCCAAATTCCGCCGCCTTCGCCGCCGCGTCGTCGGGCGCAAGCGCGCCGACGAGCGCGCCGCCCCAGATCGCGCCCAGCAGGGGCAGCGTGAGCACCGCGAAACACCCCAGTGCGAACACGAAGCTGACCGGCCACGCGCACGCCCACATCAACACCAGCAAAAATCCGAAATGCATCGCCACCGTCAGCCACTGCGGGAGCTGCTCGTAACCTTGATGCAAGAAAAATCCGAAACCCGTCGAGTCCCCCGACAGATGCACGATCCCCTCGATCGCCCCCGTGATCGCGGCCAACTCACCCAGCGCGATCGCCGCACCCGCGCCGAGCACCAGCATCCGCGCGTTCGATATCCGCAGCAACGTCAGCGGCCGCGTCAGCAGATAGCTCGACGCGGAGTTCCAGTGGCCCGCGCGCATGAACATCACGCCGCCTACCAGCAAGCTGCCCAGGAACGCGGAGAGAAACAGCCCCATCCAAATGTATTGCGCGCTCGAGATCCAATCGATACGGAAGAGCGGCTCCGTGGAGGACTTCCCCGTCACATTCGTCATCCGGAATACGCCCACCACCAGCGGCATCCCCACGAAATACGCCACCGCCGCACCGCCCACGTAGGCCGGCAACAACATCCCGTATTGCCGCCACTCGAACCAGAACTGCGCCGCCCGCGCCGAACGAAACGGATTGCGCGCCCGGCCCGCTGCCAGCTCCGTCCCGCGCCGCGGCAAACTCGCCGCCCACCCGCCCCGCCGCTGCACGGCCGCCACGGCCCACAGCAGCGCGTAAACCCCCGCCAGGAATAGCAACAGGAGGGCCGCGTTCTTCGCCGGACCCGCCGTTGTCAACCGTTCAACAACGTAGGGCCGCTGACTCAGCCACGCCAGCCCGCCGAAATAGAGCACAAACGAAATCAGCGCCGCGCGCAGGCCCGCGTTCCCCATCGTGTACGCCCATAACTGGACCAGCGGCATCAACGTCAGCGCCGCCATCACCGGCATCCACCACGCGAAATTCACCTTCAACACCCAGAACGCCGGTAGCGTTGCGCCAACCGCAATCACGGCCGCCGCCGTCATTCCAAAACCCATGTGCACCAGCGCCAGCTTCCACGTCCGCATCGGCATGCGCAGCATCCGCTGCGGCAGCGCGAGTTCGAGCTTCTCCGCGTCGCTGTTCGCCAGCAGCACGCCCGCCGCCCCCACCAGTCCGCTCACGCCGATGATCAAAAACGCGACCATGAAATCGCCGGAATCGTCCCGCTCGTGCGGCCGCAGCCCCTGCGCGTCCGCCAGCCAGACCAGCCCGTACGCCGCGGCCGTCCCCGCGATCACGAGCATGAAAGTCTGCCGCAGCCGCCGCCACAGCCCGGCGTACACCGTCCACATCGCGCCCGCGCCCATCGCCCTCAATACCCCACGTGCGCCACGAAGATGTCTTCGAGCGTCGCACGCGATTCGCCGGTCACCTTCACGCCCGCCCGCGCCGCCTGCGCGCGCAAGCGGTCCGCATCGCCACCGCAGAGCACGCGCCACGTCGTGCCCGAACCGTCGCAATGCAGCGCGCCCTCGATTTTCGGCGGCTGCGCGAGCGCCTTGGGAAATTCCAGATGAAGGTGGCGGTGCCCGTCCAGAATCTTCGGCAACGCATCGCACAATACGAGCTTGCCGCGATGGATGATTGCCACGTAGTCCGCCACGCGCTCGACCTCGTCCAGCAGGTGCGACGAGAACAGAATTGTGCGGCCTTCCGCCGCCACGCTGCGCATCACCGCGCTCAAGATATGCCGGCGCACGACGGGGTCGAGGCCCGATGACGGCTCGTCCAAAATCAGCAACTCCGGCCGGTGCGCCAGTGCGCACAGGAGGCCCGCCTTCGCTTTCTGCCCCTTGGACAGCGTCCCCACCTTCTGCGCCGGATTCAGATCGAAGCGCTCGCGCAATTCCTGCGCGAAGACCTCGTCCCATTTCGGATACAGCCCGCGCGTGTATCGCATTAACTCATCGACGCGCATCCACCCCGGCAAATCGCGGTCTTCGGAGAGATACCCGATGTGGCCCAGCGTCCCCTCGGGATCGGCCACCGGGTCGCGCCCCAACACGCGCACCGTCCCCTGCTGCGGCTTCAGCAACCCGATCAAATGCCGGATCAGCGTCGTCTTTCCCGCCCCGCTCTCGCCCAGCAACCCAAACACACACCCCGGCCGCACCCGCAGCGACACATCGTCCAGCGCCAACCGCCCCTTGTACGCCCGGCGCAACTGGTGCACATCAATGACCGCATCAACCCCCGGCGCACTCATTTCTTTACTCCCATCACAGCGAGTTTCTCGCCGCCGATCGCCGGAATTTGCATAAGAAAACTCTGGAGAAGCGGGCGCCAGCCTTTGGTGGCATCGGCTTCTAGCCGATGAGGAATGGGCCGAAGTCTCCGGCTTCCGCGGAATACGGGTCCGCAACTCTCGATAACTTCGGCCCGCCCCGCATGGGCTGGAAGCCCATGCCACCAAAACCCTCCGCGCCGCCGCACTGGCGCGGCAATCCGCAAGCCGCATACTATTGCCGAGAAGGCCGCGCCGTGTCCAGTCCCCCGCGCCCGCGCCATCCAGGAGTATTCCCCATGCCCAAACCGCGCATCGAGATCGTCTACTGCACCCAATGCCGCTGGCTGCTCCGCGCCGCTTGGCTCGCGCAGGAACTCCTCACGACCTTTGAACAGGAGCTTGGCGAAGTGGCACTCGTCCCCGGCACGGGTGGCATCTTCGAAGTCCGCGCGAATGGAGTGAGCGTCTGGTCCCGCGCCGCCGAACAGCGCTTCCCCGAAGCCAAAGAACTAAAGCAGCGCGTCCGCGACGTGATCGCGCCGGAGAAGGACTTGGGGCATAGCGACCGGCCCGGCCCCGACGCCGCCTCCTAATCAGCCCACCCAAAGTCCAATATATGTAGTGAATCGACATCAATCACCCTCAATAATTTTTATCTTGACAAATGCGACATGTCACATTTATAATCCAAGAATCATGGATGAAACGTACTCATTAAGTGAGCTGTCCGAAAAAACCGGCGTGGAACCTCGCATGATCCGCTACTACATAGCGGAAGGTCTCCTTCGCGGGCCTGAATCGCTTGGACGAAACGCTCATTACACGAACCATCACCGCAAGAGACTTGAAACGATAAAGCTACTGAAAGACACCTACGGACTTCCGCTCAGCGAGATTCGCCGCTACGTCATCATGGCTGGCGACGAGGACATACAAGTAGTCCCGATTGGGCATCTTGAAAAAAAGCCCAACGTCGATTCACCGACTCTCCCTACGTCCCGAAACGTCGACAATTCATCGCATTTACCTGTTGCTCCTTCGGCCATAGAAATTCATCTCACCAAACTCCGATCGCTTCTGGGCGGTCGCAGAGTTGCAAGATCCGCAAAAGCGACTTCTGTCTTCGAGATACCCATCATTCCAGATATCTCACTTCGGATCGCAGGCACATACGAACAACATGTGATTGCGTCGTTCGAGCAATTGGCCGATTGCCTTCGCGAAATACTACTTGGAGGCGCCGATTCAAAAGAGACGCCCGACTAGAGCATTTTACTTTATTATAGATACGGTGGTATGCTTGGAGGCATGCGACCGCTATCGAACGATCTACGCCGTAGAGTGGTGCGTGCCCGTCAAGAGGGGTGGTCCCTGGGACGCATCGCCGAGCATTATCGGCTGCACAAGGGCACCGTGCAGCATGTGGTAGAGCATTTCCAACGTTCTGGGGGCGTCGAGCCGTACCCTCAGAACGCGGGGCGCAAGCCGACCTTCGACGCCATGGCCTTGCGCCGGCTCGAACACGACGTGCTCGCCCACCCGGACGCCACACTCGATGAACTGCGGCGGCGCAGCGGCAAACAGGTTTCGTTGATCGCCGTGCACCGCACCTTGCGCAACAAACTCGATTTCACTCGAAAAAAAAGTCTGTACGTGCGAGCGAGCAGCGGCGGGCGGACGTAAGTGCGCAGCGTGAACTCTGGCGCTCGCGCATCGCAAGCATTGATCCCGCGCGGCTGATCTTTCTCGACGAAACCGGCATCAATACGACCATGACGCGTCTGTACGGCCGCGCGCCCCGCAGCCAGCGCGTGGTCGACGAAGTGCCGTGCGGCCGCTGGCACACGACCACGCTCATCGCGGGCATTACGCTGGAAGGTCCGCGGGCCCCGATGCTCATAGAAGGCGCCACGGACCGGGCCGTATTCGAAGCCTACATCGAGCACGTCCTGGTCCCCGAGCTTCGAGAAGGCATGATTGTCGTACTCGACAACCTGGCGCCCCACAAAAGCCCGCGCGTGGCCGAACTCGTCCACCGCGCCGGCGCCGAACTCTGGCCCCTGCCGCCCTACAGCCCGGACTTCAACCCCATCGAACTGATGTGGTCCAAGCTCAAGACGCTACTGCGAAGCGCCAAAGCCCGCAGCCCGGACGAACTCGATGCCGCAGTCACCGCGGCCTTGCCGCGTATCACTGCTTCCGATGCCCATGGCTGGTTTCGGCATTGCTTCGTATCTATAATAAAGTAAAATGCTCTAGCTGTTCATCATCGCGCTCGAACATAACAAACGACTGAAAAAGAGGAGTCTGAATTCTATGGAACTTCTATCGCTTGTAACGGTGTTTTTTGTTTTCACCCTAATCATTGCGATTTCTTGGGCGAACTCTCACGCAAATCAAAAAGCGCAGGATCTTCTGGCCCAATGGCGGCGACAGGAAATTGATCGAATTCAGCAGGACCAGCAAAAGCTTGCGGAGGAACGGGCCAGAATTATGCTAAATGAATGGAAACAACACTCTGAGAAATCCATTCGGGAATCTGCGATCGGCCAAAGTCGATCTGTAACGACCGGAAAAATTACTGAACAAATGGTTCCATATCTTCCGGGATTCGACTTCGATGCGGCGGACGCTCGATTTATCGGCACACCGATCGATTTCATTGTTTTCAATGGCTTAGATGAAGGTGACCTAGGAGATATCGTGTTCGTCGAGGTCAAGTCTGGCTCCTCTCGTCTCACGAAGCGACAGAAAATGGTGAAGGAAGCAGTAGAAGATGGAAGAGTCGAATGGAGGGAAATTCGCACCGATGCACTGAAGGACACCGAAGAAGCTGATGGAAGCAATTGGCTGATGTCGTTAGAAAGTTAGTGCAGACGCGTTCAAATCGCGATTTGAAACGCAAACAAGGAGGGGCCAAGTCGTGGACATGTTTTGTTTTGCTTCTCGAAGTGAGAGGAACATAAAGATCGAAATCGATAACAAGCTTTGGGCGGTAGCTCAGCCGCCGGACCCAAGCGAGGTGGAGCGACACATCACAAAGTCATGGAACCTGCAACCCGGATCTAGAGGGCTCCTCTACTGTAGCGAAACCAAAGTGTTTACGACACCGTTCATCTGCCTCAGCGACGTTGAGC
Organism: Candidatus Hydrogenedentales bacterium; assembly: GCA_038916785.1. Classification (GTDB taxonomy): domain Bacteria; phylum Hydrogenedentota; class Hydrogenedentia; order Hydrogenedentales; genus VFKU01. The sequence continues at coordinate 21,539 of JBCLBO010000024.1, read as the reverse complement.
ACCGAGACGAAGAATTTGTTTGGCGGCCGGAAAAGTTTTGGCTACCATTTACCATTCAGCCGCTCGGCAATTTATCGAAACAAGTTCCCGCTGAGATCGCGAAAGACGTATGGCCCTTCCTGAAAGGTGGGCTTAGCCGAGTAGTAAGCCCCGTCACGGTATTCGCGCGCATCCAAGTCGCGCCCGCAGAATGGGATCTGATACTGAGAGATCTGTCAGTCTGATTCTTGCCGTCACGCCGCGACGTGGCTGCCCGTGCGCTCCTCGCCGAAACGGACGGACACGATCTGCGACACGCCGCGTTCCTGCTGCGTGACGCCGTACATGCCGTTCGCCTGGGCCATGGTCTGCTTGTTGTGCGTGATCACGACGAACTGCGTGTCCGTCGCGAACTCCTCGACCAGCGCCACGAAGCGCCCGATGTTCGCATCGTCCAGCGGCGCGTCCACTTCGTCGAGCACGCAGAAGGGGCTCGGCTTGGCCTTGAAGATGCCGAAGAGCAGCGCGATCGCGGTCATCGCCTGCTCGCCACCGGAGAGCAGCGTGATGCTCTGCGGCTTCTTGCCGGGCGGTTTCGCTTCGATTTCGATGCCGCACTCGAGCGGGTCGTTCTCGTCCGAGAGGAAGAGCCGCGCCTGGCCGCCGTTGAACAGCCGCCGGAAATAATTTTTGAAGTTCTCGGCGACGGCGTTGAAGGTCTCCAGGAACATCGCCGTAATCGTCTTGTCGATCCGCTCCATCACGCCCAGGAGCGTCTCGCGCGCCTTGCGCAGGTCCTGGTCCTGCGCCACGAGGAAGGCATGCCGCTCGACCAGCGCGTCGTGTTCCTCGATCGCCATCAGGTTCACCGGGCCCAGCCGCTCCAGCCGCTCGCGGATGTCCGCCACCATCGTCTCGCGCGTCTCCGCGTCGTGCTCGTCCGCGCCGGCTTCTTCTTCCGTCAGCGACGCCAGCGCCACGTGGTACTCGTTCAAAATCCGCTCGCGGAAAAAGTCCAACTGCGCCTCGTCGTGCCGCAGTTCGATTTCGATCCGGTGCACGAGGTTCTGCGCCTCGCGCACCTCCTCGCGAAGGCCCTTGAGCGCCTTCTCGATCACGTCGGATTCGTCCAATACTTCTTGCCGGCGGCCCTCCGCCTCGACCACCAATTTGCGCGCCTCGTTCCGCGCCTCGAACAGCGCCTTGGAGCGCTCGAGGTTCTCCGCGATGTCCGTCTCCAGCAGCACGCATTGCGCGCGGAAATCCTCGATCGCCTGCGCCCGCCGGCCCGCCTCGCTTTGCGCGTGCGCGCTCTCGCGTTGCACTCGCTGGTGCTCGCGCGCGGTCTCTTCGACCGATTTGGACAGCTCGGCAATGTGCACCCGCAGGTCCGCCAGCGCCGCCGCCACGCCCGCATGTGCGCCGCGGGCCTCGATCGAGGCGTCCTGCGCCTGCGCCTGCGCGCGCTCGTGCGCCATCGCCTCGAGCTCCAACCCCGCCGCGGCCTCCTGGTGCTGCGCGCGCTGCGCCGAAAAATCCTCGCGCCGGGACATCGCCACCGCGCGCTCCGCCCCGAGATCGTACAGCGACTTCGCCAAGCGCGCGATCTCGCGCGCCAAACGATCGCGCTCGGCCGCCGTCCGCGCGCGGCCCGTACGCGCCGCGTCCATCCGCTGCACCAGTTCCTCGCGCAAATGCGACTGCGCCGCCAGGTGCAGCGCCACGTCTTCGTTCTTCCACGCCGCGTGCGCCAGACGAAATTCCACGTCGGCCAACGCCGCTTCCAGCCGCTCGATCTCCGCGCTGCGACCCAACAGGCCCCGGCTCTCGTTTTCCGCCCGCCCGCCGGTCAGCGCGCCCGACGGCATCACCACCGCGCCGTCCGCCGTCACAAATCCACGCCGCGGCCGCAGCGCGCGAGAGAGGCGCAAGGCCTCGTCCATCGTCTCCACTAGATACGTATTTCCGATCAAATACCGCACGATCGCGCCGAAGCGCTCGTCGAAATTCACCACCGCGGTCAGCGGGCGGGCGGCGATTTCGACCGAATGCACCGGCGCCGCCTCGATCGCGTCCAGCGGCAGGAAGGTCACGCGGCCGGCCTGGTTCTCGGACAGAAACGCGATCGCCGCCGCCGCGTCTTCGCTGCGCTCCACCACCACGCAATTCACGTACGCGCCCAGGGCCGCTTCCACCGCGCGCTCGTGCTCCGGGGCCGTCCGCACTAGGTCGCCCACCGGCCCGATCACGCCCGCGGCCGCCGGATGCCCCGACTGCCGCGCCTGCATGATCGCTTTCACACCCGCCGCGAACCCTTCATACGAATCGCGCAATTCGCGGAAGCTTGTCAGTCGCGCTTCCACCCGGCCGCGGTCCTCGCGCAGCGTCTGCCAGTCGGCGCGCGCCGTTTCGCGCTCCTCGCGCAGGCGCGTCTCCGCGTCGTTCGCGTCGCGCAATTCGGTCTCGACCCCGGCCAAGGCCGCCGCCTCGGTCTCTTCGCGCCGCTCCGCCTCGGCCGACGCCGCGCGCAGCGATTCGCTCTGCCGCTCCTCATCCGACCGCCGCGCGTCCAGGGCGGCAAGCTGTTCGTCCATGTGCGCGATATTGACCGTCAGAGACTCGATGGCGGTCTGCATGCGCGCCCGCTGGTTCATCGTGCCGGCCGTCTCGCGGCGCGCGTCCTCGAGCCGCGAATCGGAGTCTTTCATGCGCTCCGCCGCCTGCGCCAGCTCGGCCTGCCGCGCGGCCAGCACGCCGTCAATCGCCGCCTGCTCCGCGCGCAGCGCCCCGAGGCGCGCGGCCACATCCACGCCGTGCTGTTCGAGCGATTGGGCCTTCTCCTGCAGCGCCGTGCGCTCCGTCGCGGCCTTCTGTTCCTGCTCGCGGGAGAAGGTAATCTGCTGGCGGATGAGCGCCACGTGCCGTTCGATTTTCTCCATCTCGACGTCGATCTCGTGCACCGCTTCACGCCGTGCATGCAGCGTGCGGTCCGCTTCGAGCTTGCTCAGGCTCAGCTCCTCGTGCCGCGCCTCAAGCTGGCTCATCTCCGTGTTCTTCGTCTCGTAGGTGTCCTGCGCCAGCGCGAAGTTCGCCTTGAGCGCTTCCAGCTTCAAAGACAGCTCGCGCTGTTTGAGCCACGACGCCCGGATTTCCAACTCGCGCAATTGTCCTGTCAGCTCGCGGTGGCGGATCGCCGCGTTCACTTGCCGCTTGAGCGATCGCATCTGCCGCTCGACCTCGTGCACGATGTCGCCCAGCCGCAGCAAGTTTTGGTCCGCGCCTTCCAATTTGCGCATCGCAATTTTCTTGCGCGATTTGTATTTGACGATCCCCGCCGCTTCTTCGAAGAGGAACCGGCGGTCCTCCGGCTTCGAGCTGAGCACCATCCCGATCTTGCCCTGCCCGATCATCGAGTACGCGTTCGTCCCGATACCCGTGTCCATGAACAGCTCTTGCACGTCGCGCAGCCGGCACGGCGCCTGGTTGATCAGGTACTCGCTCTCGCCCGAGCGGTACACGCGCCGCGTCACCTGCACCTCGGCGAACTCGATCGGCAGCGTGCCGTCCGCATTGTCGAAACTCAGCGTCACCTCGGCCATGCCCATCGCCGGCCGCTCTTCGCTGCCGTTGAATATCACGTCCTGCATGTGCGCGCCGCGTAGCGTCTTGGGCCTCTGCTCGCCCAGCGCCCAGCGCATCGCATCGAGAATATTGCTCTTGCCGCAGCCGTTCGGACCGACCACCGCCGTCATCCCCGCGTCCAGATCGACAATCGTCCGGTCCGCGAAGGACTTGAAGCCGTTCATTTCGATTCGCTTGAAATGCATGATGATCCGCCTGAGTGTGTGCGCCTGAATCCCCAGTACGATCGGCCGCGAACCGGCCCCGGTTCCACCAAAGAAACGCCCGCGCCCGCGCCGCCGATCGGGAGGCGGGCCTCCGCCCAATAACACCGCGCCCACCGCCGTGCTCATTGTCGGCGGTGGGCTTGTGCGAAGTCAATCGCGGCAGCAGCGACAGACCGCGAAGATTCCGTCGCGCCCTACTGAGATGGCTTCGTTCGGTAGTCTGTCTTGTCGATGCACTCGTTATAGGTCTGACGGTCGATGCGTATCCACTCGGTGCCGTTGATGCCTCGGGTATTGGAGTAAGTAGGGCTGATTGGGAAAGCGCAGGCGACCCTGAATCCGGCGGTTTTCGGCTGCGGAGATACTCTTTACCTCGTCCGCGGCCTCAATAAGGTCCTGATCCTGACTAAAAATGACAGCGATGTCGTAGCTCTCTTGCCGGGCCATGCGAACTACATCGAGCGCGATGCGTACATCAATGCCCTTCTCCTGGCCGACGAGAATGGTCGTAGTGGTTCCGTTGGGTAGCGCCACCGTTTGATTGCGATATTTGAGATGACGGGTGATGGTCCGGATGCCACGGGTACCCATCACGGCGAGTTTGGCGGTCCAAAAGTGATTCCATGCGGGGTCGTCTTCTATCCTCGGGATTCCGGTGTAGAAATGAATCCCAGCCAAGTGCCATCCGCGTGTTCGACAGACTTCGGCGGCAAGGGCCTGCGGGTCGTAATTCGGGTAGTTGTAACCGAATGCGTACTTGACGGCATAGAAAAGGTTTTGGCCATCGAAGAACGCTACGGCACGCTTGGTCGAAGGTTCGGTGCGCAAGGTCAGTTCCCTTCGCTACTCAGGAACTTATGTTGAAAACGATAACCCCGCCGGAGGCCCGGAGGCTGATCCGACGGGGAGCAGATGTTAGAAGTAGTATCACGCGAACAGCGGGCCCTGTCAACCCGGCGATCCATCCGTATCGCGACGACAGCCCGTCTATTTCGCAAGATCCGTCGCCCGCGACTCGCGCACCACGGTGATCCGGATTTGACCCGGGTAGGTCACGTCGCTCTCGACTTTGCGTGCGATGTCGCGCGCCATTTGCTGCGCCTGCGCGTCGTCGATCACCTCGGGCCGAACGATGATCCGCACCTCGCGGCCGGCCTGAATCGCGTAGCTCTTCTCGACCCCTGGGAAGGCGTCGGCGATCTCTTCAAGCTGTTTGATCCGCTTGATGTAGGTGTCCACCATCTCGCGCCGCGCGCCGGGCCGGGCCGCGGACAGCGCATCCGCCGCCTGCACCAGCACCGCGATGACCGAGTTCTGGGGCATTTCGTTGTGGTGCGCGCCGACGGCGTTGGCCACCAGTTCGCTTTCGCCGTATTTGCGGCACAAATCATGCCCCAGCACCGCGTGCGAGCCCTCGACCTCGTGGGTCAGCGCCTTGCCCATATCGTGAATCAACGCGGCCCGTTTGGCGACTTGTATGTTCTCGCCAATCTCGGCCGCCATGATCCCCGCCAAATGGCACACTTCCTGGCTGTGCCGCAACACGTTCTGCCCGTACGACGTGCGGTACTTCAGCCGGCCCATCAGCTTTACGATTTCCGGGTGCAGCCCGTGTACGTCCACTTCCAGACACGCCGCGTCGCCCCACTCGCGGATGTTCTGGTCCATCTCCTTCTCGACCTTCTCGACCATCTCCTCGATCCGCGCCGGGTGGATTCGGCCGTCCTGGATCAACCGCTCCAGCGTGATCCGCGCGATCTCGCGCCTGATCGGATTGAAACCGGACAGCACCACGGCGTGCGGCGTGTCGTCGATGATCAGGGTGATCCCCGTCGCCATCTCGAGCGCGCGGATGTTGCGCCCTTCCCGGCCGATGATCCGCCCCTTCATCTCGTCGTTCGGCAGCGCCACCACCGAGATCGAATGCTCCGCGACATGGTCCGCCGCGCAGCGCTGAATCGCCTCGCTCAGAATCTTCTTGGCCCTCTTCTCCGAGTTCTCGACCAGCTCGTCTTCAATCCGCTTGAGCCGAATGGCCGAGTCGCGCCGGACCTCCTGATCGAGTTTTTCGAAGATCGACTCACGCGCCGCATTCGCCGTCAGCCCGGCAATATTCTCGAGTTGTTTGAGCTGCTGCTGGATAATCTCGTCGACGCGGGTCTCTTTCTTCTTGAGGTTTTCCGCGCGTCCCTGGAGCTCTTTGTCGCGTTTGGAGAGGCCTTCGGTCTTCTCCTCCAGCGCTTCCATCCGCGAATCGAGGCCCTCTTCCTTCTTTACAATTCGCTTCTCAAGCGCCAGTATTTCCACCCGCTGCTTGGAGGACTCCTGCTCCATCCGCTCGCGCAGAGTGATTTCCTGCTCTTTGAGCGTGGTCTTGGCTTCCTTCGTGACTGCCGCCGCGTTGCGCTCGGCGTCGGAGAGGAGCTGCGCCGCTTCGCGCCGCGCGCGCTTGAGTGCGCCGTGGCCGCGCACGCTCATCACGATCACGCCGCCCACGCCGCCCACCAGCAGCGCTGCCGCGATCAATATCCACGTGATGGGTTCGGAAATCATCACCATCTCCTCGGGCGATGAGGAGACGCATGCAAGAGTCGGCTCAGAACGGACTTAAACGGTTTGGCTGCGCAGACCGCCGGCGATCAACCGGCAGCGCCCTCGTTTTTCGGCTTGGGATCCTCGGGCAACGCGCTCCGCCGGACTCACGCCCGGCACGCCGCCCTCATGTTGTAGACCGATCAATCGGTCCCGTCCAACACCCGCATCAAACCTATAGCCAATCGCCCGAAGGCGTAGTCACGTACTCAGGCGCATACCGCGCGCCGGCCAGCCCGCCGCACATCCGCGCGGCGTCCTCTGCTTCGTCTGTCTCAATTGCCCAGTTAGTTTTGCTAAGGATCTATACCTAAAGGCGCAACTTATGCCTCGGCGAGGCACACGCCTGTCCCCCGCATTATAGGAGCGGCCATCCGGACAATCAACGATCCCGCCGAGGCCCGGCGGAGGGCCCGGTTCTACACATACCGCGAGCGTTCGTGTAGCATCCGCCTCCGTGAATTGCTCGACCTGCGGCCACGAAAACTCGACGGGCAACCGCTTCTGCGGCGGCTGTGGCGCGGCGTTGCAGGAGATCACGAAGAAGCGGCCCGCACACAAATCCACTCCACGCGACTACACGCCCAAGCACCTGGCGGACAAGATTTTGCAATCGAAGTCCGCGCTGGAGGGTGAGCGCAAGCAGGTCACCGTGCTCTTCGCGGACGTGAAGGGCTCGATGGAGCTGGCCGAGCAGCTCGATCCCGAGGAGTGGCACGCGCTCCTCGATCGCTTTTTCGCGATCCTGACCGACGGCGTGCATCGTTTCGAGGGCACGGTCAATCAATACACCGGCGACGGCATCATGGCGCTCTTCGGCGCGCCGATTGCCCACGAGGACCACGCGCAGCGCGCGTGCTACGCCGCGCTGCACCTGCGCGAGGAGATCGCGCGCTACGCCACCGAGGTCAAGCGCGAGCACGGCGTCGGTTTCTCCACCCGCATGGGCCTCAACTCCGGCGAGGTCGTCGTCGGGAAGATCGGCGACGACCTGCGCATGGACTACACCGCGCAGGGGCACACCGTGGGCCTTGCACAGCGCATGGAGGCGCTGGCCGAGCCCAATTCGTGCTATCTGACCGCTGCTACCGCCGCGCTGGCGGGCGGCTACTTCGCGCTGGACTATGCTCGATATGGTGAAGAGGCTGCACGCATTGCGGCGGAATGCGACGATCCGGCTCTGCGCGCGGCGATTGGAACGTTTCCTGCCTTTGGAAACCTGTACACGGGCGATGGAAAAGCGATGCTGACGTGGACGGAGCGCGTCCTCAACGACGTAGGAACGGACAACCTCCTCGGCAAGGAGATCGTCGGCTACAGCCCGCGAGCGTCCATGTTTCTCGCCCGGCCATGGGGCCTGATGTACTTAGGGCGACTGGAGGAGGCATGGACGCGGGTCAGGGCAGCGGAGCGCGTAGCGGAGGAATCGCGGGAGCTGGAGGTGCTCGGCTGGGTGCAATGCGGCTGGACGGCGCTGGCCTACACCTGCGGGGATAGCCAGCCGGTCTTGGACCGCGGCCAGCGATCCCTCGATATCGCGGAAAAGCTCGACAACGAATCGTCCCGAGTGATCGCATACCTTTCGCTCGGATACGGGTATCTCATCGACGCCCAACCCCTGGCTGCACGCGAAGCGCTTCGCGAGAGCGCCGCGATTATTCGCGAGCGCCGCACGCAACGCGGCCAACTTCCCTGGGTCCTGGCCCTGCTCGCGGAAGCGCACGTAGCGCTGGGCGAACGCGCCGAAGCCCTGGCGGCGGCGCAAGAGGGCATCAATCTGGCGAGCGCCCGGCGGCTTGCATATATTACGAAGCGCATGGGCAGCTTGCGCTCTCGGTGGCCCTGCTGGCGACGGACGGCGACATCCCCCGCGCGGAGATCGAGTCCGCGCTCGAACGCGCCGAGTATCTGGTCGAATCGATCGAAGCCCGCTCGCTGTCACCCCGCATCCTCGAACAGCGCGGGCGCCTGGCTGCCGCCCTCGGCGATGCTCCAACTTCCGGTCGGCTGCTGCGTGAGGCGCTCGATCTCTACCGCGCGATCGGTGCTGCCGGGCACGCCGTGCGCGTGGAGAAGGAGCTCGAATCGTGACGCGCTGCGCGGTGTCCCGGCATAGGTTTCTGGCCGACGAAGTAGTGATCGGTGCGTCTGACATTATCTGACACTGACGCCCTGCACACGCATGGGCGAGCCGCCCATGCTACGGACGTTGGGATTTGTTACAGGCCTTTGGTTTTTTTCGATCCGTTTAGTCCCTCGTTGGCTCTGGGATCCTCGCTCTTGATCGACACCGCGTTTTCGCGCATAGTTTCGAGCACGCTCGACAACCCCGGACTCGCCCTCGACGCACGATATGGCCCCCAAAGACCCCTCGCAAGACGACGCCGAAGCGCTGGTGCGCCAGCAGCTGATCAGCGCGGAAGACCTCGCCGAGGCGCGCAAGCGCGAGTCCGAGGGCGGCGCGCCCTGGTACCGGCAGCTAGTCCAGATGCGAAAGCTGAGCTTCGGCACCGTTAACGACGCCCTGCACTACGAGTTCCACTCCAACTCCTCCCGGCAGTCCCACGCGCAGGTCGGCCAGGCCCTCGTCGAGGCCGGCGCACTCACGCACGAGCGGCTCGAAGAGGCCTTGGCCCTTCAGAAGCGTAGCGGCAAATTGCTCGGCGACTTGCTGGTGCAGGGAGGATTCGTTACTCGCGAAGACCTCGCGAAAATCCTCGCCGCGCAGTATGGGCTGGATTTCGCCGCGCTCGATAGCATCCACAGCGATCGCGAGGCGCTCGATCTTGTCCCTGAAAATATCGCCCGGCAGAAAGGCTTCATTCCGGTCCACCTGGAAGGCGACAGGCTCGACGTCTTGATCTCGGGACCGCAGTCGCCTGATCGCCTCAAGGCGGTCGGCATACTCCTCGCGCTGCGCATCCATCCAAAGATGACCGCCGTCGACGATCTCGACGCCGAAATCCTCCGGCGCTACGAAGGCCGGCCCAAGCACGCGCACTCACCGGTCCCAGTCCCGGCGCCAAAGCCCGCCACGCGCGCGGCGGCACACCCGTCGACACCCGCTTCCGCCACGGCGCCACCCGCCGCTTCGGAGTCCACCGCCACCAAACCGCAAACCCAAAAGGATCAGCCCAAGATGAGTCCGCAAGACAAGAACGAAACCAAACGGTTCGAGGACATCGCCCGTGACGCCCAAGGCGTCCCGGTGGTCAAACTGGTCACCACAATCATCGAAGGCGCGGTGAATTCCGGCGCCACCGATGTGCATCTCGATCCCCAGGAACCGGAAATGCGCGTGCGCTACCGCATCGACGGCGTGCTGCACGATGTCATGAGCATCCCTAGTGAGATCGAGAACGCGGTCATCTCGCGCCTTAAAATCATGGCCGACATCGACATCACCGAGACGCGCCACCCGCAGGACGGCCACATCAGCATCACCATCGGCGAGGCCGAGTTCGACATCCGCATCGCGACGCTACCCACGTATCTGGGCGAGCGCGTGGTCCTACGCCTACTGGATCAATCCTCTGTCCTCTCGGGCGTCAGGGATCTCGGTCTGGAAAGAGACGACGAGGTCCGCCTTCAACGCATCATCGAGCAGCCCTACGGAATGATTCTGGTCACCGGGCCGACCGGCAGCGGAAAGACCACTACGCTCTACTCGTGCCTCAACGAAATGGATGTGATGACGCAGAGCATCGTTACCCTCGAGGACCCGGTGGAGTATCAGCTCTCCGGCATTAATCAGGTGCAGATCGATCCGGACATTGAGCTCACCTTTGCCACTGTCCTGCGCGCTTCGCTCCGCCAGGACATCGACGTCCTCCTTGTAGGCGAAATTCGCGACCCGGAGACCGCGCGCATCGCCATCCGCGCGGCGATGACCGGTCACCTCGTCTTCAGCACGCTGCACACCAACGACGCGCCCGAAGCCATCTCCACGCTGCGCAACATGGATGTCCCCTCCTATCTCGTTGCCAGCGCGCTCACCGCCGTCGTCGGGCAGCGTCTCGTGCGCTGCATCTGCCCCAAGTGCAAGACGCACTACGCGCCCTCGAAAACACTGCTCAGCTCCATCCGCCTCCCCGAGTCCACGAAGAAACTTTACAAGGGGGCAGGATGTAGCAACTGCTACCACACCGGCTACCGCGGTCGCACCGGCATCTTCGAAATCCTTGAGATCACCGAGGCCCTCCGGAAGATGATCGTTGCCGACGATCCCGTCGAAAAGATCGTAAAGGCGGCAAAGCTGACGACCATGGCCGACCGCTGCCGGCAGAAGGTCAAGGCTGGCGAAATCACCGCCGAGGAATTCCTGAATGTGATTCGGACATAGCTATAGCTCTGTTGAAATGGTGCTTCGCTTGGATGGATTCGAGTTTGATACCTCGATTGGATCGTAGGGGTCGCTGGTTAATGAGATTGCTTCGTCGCAACTGCGCTCCTTGTATGTTTGTTTTGCGTTTCTTTCATGCTCGCAGTGACGGTTTAGGCGGGGTTTTTAGTAGAGTATTGGATACTCCTAAATCCTCTAGCGTTACCTGACTCAATTGCCGTGCACCCGCATGGGCGAGCCGCCCATGCTACGGTCGTTGAAATTTCTTACAGGCCTTAAGCCTGACTCGTTTTCGCGAGAGGGTCTTGGAAGGCGGCTATCCCGTTGTGGCGATCTTCGTCTTGTGGTCGATGAAGTAGTCTCGCCTTCTGAGCGATTCGTTTTTGGATTGTTCCGCCGGTTGATATATAGGTGCTTACCCGCCACTCAAGCCTGCCGTCCTGTTGTTTTGATTCGAGACCTCTGTTAGCATGGTGCGGCTGCGGTCGGGGAATATCCATATTTCTCCGGGCGCTGCGCTCCTTGGGGTGTATTCCTCCACAACGATTGGTTGATAAGTGGAGAAGTATTCATGGATAGGGGTGTTATTTCAGTTGGTTTTCCCACAGTAATTCACAATATAACTCGTTCTCGTGGGGTGTTTTGGGAATAATGTGGAGAATACCATCGGCTTTACTAAGATGATTTCCACGCTGTAAGTAATTCATATGAGTGGTTTTAGAGAGTTTTACGTACTACCAAGGGTCCTATGTACTGCTACTACTTGATCTAAATATATAAAATGAACTACATCAGACTAAGGGATGGGTTGATATGAAGATAATCATTCCGAGACAAGACCTACTTGACGCGATCAATAAAGTGAAGACGGTAGTGTCCGCGAAGTCCGCGCTTCCAATTCTTTCCCATATCCTCATCGAAGCCGAAAAAGGACAAATTCACATTTCGGCCACCGATCTTAAAGTGAGTCTTGAGTGCTCGGTGGATTGTGAAGTCAAGAAGAACGGCTCACTTACAGTATCTTCGCAACGACTGGCCTCTATCCTCACCGAACTTCCTAATACCGACGTCACGATCGAACTTGGTGAAAGCAACGTCATTCGGCTCGAATGCGGGAAAATCCACACCAAATTATTTAGTATGTCGCCTGAGGAATTTCCGCCTGCACGGCAATTGGAAGATGTCGAACCCTTCACTCTCCCTCAAAAGATACTACGCGATATCTTTAACAAAACATCCTTCGCAATCTGCACCGACCAGGCCCGCTACAACCTGACTGGGCTGCTCATTGAACTCAAAAATGGCGTTCTCACGGCGGTGGCCACCGACGGCCGCCGCATGAGCCTCTACAAAGAAGACGAAGGAATTATTGACGGTGTGAACATCAAGGTGATTATTCCCGGGAAATTGATTCATGAACTTACCCGTCTCCTGAGCGACGAAGGCGACGTCATCATATACTTCGGTGAAAATCAGGCCGCTTTTGAGTTCGACTCTATGCGCCTCACCACGCAGCTCATTGAAGGCTCCTTCCCAAACTATGAAATGGTCGTGCCCCAGAAGCACGACAAGAAGGCCATTATGAGCACGACCGGATTCATGGAAGCCGTTCGCCGCACACGCACCATGACGAATGAGAAGTTTAATTCCGTCCGATTTAAGCTTGACACCGGTACCGCGCGCCTCAGCGTTGTCACCCCTGAAGTCGGTGAGTACGAGGAAGAGTTCTCCGTCGACTACAAAGGCGACCCGATGGAAATCGCCTTCAATCCCGACTTTCTTCTCGACATCCTCAAACACATAGACACTGAGTCAACGACCCTAGTGCTAAAAGACGCGATGAGCCCGGGAATCCTCAAACCCCACATCGATGGCGCCTTGGATAAGTACATCAATGTCGTCATGCCCATACGCATTTCCTAAGCTATCCATAGCCTGTTAATATCTTTTGGATAACTCATCACATCCGAGAAATAACTTGACTAGATTTCTTGGGGCTAATTAAAATCTAGCCGAAATTCAGATGAGCATATATTTCCATAACCAATTTATAATCAACGACTTACACGTATATTTTAAATCGAAAACACGGGCTTTACGAGGATTTCCCACTAACCTAAGCTATCCGTCAATGATTACACTTCCTCTGTGGATAACTTCTACTTTTTTTATAGTGACGACCTAGCGCGCAGGAGTCCGATCTGTCGACTTTTCTTGTAACCGGCGGTGCGGGTTTTATCGGGGCCCACCTGGTCGAATCTCTCGTCGTGCATGGCAACAACGTCCGCGTGCTTGACAATTTTTCTTCAGGTAAACGGGAGAACTTGCGCGCCGTATCCACCGCGATCGAGCTGATCGCGGGTGACGTCTGCGACACCGCCGCCCTGAAGCGTGCGATGCAGGGCATCGACTACTGCCTTCACCAGGCTGCCATCCCCTCCGTGCCGCGTTCCGTCGCCGATCCCCTCGCCACTGACCGCACCAACGTCGGCGGCAGCGTCGCGGTATACGCCGCCGCGCGCGATGCCGGCGTCCGCCGCGTCATCGTTGCTTCGTCGTCCTCCGTTTATGGCCCTGGCGCGCCGGTGCCCACTCCGGAGTCGGCCCCGCTCGCGCCGGGGTCTCCCTATGCCGTCTCGAAGGCGGCCGCGGATATGTACGCGGAAGTATTCACCGAACTCTACGGCCTGGAAATAGTGTCGCTCCGCTACTTTAACGTCTTCGGTTCGCGTCAGGATCCCGCCTCGCAATACGCCGCCGTCGTCCCCCTCTTCATTACCCGGCTGCTCGAAGGCCGCGCCCCCGAGATTCATGGCGACGGCTTGCAGTCGCGCGACTTCAGCTACATCGAAAACATTGTCGAGGCCAATCTCGCTGCCTGCGCCTGGCCCGGCCGCCTCAGCGGCGCCTACAACATCGCCTGCGGACGCTCCACGACCATCCTCGGTCTCTACGAGGCCATCGCCCAGCTTCTTGGGACGCATCTCTCGCCCACCCACGGCACCGCCCGCCCAGGCGACATCCCCCAATCCCTAGCCGACTGCACGAAGGCCAAGACTACCTTCAATTACGAGGCCCGCGTCGGCGTAGAAGAGGGCCTGGCCCGGACCGTAGCCTGGTACCGCGCGAACCCGACCGTAGCGTCGGCCTCCGGCCGATGAAGAGTGAGCCGATCGCTCCGGTTCGCGAGCCGAGCCTCCCGCCCGCTGTCCGAAGGCCAAAATAAAAAAGGCCGCCCGCAGAGCAGGCTGCCCTTTCAATTTGCACGAACGACTACAGCAACTCCGCGATCTGCACCGCGTTGTACGCCGCGCCCTTGAGAAGATTGTCGGAAACAATCCACAGGTTCAGCGCGCGGGGGTGTGACTGATCCTCGCGTATTCGGCCGACGAAGGTCTCCCACCGGCCCTCCGACGCCGTCGCCAGCGGATAGAGCTGCGTCGCCAGATCGTCCTGCACGATCACGCTCGGCGCCTTGCGCAAGATATCCCGCGCGCGATCCGCGCTCAGCTTGTCCCGGGTCTCGATATTGACCGACTCGCTGTGCCCCGTACGTACCGGCACGCGCACCGTCGTCGCGGTGACGCGGATGCTTTGGTCGCCCATGATCTTTTTCGTTTCATTGATCATCTTGATTTCTTCGGTCGAGTATCCGTCGTCTTCAAAGGCCGCGCTTTGGGGAATCTGCGGGATGCAGTTAAACGCGATCTGGTGCGGGAAGATAGTGCACACGGGTTTCTCGCCCGCGAGCACTGCGCGGGTCTGGTCGTCGAGTTCCTTCAGGGCCTTTACCCCGGCGCCGGAGACTGCCTGATACGTCGACACGATGACGCGCTCGATCCGCGCGACGTCGTGCAGCGGTTTCAAGACGACCACCATCTGGATCGTCGAACAGTTCGGGTTCGCAATGATTCCGCGGTGCGTGCGCACCGCCGCTGCGTTCACCTCCGGCACTACCAGCGGTACCTCGGGGTCCATGCGCCACGCGCTTGAATTGTCGATCACCACGCAGCCGTCGCGCACCGCGCAGGGCGCAAACCTCTTGCTCGTCCCGCTGCCCGCGCTGAAGAGCGCCACTTCGATTCCCTTGAAGGAATTCTCGGTCAATACCTCGACCGGAATCTCCTCCCCGCGAAACGTTAGCCGCAGGCCCTTCGACCGCTCGGAGGCCAGCAATTTGATCGATTTGACCGGGAAATTCCGCGCTTCCAGGGTCTGCAATATGTGGCGCCCGACGAGCCCGGTGGCCCCGGCGACAGCGACTGTCTTGCTGGACATGATTCCGCTCCGATCGCGGTTGAGACGCCCCGAGGATGGATCGATTATGCGCACGGCTCCGCAGCGGCGCTGGGGCGATTTGGATTAGCTGGCGGCTAAGTCGAGCGCCGCGGCGATCTTGGCCTTAGGATGCACGCCCACCAGGCGGCCCTTCTCCTGGCCGTCCTTAATCACGAGCAAGGTGGGAATCGAATTGATGCGATACCGCGCCGCGAGATCGCCCTCATTATCGATATTGACCTTCGCAACACGCGCGCGGCCGGTATACTCGCCCGCAATTTCGTCCAACACGGGAGCAAGCATTCGGCAAGGACCGCACCACTCCGCCCAAAAATCCACGAGCGTTACGCCGGTGCTCACCGCTTGGTCGAAGGATTGGGCCGTCAACTCCACTGCTTTGCTCATCGAATGCAATCTCCTGTTGCCGTATCGGACAGAAACCGGGACCATCTCCGCAGTATTCCCGCGCCCCCGGAACCGCGCCCAAGCATACCAAACGCGGAATTCCCGCTCAATTCAGGCCCTTCCGGTTGTGCCGCCCATCCGCTCAATCGTATACTGAGCGTATATTGAGGGTCCTCCGGAGGGGTGTCCGAGTGGCTTAAGGAGCACGCTTGGAAAGCGTGTGTGCGTGTAAGCGTACCGAGGGTTCGAATCCCTCCCTCTCCGCCACTAATTATTGGGCGCGGGTGGCGGCAGGTCGAGTTTCGGGTAATACTCCGCGTCACCCAAGAGCTGGAACTTTTTCAGCCAGTTCTTGCCCGCCTCGGCCGGCGTGAACGACCAGTCCTGCCGATGATAGTTCCAGCTTTCCGGTCTCATCGTTTCCGCTTCTTGCCAATATCGGTTCGCCCGCGCTTCGTCGCCCGCGTGGTGGAAATGTACGCCCAGTTGGAACAAAGCCTCGGCCTTCGCCTGCTCGGCAGTGCGTGGCGACATCTTGGCGGTCACCTGCTCGGGGGTCATGGCGAAGGTACTGTCCGCGCCCTTGGCGACCCAGTCCTTGAGCGCGGCGACGTAGTCCGCGCCGTTTGACGATAGCTTCTTGCCGCCCATCGCCAGCTCGACGTTTGACGAGTACGCCGTCTCCGGTGGGCGAACGATAATGCCGTTCTCGTTGATCCACACGCCTGTGGGTACGTTCACCATGTTGTAGAGCGAGCTGATGAGGTGTGTCTCGTCCACAATTTGGGTGAAGGTCGCGTGTGCCTTATCGAACCACGGGCCCGCAGCGGCCTCGCCGCCGGAATCCTGCGCGGCGGAGATAATTTCGAATCCCTGATCTTTCAGTTCGCTGTAGACGGCCTGCCAACCTGGCAGGTCATTGCGGCACCCTCACCAGGACGCCCAGGTCTTGAGCAATATTTTCTTGCCGCGAAAGTCGGTGAGGTGGACGACCTTACCGCTGCGATCCTTCAGCGCAAAGTCCGGCGCGACTGCCGAGCGCAACTGCGCGCTGCGCACCGCTGGAATCTCAGCGAAGCTCCACGTCCCAGTCTCGGTGTCAATGGCATACCCTTGGCCCAGTTTGCGCGCGAGTTCCGTCGCGTTGAACCAAGTCGCGCCCTCGCGCGTCGCCACCATCGCGCTGTCGTTGCCGCGCGGGACGGGAATGCAAATCTCGTCCAGGCAGGCGCCTTCGGGCTTCAGCACGAACCCGTTGATCCGGGTCAAGTCTTCGGGCGTCACCCACAAGTCGTTCGGGTCCGTCAGCGTCTGTGCGACATCAATCGTCCGGCCGTCATGAAGCACCGTCGCCGCGCCGGCGCGATCGACGCCCATCATCGCGAGCGCCCCGAGGAAAAAAACAGCCTGGAGAAGTTTCCGCATACTTCCGCCTCCAACTTCCGTGGTCCAGGACGGCCAAGCACAATCATGCGCGGCCCTCCATCTACGTTTCATTTTCTCAACGCCGCCACGCGAAGTCAATACCCTACACGAAGGCATTGCCCGGGTTGCCGATTGCGGGAGGCGATAGTGTGCTATCACCCACGATTCGGACGTCCGATCACCAATCGAAACAGGGGATCGCTCGGGCCGATCGCGGCACGGGCGTCACGGTGACCGCGCTGTGCCCCGGCTACACGCAGACGGAGATGATCAGCGGCGCGTTCCAGGAGTCGGGATACGGGGACATCGAGTCCTACGTGCCGGGCTTCGTGAAAATGACCGCGGAAAAGGTGGCGTTGGAGGGATTTCGCGCCTGCATGGCCGGCCGCGCCGTGCTTATCCCCGGCCTGCCGAACCAGTTGGGCATGCAGTGGATCCGCTATCAGCCGCGCTGGCTCGTGCGCGGCGTCGGCGGCATGATGGCTCGGTTGCGGAAGTAGTCTCGGAGCAGCCGGTATAACGAAGGGAAGCGATTTGCCCACAGATTGCACAGATGGGCACAGATGACTGCGATTTTATTTCCGCGTGAGTTGGTCCGTCCCTGAAGTACCCACGGTCGGCCCCGGATGTGGCGAAAGTGCACCGCGGGCTGTTAGAGTGACCAATCAGACATCACCCAAGAACTGGAGTTGCGTCTTGAATCCGATCCGCCGACCTTTCGCAATCGCCGTCGTCCTCTCCGTCCACGTAATCCTCTTCGCCGTTTTCCCGGGCCGCGCGTTTGGGCAGGCCAAAGCGCAGCACGTGTTCATCGTTAGCCTGGACGGCGGCAAACCGGCTGTCATGCAGCAGAGCGCGATGCCCTTTCTCATGGGCCGCGTGGCGGATGGCGCGGCGACCTGGGAGGCGCAGACTGTTTTCCCCAGTGTCACGCTTGTGTCGCACACGTCGATGCTCGCGGGGGTTGGGCCGGATAAACACAAGGTGAACTGGAATGCCTGGATTCCCAGCAAGGGCCTGCTGGAGATTCCGACGGTGTTCACGCTTGCCAAGAAGGGCGGGCAGTCCACCGCGCTTTTCGCCGCGAAGGAGAAGTTCAACCATTTGAATAGCCCGGGCGCGCTTGATGCGTTCGCGGTCATCGAAGTGAAGGCCCCGGCATTGGCCCGGATTGTGGCCGCGTACATCGTCGAGACAAAGCCGAACCTCTGCTTCATTCATTTCGCGGACTCCGACAGCGTCGGGCACAAGTACGGCTGGGGATCGCCCGAGCAGATTCAGTCTTTCGCCGATGTGGACGAAGGGTTGAAGATCATCAATGACGCGATCGCGTTTGCCGGCATTGGCGATTCCAGCGTGGTGATCGTCAGCGCGGACCACGGGGGCCACGACAAAACGCACGGCAGCAAATCCCCCGAAGACATGACCATCCCCTGGATTGCGTGGGGCGCCGGGGTTGCCAAGGGCCTTGCTATCAGCGCGCCCGTCACCACCCACGACACCGCCGCCACGGCCCTCTGGCTGCTCGGAATCGCCGTCCCCGTGGACTGGGACGGCAAACCGGTAGAGAGTGCCTTCATCTCAACATCTGCTGGCCAATAGCGATACCGGCTTGGGGAGTCGCGTGCGATAGGAGAGTTCTCACGTTGGTTCCGCTGATGCGCGCCTAGCGGCACTTGTCCGTCGAGTCTGCCTCTATTTGGGAATCTCTGACATTGCTCGACTCGATTGCCGTGCACCTGCATGGGCGGGCCGCCCATGCTACGAGAGCCGGGATTTGATCAAGATCCTAAATAGGCTTCGGTACGCATGCTTTCTTGCTTCCGGCAGGGGTCTGGACCATCCGGTGTGGCGCACGAAATCGCCTCTATCGAGGGGTTGAGGTAGCTCCAGTCATGGGAAAATGCCCGATATGTGCCATACTGGAATGATTTATGTCCTTGACAGCCCCTCTGCTGTGTGATAACCTTGGATACATTGGTCGGCTGGGTTTCGTCTAAACGACGGGGTCGGCGTGCGGGAAGGAGCCATCGTTTCAGTCATTGGGGCTTCGGTCGGACGAACGGATTTATCCTCATTTTTTTGGGGTAGGGTCGGGGCGTTCACTGTACCGGAATCCAAGGCCTGAGGGTGCTTATCCCGGGCGTTGCATCAACGACTCAGCTAGAGCCATATACCCTTTAGAGGGAGGAGGTGAAAGATCACATGAAGAAACTCTCTATCTTTGCAGCAATGATGGTCGTGATGGCCGGCGTAGCGCTTGCCAGCACGCTCAACGTTCCGTTCTTCCTCGACACCAGCACGAACAATACGTCGGCTATCGCGGGGTTCATCGGAATCAAGGAAGCATCGAACACCCCGCGGACGATCACGGTCGTGTATACGGCGGTGAATACGAGCGGTAACCCGACGAACCATACGGTGACGTTCTTCCTCGGTGCCAGCCAGCAGGTGAAGTGGACGCCACGTACGATCAACCCGGCGGAAGATGACATCGCTGATACGGTCCCGAACATGACCATCGTCGGTGGTGTGGGCGCGACGGCCGTGAACACCGCCGGTTCGGCCCGGATCATCAGTGCCGGCGCGATCGTTGGTATGTACCACCAGATCAATTTCAACCGTAGTTCGGATATGGCGCACGTACTGCTTCCGACGGTTCTGTAATTATCTGAAGCCAAGCGCGCGATCGCACTTAAACAGTTTTCAGGATGGACATGTCGGGAGACATGTCCATCTTATTTTTTTCCAACCGGGGACTGCGGCCGTCAACGATCGGCGGCCGAGCGGCGAGACAGGAAGTACTCGATGCTGTCGGTCAGCGCCTCGAATGAGGCCGCGACAATATTCTCGGATACCCCCACCGTGTACCACGCGCCGTGGCCGTCGCTGGACTCGATGAGGACGCGGGTTTTTGCGCGCGTGCCGGATCGGCTGTCCAGAATGCGGACCTTGTAGTCTTCGAGCCGAAGCCGCTCGATCTCGGGATAGGTGGCGCACAGGGCCTTGCGCAGCGCCTTGTCCAGCGCGTCGACGGGGCCATCGCCCTCCGCGGCGGTGTGGATTCGCTCGCCGTTCGGCAGCCTCAGTTTGATAGTGGCCTCCGAACGGTTCGCCCCGCGCTCGCCGTTTTGCGAGACGCTCACGTGGAAGCCTTCCGTGGTGAAGAAGGGCTCGCGCTGTCCGAGCACCCGGCGCATGAGCAGTTCGAGCGACGCGTCGGCCCCCTCATATTCGTAGCCCTCGGCCTCGAGTTCTTTCACGCGGTCTAGAATGCGGCGTGTGTGCGGCGCGTGGCGATCGAGTTTGATGCCAAGCTCTTCGGCCTTCTCGAGCAGGCTTGACCGGCCCGACATCTCGCTCACGGGGATACGGGTGTGATTGCCTACCGAGGCTGGATCGATGTGCTCATAGCTGGACTTCACCTTGCGCACGGCGTCCGCGTGCATGCCGCCTTTGTGCGTGAACGCGTCGCGTCCGACAAAAGGGTCGAAATCGCGGGGCACCATGTTGGCCAGTTCGGCCACGAGATGGCTCAGGCGCGTGAGCCCTCTGAGCTGGTCTGGCGTGACGACCCGGCAGCCCATCTTGAGTTGCAAGATGGGGACAATGCTGCACAGGTTGGCGTTGCCCGTGCGTTCGCCGTAGCCGTTGATCGTGCCCTGGACCTGGATCGCCCCTTCGGCCACCGCGCGCACACTGTTCGCCACGCCGCAGCCACAATCGTTGTGGGCGTGGATGCCCACCGGGACGCCCGGGAGCCGCTCGCGCACGGCACGCACCGCCAGGGCAATCTCTTCGGGCAGGCGGCCGCCGTTGGTGTCGCACAGCACGACGATCTCCGCGCCGGCGCCGCTGGCGCGATCGAGCACGCTGAGGGCGTACTCGCGGTCCTCGAAGAACCCGTCGAAAAAGTGCTCTCCGTCGAGAAAGACCCGGCGGCCGTTGTCTCTTAAATAGGCAACAGAGTCTTCTACTATTTGCAAATTTTCGTCCAAGCCGATCCGCAACACGTCGCGGACCTGCGCCGGCGAGGACTTGGCGAATATCGTGACCACTTCGGTCCCGGCGCTGAGCAGCGCGGCGAGGTTGGAATCGTCCTCGGGAGCGACGGAGGCGTGGCGCGTGCTGCCGAAGGCGGTGAGCGTGACGTGGCGCAGGCCGAGGTCCTTGGCCCGCGCGAAGAACTCGGCGGCCTTGGGGTTTGAGCCGGGCTGGCCCCCTTCCACATAGGCCGCGCCGAACTCGTCGAGGGCCTTGAGGACGCGAAGCTGGTCCTCGGCGGAAAACTTGATGCCGGGGCCCTGGGCGCCGTCACGCAGCGTGACGTCGTAAATCTCGACTTTCTGGTCCACGAACGAGGGGTCCTTCTGGGCGGCGCGGGAAGAATGCCGGCGGGCCGCGCGAGCCCGCGATTATTGCACAAGAGGAAAGGCGATCTCTTGCTCGCGGATCATGGCCGGGACCAGCGTGTGCCCTTCGGGATAGAGCACGCCCGCGCGGGCCGCCTCGGATTCGCTGTAGACGCGCAGACCGTTCGGCCGTATACCCGGGCCGTACAGCGCAAAGGGCACGGGGCCGGGCGCGTGCGTGCGGCTGGCGAGCGAGGTCACATGATCCGAGGCGATGAGCACCCGCAGGTCGCCCCGGGCCCGGGCCGCCTCCAGGCA
>JBCLBO010000023.1:0-37471 GCA_038916785.1 Candidatus Hydrogenedentales bacterium | reverse complement strand
TTCGCTCCTAGTGATTACCGCCGCGAGCGAACCGCCCACATTCAGCGCCACGTCGATCCCGCCCAGCACGAATGGTTCCGCGCATCTCGGCATAAATTCGGTGGACGGCACCGGCCAGCGCCACTTCAAAGTTCCGCAGCTTCGCAACCAAATCGAGAAAGAAGGCTTCTTTCTGAATTTCCCCGGAGTTCCCAGTCGCGCAGGCTTCGGCGTGCTTCATGACGGCATCATCGACGGCACCGCGCGCTTCCTTGCCGAGCCGGCCTTCGACACGAACTCCGATCAGGATCTCGCCAACCTTGTGGCCTTCACGCTCTGCATCCGCGGCGACGATATCCTGCGGCTGCAAAGCCTGAGCGGCGCGCCGACCGGTGGCATCCCGCCCGCGGCGCTCGACCAGTCCGCGCACGCGGCCGTCGGCGCGCAGGCCGTCCTCACGCCCTTTGGCGGCGACACCTACGCCGACGTGCTGATGGACGTGGCGGCGGACAATGAGATCGACCTGGCCGTCGAGGCACGCATCGCGGGGCAACGCCGCCGCTTCGCGTTCTACGATTTCAGCGGCGAGCCGCGCTATCTCTCGGACCGGCCCTCGGATGGCCTCGTGACCCAGGCCGAGCTCGAGGCGACGGCGGACGTGGGCTTCGACCTGCTCTACACGGCCCTCCACGAGACCTCCGGCAAGCGCATCGGCATCGACCGTGACGAGGACGGCGGTTTCGACCGCGACGAGGCCGATCTCGGCTCCGACATCGCCAATTCCAACGACACCGCCTTCGTCGGCACCACCATCCCCGCGGCGATCGCCGCGCTGCACCAGTTCACGCTGCTCACCCCGGCGCTCGCCGCGCTAACACCCACCGCCGGCAAGAAGTCCGCCCTCCATATCCAAGGCGGCAACTACAGCGGCGCAATCACCATCAACCAGCCGGTTGTCCTGCGCAAACTCGTCGACCCGATCACCGGCAGCGGCGTCGGAGGAAATATAGTTATCGGGACGCCCTGAGCCATGGCGTCAAGCGACTTTCGCTCTTCACAGCGGATTCTCGCCGTGAAGAGCGCTTTTTGGGGTACCCCAGGAAAACAACCCGAGGGCGCTGAGCAGCGGATTCGCGTAGTTCCAGAATCTATCACCGCACGGATACCGGCGTTCTTGATCGATTCGCCGTACCGCAAGTCAATCGCTTGTCGATCCGGCTGAGTTCTGATAGCGTCATGGATGCCAGTCGGTGATCATCCTTCAAGTAGGAACTGAATTCTCGGAGAACCGCGACATGCCTCTATCGATCAGGTCCGTCCTGTACACCACGGCCGCCGGCGCATTTCTCACCGGCCTGCTGGTGCCTTCGATCGCCCACGCCCACGGCTCGGGAGGTTTCCCGCCGGACTTGGACGCGCGCGCGGCAGGTCCGCGCGTACCGCCGGCCACGGGCAGCTTCGTGAACTTCGAGACCCCGCACGTGCACCCGCTCGACCTCAGCCCCGATGGCTCGACGCTGGCCGCGTGCAACACGCCCGACGGCCGCCTGGAAATTTTCAGCGTCAATTCCGCCACCGGCAACCTCACGCTCGCCGACGCGATTCAGGTCGGATACGATCCCGTCTCCGTGCGCTTTCGCAGCAACACCGAGGCGTGGGTCGTCAATCACATCTCAGACTCGATCAGTATCGTCGACGTCGCCGCGGGGAACGTCATCGCCACAATCCAAACGGACGACGAGCCCGCGGACGTGGTCTTCTACAGGGACGCGGGTGACAATACGTTGCTGGCCGCGGTCTCGTGTTCCCGCGTCGACAAAATCCAGGTCTTCGACCAATCCACCCTCGCCCTCATCGGCGAATTGCCGATCACCGGCCAGGACCCGCGCGCGCTAGCGACCGACGGCGTACGTGTCTACACCGCAATCTTCCAGAGCGGAAATGGCTCGACGATCATCGGCAACAACACGCTTTTCGGCGCGATCGAAAACACTGACGGTCCCTACGCCGGCCAGAACCCGCCCTTCAACGACGGCGTCCCCGGGACTGCATGGGTCACACACGCCGGGGCCGTCGATCTGAGCACCATCCCCGCCGGTCCGCCGCCACAAGTGGGTCTCATCGTTCGCAAGGACGCCGGCGGCGCCTGGCGCGACGACAACGGCGCTGACTGGAGCGCCTTCATCAGCGGCACCAGCTCCTTCCTCAGCGGGCGGCCATTCGGCTGGGACCTCGCCGACAACGACATCGGCCAGTTTGCAACGGTCAACGGCGTGACTTCCCTGGGCGCGTTTGGCGGCGGCGGATACGCCACACGCCGCATGACGATCGGCATGGCGCTGGGAGTCAATCCGGCAAACGGAAGTGTCCTGCTCGTCGGCACAGAAGCGACAAACGAAATCCGCTTCGAGCCGAACATCAGCGGCACCTTCACCCGCGTGCGCGCGGCGATCGCCAATGGCCTCACAGGCGCGGAGATCGCGCTCGTGGACTTGAACGAAGCGCACCTCGACGCCGCGCAGGGCGGTGCGGGCCTGGCCTACATCGATGGCAGCGTGGCCCAGCTCGATCGCGACAAGTCCATCGGCGATCCCCGAGGCGTGGCATTTAACCCCGCGGGCACGCGCGCCTACATCACCGGCATGGGCTCCGGAAACATCGTCGTCATCGACGCCGCCACCGGCCAGCGGCTGGGCAGCGTGGGCTACGCCATCGATCTGGGCAGCCCCACGCCCGGGCCCACGGGCATCGTCCACCACCCCACGCTCAATCGACTCTACGTGCTCAATAAATTCTCCTCCGACGTCAAGACCATCGACTCAACGACGCTCGGTGCGGAGACCGTCGCTCAAACCGTCGATTTCTTCGACCCCACGCCGCAATTCATCAACGACGGCCGCGACGATTTCTACGACACACACCAAAACTCCGGGCTCGGCCAGATTTCCTGCGCCTCGTGCCACGTGGACGGCCGCAACGATCAACTCGCGTGGGACCTCGGCGATCCCCTCGGCGCCATGAAGACCACAAATCAGGTCGATCCGGTCAACCCGCTTCCCGGCCAGCACAATCTCTTTCTGCAGGGCTTCATCGATCCCTACGACGACTTCCATCCGATGAAAGGGCCGATGACAACCCAGACGCTGCAGGACATCATCGGAAAAGAACCGCACCATTGGCGCGGCGATCGCGACGGCATCGAAGAGTTCGCCGGCGCCTTCGAAGGGCTGCAAGGCGACGATTTTCCTCTCGGCAGCACGCCGATGCAAGAGTTCGAGGATTTCCTCAGCTCGCTCAGCTTCACGCCGAATCCCTTCCGCGCACTCGACAACTCTCTCCCCGGCGGTCCGAAATTCGTCGGCGCGGGAGACAACGCCCTGCTCGCTCTCGATGGATTTCATTCCAACGGGCCCACGAGCCAAAACACGGGCCTCTCCCCGCGCGGTACGCCTCTGCCCGACGGAAATGCGTTCCGCGGCTTCCAACTTTATGTGCAGGGCAACCCGTTGCACACGGGATCGACGGATCCAGGCCCCGAATCGCTGGACAACGTATTTCAATGCGTGACCTGCCATGCGCTGCCGACGGGTGCCGGTTCGGTGAAACTGGCCAAGCTCCAGGGCTTCGCCTTCAGTTTCGTCGACGTCGCCCCTGGTCCCAACGGCGAGGAACACGAGGCGTTGTTCTCGCAGGACGGCACTGGAAACACCGACGGTGTCACCGGTTCGGTGAACCAAGGCTCCTTCAAAATCCCACATCTGCGCAACCAGCTCGACAAGCAAGGGTTCATCACCAAGCCCGACCCCAACAACGGCGGCCAACCCTACCTCAGCACCGCAGGCTTCGGCATCCTTCACGACGGCAGCGTCGATAATCTGGATACCTTCAACGGCTCCAACGCCTTCGACATGGACAACGACCAGGACCTTGCCGACGTCGTCGCGTTTACGCTGTGTGTGAACGGCGACGATTTCGATCGCCTTGCAACGCTTCCCGGCGCGCCCATCTTCTTCTCGCCGCCGGGTCTGCCGATCAACCTCGCCAGCGCCGGCCAGCTCGGTCCCGCAGGCGCGCACACGCAAACCGCGCACGCGGCCGTCGGGCAGCAAGTGACCATAAACACGCCCACGCCCACCCTCGCGGATCAGGACCGTATCGATCTCTTCTTTGCGCTCGCCGCGAGCGGCGCCGTCGACCTCATTGCCAAGGGGATCCAAGCCGGCGACCACCGCGGCTGGGTGCTCGACCCCGCAGCAACGCCGTCGCCCCTGTTCACCTCCGATGAAGACGGCGCGGCCGGCCTAACGCTCGCCCAGCTCATCGCGCTCGCCGGAGCGGGCACGGAACTCACCTTCACCGTCGTACCCGCCGGCGTGGGCACGCGCACGGGCGTCGATCGCGACGAAGACGGCACCTTCGACTACACCGAATTCCTGCTCAGCCAGCCGCCCCCGGGCGGCGGTGGTGGGGGTGGCGGCGGGTGCTTCGTGGCCACCGCAGCCTACGGCACGCCGCTGGCCTCGCAGATCGCATCGCTGCGCCACTGGCGCGATGCGCAGCTTCTCCAAGGACCCCTCGGCGCGGCCTTCACCGACGCGTACTACCGCGTCGGCCCCCCCGCGGCGGAATTCATCGCCACGCGCCCCACCCTGCGCGCCGCCGCGCGCGCCGTCATCGCACCGATCGCTCAGGCGGTCGAAGCCAAATCAATACCCGCCGCAGCCTACGCGCTGATGGCAGCGATGCTCGGAGTGGCGGCGTTCTCACTCGCACTGCGCCGCGCGAAGCAATAAGTCCCGGAACACACCACCGCGGCGGGCCGATGACTCGGCCCGCCGCGGTTTCCATTTCGGCTCGAAAGTACCCAAGCGCGTGGGCGTCCAGAGCATTTTCGCCACGGATCAATACGGATTGGACGGATAACCTCAATGAATTTGGGCGAGAACCGGCATCTATCGTAGGCGTAATTTCTTCAATTGCTCTAGCGAAGCCCGTATATCGCCCTTTCAGGGCCTGCGCGGGGCCTGTGCCGGCGACTGTTACCGCCGGTACGCTTCGACCCCACGGAACAGGAGCGATCAGTTCTTTGTTCTCTTCGTTTCCTTCTGTTAAATACTCTTAGAACATTTTAACAGTACGATCGGGACCAGACTCCTTTCAATTCTATTGCGGGTATCGGTGTCCATCTGTATCTATCGGTGGATAATTTGCTCTAGGCCTGCGGCGCGCACGCCGGCGCCGGCCCGAAGCTGCAAAACATAAAAGTGATGCGGCCGTCATTCTGAAGATGCGCCGAAGTCTCATTTCCCGATCCGCTCATATCAAGGTAGGCCACGGTATTCGGATCCAGCACCTGAAAGGTGTCCATCCCCTTCGGAGAAAGATTCACCCGGCCCTGCCCCGCCGCCGTCGCCGTCGCCACGAAAAAAACGTGCTGCTGCCGGATAAAATCGACGTACTTATCCGTCAACGCGTCAAAAAAAGTCGCCATCGGGCCTCCCAGGACCTGCTCCTGATCAGGCACAGCCCATGCCTACTGCGTAGCACGGGCGGCCCGCCCATGCATGATGACACGGGCCAATAAGGATTCGCACAGCCTTCAGGCGGCGATCAGAATCCCGCCTCGCGCGGCTGCGGCCGGCGGATGGGCGACTGAACGTCGAAGGTGTCTTCCGTGATCGCGTTCGCGATGCTCACCCCGTAGAACTCGACGATCGCCGAGGTGATGTCCGACAGCGTCGCCACGACAGGCTTCACTCTGAGGTGAGTGGCAAACTCCAAATCTTCCACGGCAATCAAGTCGAGCGGATTCGCCATCGCCACCGTCACTTCCTCGGTCGTCGCGGCGATCGGAAAGCACATGTGATGCGTCGCGAGCCGCCCGTCCAGCAGCGCGACGGCCCCGCGCTGAATCGGCGTGTCGCTCAGGCGCACAAACGGCAGCTTGAGCTGCGCCGCCACAACCTGCGCGACCATCTCCTCGCGGATCAGGCCCTTCTCCACTAATATCGACCCGAGCCGCCGCTTCTTCGCGGAGCGCTGCTCCTCGAGCGCGCTCTCAAGCTGCTGCCCGCTGATAATGCCAGCCTCGACCAGGATCTCGCCCATCGACTTCTTCTGTCCCGCGGACGTGTGCGAGGAAAATGCATACGCGGGAGTGACCAACGTCATCGGAGCGGGAGCTGAACTGACGAATCCGGAACGCGATTCCGCAACGGCGGCCTCGCGGCGCGAGGCCGCTTCGCGCGGCGCATCGAGCTCGCGGC
Organism: Candidatus Hydrogenedentales bacterium; assembly: GCA_038916785.1. Classification (GTDB taxonomy): domain Bacteria; phylum Hydrogenedentota; class Hydrogenedentia; order Hydrogenedentales; genus VFKU01. Next base: position 31,226 of record JBCLBO010000023.1, on the reverse strand, counting down.
GCAATTGGCGAACCTGTCCTTCGAGAGTCAGCACACGCTCGGCTTGATCCATATTGATGCGTTCCAAGTCCGTGGCGCGCACACGCAACCGCGCATTCTCCGATCGCGCGGAAGCCAGCGCATCGGCGTCCACTGCGGCAGCCGCATTCGCCGACTGCCGCGCGTGCATCTCGGCCACCTCGGCCTGCACGCGCACCGCCGTCTCTTCCAGACGGCGCATGCGCTCCGCCGCCGCTTCAATGGCCCCTTCGCGCTCAATCAGTATTTGTTCGATCGCGAGTAATTCCTCGCGCAGGCCCTCGACCTCATCCTCCGGCCACGCGGCGACCGGGCCCGCAATCGTCGCGCTTTCCGCAAACGCCACTCGCTCGCGCAATTGCGCCAGTTCCGCGTTCGCATCCGAATAAAGCCGTTGCGCTTCGCCCAGGCTGTTCTGAAGCTGCCGTTCGCGTTCCTTGCCCTGCCGCTCAATTTCCCAATGGGCCTCGAGCTCGCGCATCGTCTCGCCCAAGCGCAGCGACTGCCGGTCGTATTCGGCGTTCAGCATCGCCAAGTCCGCCGCCACGTCTTCGCCCGAACTCCGCTGCGCCTCCAGCGTCGCGCGCAACGCCTGCACTTCGGCGCGCAGCGCGGCCTCGATCGGTTCGCGATCCTGCTCCGTCCGCCGAAGCGCTTCCGCCTCGCGCGCCGCCCGATCCAGCGCGATCTCGCGCTCCCGGCCGCGCGCGACCAACGTCTCCAGTTCACCCTCGACCACCGCCAGCCGATCGTGCAGCCGCGCGCGCTCGGCGCGTCCCGCGGCCAACCGCTGTTCCTGTTCCTCGATTGCCAGCTTGGCCGCCGCGAGCGCCGCTTCCCGCTCCGCCAACTGCTCCGGCGCTATCGCGCGCACCGTCTCGCGCTCCCGCCGCAACGAATCGATGATCGCGGCGAGCGAATCGACTTCGGACTCTAGCTTGCGCGTAATCGGCGCCCGCTCTTCGAGCTGCGCGCGAAGCCGCAACGCCGACGCCTCGAAGGCCTCGCGCTCGCGTGCCGAGATGTCCGCCGTTTCGCGCAGCCGCTGCGCTTCTTCCGAAGCGGTGTGACGCGCCGTGGCCGTGGCTTCCACCGACCGCCGCATCGCCGCGAGTTCCTTTTCCGCGCGCTCAAGCAGCGCCGCGCTCTCGTGTTCCTGCGCCTGGTACGCGGCGATCTGGCCCCGTAGCTCGCCCATTTCCTCGCGCGCCTGCGTCGACTCGCGTTGCGCCGCGCCGCGCTCCGTCTCGATGCGCCGAAGCGTCGCCTCGAGCCCGCGGCCGCGCTCCAACGCGTCGTTCAGCGCCGCATCGCGCTCGGCGAGCGCGTGGCCGCGCAGGGCCACGGCATCGCCGTTCCCCGCCGCACCCGGCCGAGTCCGCCGGTCGAGCGCGCCGATCAGCGTCTGAAGCTGACCGCGTGCGTCCCCGATCTGCCGCGCGAGACTTTCCTGCGCGGACGTGACTTCGGTGTTCCAAGTGTCAATTGTCTTCTGCAGACGTTCGAGCAGAATTTCGTCACGATTGGCCGCCATGAAGCTCCCCTGTGACGGGCCGCGCCCCGTATCTCAACGATTATAGGGCGGCACCCCTCAGTCTTCAAGGGCTTTTTCGCCCGCTCTCGAGTGCAACAAACTCCATGTTAACTAGAGGGAACATGGAAACTTCCACGAGGGAAATGCCGAACACAATTCCGCACTTTGAGCAGATTATGGACGCGCTAAAAGTCGAGTCAGGTTCTCTTGACTTCGACACCGGACGTCTACTCTGGTCGCAGCTGGCTGCGGGATTCAACGCTACGCCCGCCGCCGGAGATTTGGGCCGCGCCACATGCGCCGAGGAGGCCCTTGTCTGGAGAATACTCTCTCTCCGGATGCTGCGCGAACTCGGCGCGCAACCGATCTTCCAGGCCCGCACCAAAGGCGCGGCAACGGGCGGCGCGTTCGCGCATCCCGCTTTGGAGGCCATCGCCAAAACCTACGAAAGGCTCCGACGAACCATGGACGAACTCACACCCAAACCCCAGACCAATGACGCAGACAGTGCAACAGGACTCCCTATGAGGATGTTGAAGATGCTTGAGGAATCGGAGGGGGCCCTTGAACAAGTACTTGGAGTCGAACCAGGCGAAGCGAGTCCTTTCACACCAAGGTTGGTCAAACGAGAAAATCGCTCAGTGGACGACGGCGCATGATCGTGTCGCATTCGCGCAGGCCTTCGTAAGAGATCAATCCGGTGCCACGTGGACGTCGCGCGAATACCAACGCGCGTCGCTACGTTGCTACGACCGTCGAAAGATCCATTGCGATGGCCGCGACGTAGGAAAGACCTGCGAAATCGAGATCATGGCGATGTGGGCATCTTCTATCATGGCGAATCGTGAGTTAATGATCGCCACGCAGTGCGAGCACCATCTCTTCCCGCTCATGCACCGCGTGTTCCGCCGATTCGAAGAGAACCCGGACTTCGCGAAGACGATCGTCGAAGCCAGGCGCACGCCCTCGTGGTACATGCGTTTCACCAACGGATTCATCCTGTGGGGCCGCATCGCCGGGCCGCGCGGCGTGAACTTTCAGGGCATGCACGTCGATTTTCAAATTGTCGACGAGGCGCAGGAACTCACGGAGACTTCGTGGGGCGAGCTTTACCAGGCGCTCAACGGCAGCGGCGCGCGCTGGGTCTACGGCGTGCCCGACGGCCGCCGCGGCACCTTCTTTCGCATGACGCAGGACCAAAGCGCCGAACAGTTCAACTGGCCCTCACGACTGAACCCCGATTTCACGCGGGAGAAAGACCTCGAGTTGCAGCGGCTCTACGGCGGCAAGGCCTCGCCGGGCTACCTGCACCGCGTCCTCGGCCAACACGGCACCCCCGCGCACGGAGTCTTCAATCTCGACGAATACCAAGAATGCGTGCAGGAGACGCTCGACTTTGAGAGCCTGGAACTCGTCGAGGGGGACTCCTTCGCTGCGACGTCAAAGGTCCCGGCGGCTGACTACTACCTCGGCTGCGACCTCGGCTTCGCGCGCGACCCCTCCGAGTTCGTCGTCTATCGCGCCGAGGGCCCGCACCTCGTCAACGTGTTTCGGATCAACCTCTGCGGCGTGAACTATGCCCGCCAGCAGGCCGTCATCGAAGAGCTCAATCGCGCCTACGCCTTCCGCCGTATCGGCATCGACTGCGGCAACAACGGCCGCGCCGTCGCCCACCAACTGATGTCGAAGAACCATGACTGGTGCGAAAAAATCTCCGCAATCGAATTCGGCTCCGCGATCGAACTCGATCCCCTGCCCGGCGGCGAAGTCATCCGGCGGCCCGCGAAGGAGTTCATGACCGAACTCCTGCAACGCCGCCTCGCCGAGCGCAGCATCGTCTTCCCGAAACTCACCGCGCGCGAATCGCAATATGCCGCGCACAGCTATTCCGTCGGAAACAACGGCCGCATCATCTACGAAAAAGGCAACGACCACATCATCGACGCCGACCGCTGCGCCCTCCTCGCTCACTGGCTCGACACACGAGAGGATTCAGGAGCCACACCTCTACGCCCACGAGTAGCGATGTTTTGATCCGATGTCCCACCATTTTTCGGGTGCCACCCCTAAGGTCCGCTTAGGGGTGGGGCTACGGTGATAACCACGCCTAAGCGGACCCTAAGCGTGGCACCCGATTTAGGATAGAAACATTGGTTTCGTATAAACACTCGCGTCAGCTACGATGTATCGACATAACGAGGTCTTTCGCCCATGCCTTCCCAACTCGTCGCCATCGCATTCCTGCTTGCCCAAGCCGCCGCCGACCCCGTCTCGCTCACGCCGACGCAATCAACGCTCGCCGCCGGCGCGCTCTCCGGCGCCTGGCAACTCAAGGACGGCGAGCTGGTCGGACACGCCGATCCCGGCAAGATGAGCTGGTTCCGACTCGCCGGTGAATACAGCGATTTCGAGTTCGAAGCGGAATTCATGACGCCCGCGCCCTCGAACGGCGGCGTGCAATTCCGCGCACATTGGCTGCCGCAGATGTCCGCCCAGGGTCCGGGACCGAAAACCATGTTCGGATACCAGGCCAACATCGACACGCAGCAGACCGGCCGCACCGGCGAAGTCCTCATCCGGCACGGCGAGCCGCCGCTCTGCGCCGCGACCAAGGACGCCCAGGCCACTGTGAAAGCCTCCGAGTGGAACTCGATTCGCATCCACGCCGCCGGGCCTGTCGCTCAAGTCTTCATCAACGGCGTGCCCGCCGCAAGCGCATACGACGAATCTTTCATCGGCGGGATGATCGCACTGCAAGTTCAGCCGAACGACTCCGGGCCCGCCGAAGTCCGCTACCGAAACCTGCGCGTGCGTGATCTCGGACGCGGCGACGCGTGGAGGCCGCTCTTCGACGGCAAGTCGCTCGCCGGATGGAAAATCTACGGCACGGAAGACTTCCACGTGAAGGACGGCATCATCGAATGCCGCCGCGGGCCGCAGCAATCCGAAGGCTACCTCGCCACCGAGGAGCAATGGACCAATTTCCGCGTGCGCGGAAAATTCCACATGCTCGGCGACGGCAACTACGGCCTCTTCTATCACTCCACCATCGCGCTGCGCGAAAAAGACGGCTACCCGGTCATCGCCGGCGTGCAGGGCGAAGTCGAGCCCTCGTGGCCCGGCAGCACCGGCTGGGTCTACGAAAGCTACCGCCGCGGCTGGCTCATCAAACCCGATCCGGCGACCGCCGAGGCGATGCTGCTACGCCCCAGCGAATGGAACGAAATCGAAATCCGCCACCAAGGCAACCGGCTCACGACTTGGGTCAACGGATTCCGCGTCATCGAATGGCTCGATCCCGCGCCGCAACTCTTCTCCGGCAGCTTCGCGCTCCAACTCCACGCCGGCGAAGGCACCGGCATCGATTGGCGCGACCTGTACGTCACAACACAATAGTCGAGATAGGTCAGTTCCGAGCGATCGAGAGTTCCCGGCGCCAAAACTCCTCACGACGAATATTATGTTGTGGCCCCCTAAACCTGGCAACTTCGTATAGCGCCGCGAGAGCCGCCCAGAACTCGCCTGCTGGCCCCAGAGGCCCCGAGTGCTCCATGAAATAAGCGGCGACTAGAAAAAACTCGTCGTCTTCGCTCATCTCTACAATGATCGCTTTGAACCCAGACCAACCCGATTGCCACGTTGCGCGAAGTTCCACACGAAACATATCGGTGTTGAACCCGCCATTCTGAAGCAACTCCGAGTGGTATCGATCCAATATTTCGAGGGCGAGATTTCGTCTTTCGTCAGTGAAGTATTTCATACGAGGTTAGCCTTTCGTTTTCCCTAATGACGATGATTATACACCATATTTGTCACGGCACCTCGGCCTCTTCCTGCGCGTTGGCCGGCTCGCCCTGCGGCTTGGCGAATTCCTCCGCGAGCATCGCGGCCTTGCCGACGCGTTTGAGACCGTTGAGCGCCGCCACTTTATAGGCCTCAGCCAGCGTCGGGTAATTGAACACGGTGTCTACGAAGTATGAAATCGATCCGCCGTAGGTGAGCACCGCCTGGCCGATGTGGATGAGCTCAGACGCGCCGTCGCCGATAATGTGTACTCCGAGGAGCTTGCCGGTCTTCTGATGAAAGATCAGCTTCAGCATCCCCGTCTCATCGCCCATGATCTGGCCTTTGGTGATCTCGCGGTAGCGCGCGATGCCGACCTCGTAGGGCACGCCCTCCTCAGAGAGCCCCTGTTCCGTCTTGCCGACGATACTAATCTCCGGGATCGTATAAATTCCGTAGGGCATCAGGTCATTCTGCGACCTAAAGGGCACGCCCATCGCGTGGCACGCCGCGTGCCGCCCCTGCTCCATCGAGGTCGAGGCCAGCGCGGGGAACCCAATCACGTCGCCGGCCGCATAAATGTGCGGCACGTTGGTTTGCAGGTTCTCGTTCACCTTGATCAGCCCGCGGTTCGTGTCCGTGATGCCCGCCGCGGCGAGATTCAGTTCCTCCGTCGCGCCGGAGCGGCCGGAGCAAAACATCAACATATCGCTCTTGATTTCGCGGCCGTTCTCCAGCGTCGTGATCACCTTGCCGCGATCGTCCAGTTTCACGCTCGTAAAATCTTTGCCGAGATATAGCGCCATTTTCTCGTTGCGCATGTGGTAAATCAGCGCATCGTTTATTTCCTGATCGATAAAGCGGAACAACTCCTTGCGGCGATCGAGCAGCGCCACGTCCACGCCCAACGCCGAAAACATGCACGCATACTCCGCGCCGACCACGCCCGCGCCGATGAACAGCATCGATCGCGGCATGCCCTCGATCCGGTAGCCGGGACTCCACAACTGATCCGAATCGATCACGTTCGTCTCGTTGAAGGGCACGCGTTCCGCGCGGTAAGGCTTGGACCCGGTGGCGATAATGATCTTCTCGCCCCGGAATTTTCGGATCTCGTCCTCGGTCGCCACGGTAATCTCGTGCGGCCCCTCGAAACTCGCCAACCCGCCCACGATCTCGATGCCGTTGCGCACCATGCGATCGCGCGCGACGTCGGTCTCGTGCTTGATGACGTGGCTCACCCGGTGCATCAAGTCGTCGAAGGTGAGCCGCCGCTTGAGCACATTCCCGCGGCCGTAGATCGACCGTAACCGGTACCCGCTAAGATAGAGAATCGCCTCGCGCAAGGTCTTGCTCGGAATCGTGCCGGTGTGCGTGCACGCGCCCCCCACCCACTGCCGACGCTCGATGACCACCACGCTCGCGCCGCATTTCGCGCCCTGAATCGCCGCGCGCTGACCCGCCGGCCCCGAGCCGATCACGATCAGATCGACTTCCTTCATGCAGAATTCCCCCCGAAGTCCCCTAGGTCATTCTAACAGATGCACCACTACCCTCATGATTTGAGAAAATCGAAGGACTTCTTTCCCGGAAGCTTCGCGGTCACTTGCAATCTCCCGCCGCACGCCGCGACCAACCGATGCAACGTACTGACACGCAAGTCTTTCCGACCCTCCAGACTTGCCACGGAGGGCTGGGAAATTCCCATACGCTTGGCCAACGCCGCCTGGGTCAGGCCGGCCTGCTTCCTGAACTCACCGAGCGCCATCGTCAAAAGGGCTTCTTCGGCCTCGCGGCGCGCCACTTCCTGAACGTGTTTGGGCAGCTTCGCGCGAATCTCGCTGTACCGCTTCATACCGTTACCCGCCTCCCTTTCGTTGTATCGCCTCGTAGATGGCGTCCGCCTTCCCGATGTACTTTTTGTACCAATTCTTGTTGTCCGTTTTTACCCCGCCAATCTATAGGATCGCCCGTCGCCTCGTATCGAAGATATAAAATACGCGGCACGGCCGGCCGTCGAACTTCATCCTCAACTCACGCATTCCGCCGAATTTGGAACCATGGATGCTCGATGAATACGAATGGTCCAAGGTTGGCCCCTTCGCTTCCAGCAGATGGATCGAAAAATCAACCGCCTTCTACCCGCGCTCCGGAAGTGCAAGAAGCCATTCCTCGAATTCCGGTGAAGCAAGGACTTTCCAAGCCACAAGTGAATATAGCATAAAGTCTATATAGATTGCGAGCGATTATCAGTGGACCAGTGAGAAGTCCGGAGCGGCAAAGTAGAGACAGGCGCACGACTGCGGCTATAATAAAGGCAATTCGCACACATGGAGACGACATGAGTACCACGCACACCGATCCCCGCCTGAAGGGCTACCAGAAGTGGGAGGGATTCGACCCCTTCGAAGAACAGTCCGGGCCCTACTACTTCAAACAGCTCGATGACGGCTCCTATCGCTGCGCCTTCGTCGCCGAGGCCAAGCACATGAACGGCCAGGGCAATATGCACGGCGGCGCGATGATGACGTTTGCGGATTACGCCATGTTCGTGGTCGCCCGCCCCGCGATCGAAAATACACCCGCCGTGACCGTCACCTGCAACTCCGAATTCACCTCCGCCGCGAGCATCGACGAGTTTGTAGAAGCCTCAGGCGAAATCGTCCACGAGACCGGCAGCATGGTCTTCGTCCGCGGAAAAATCTTCGTCGGCGAACGGGCGCTGCTGAACTTCTCAGGCGTCCTTAAGAAATTGCGGCCGCGCAACCGCTGAGTGCGGCCCTGATGCATCCGGAATTTCTTCGAGGCTGGATCCAACGTGATCGTCGTCCGGTTCGCGTCATACCGCGCCTGCGACTCGGCATTGGTGCCTGTCGCCTCCGTCCAACGCAGAATGAACTGGCGAGGAGATTCGTTCTATGAACTCTGCGAACGGCTGAACAGAGTCTCGACCGCGTCGTCAAGGCGGATACCGGGAAGCGTCTCGATCGTTTCGTAGCTCGGCACGCGATCCCAACCGTTCACCATTCGGTCCAATAGCGCGCCGTGGGTACTGCGGTCATGGAACTCCGCTTCGGCCGAATACCATTCTGTGGGAAGATGGGTGTCCTCCTGAGTATCTCGAATGAGAATCGCGCGTGCATCGGTCGCCCAACCTCTCGGCGCAAAAACCTCGACCAATGCCTTTCGGTTGGGAAGCAGTTCGAGGATCGTTTTGTTGTGATCGTCTGTCCCCAGAGTCTTGATCGCTCCAAGGAAGCACATACCCAGGATGCCTCAGGGGAAAACTCGCTTTTGTAAATCATTCATGGAGTATGACGCTCGGTCTTGAGCGGGCCGGCTCCTCTACTGCACCACTTCGATTGCGGGGCGAACATGGTACGATTCGTCCCGTACGAGATGGCGCGTGCGGCGATGGGCGCGTAGGGCCGCCACGGAGCAGTGGTCTGCCTCGCGCGGACGATTGACGCGCGGCGGCGCTCCGCACACCTGAATTCGCGCCGGTCCGCGAATTTCCAGCCTTCATAAGGATTGCGCGAGGCGATGTCGAAACGGGTCAAACCGGGTAAGCCAGCGATCGCGACGCCGCGAATCCTGAGGCGCGATGCTCTGATCGCGGCAGCGGTCTTCGCGGGCGTTGCCGCGCTGTACGCGCGTACCGCAGCCTTCGACTATATCAACATGGATGATCATCTATACGTTCAGGGCCATGAAGTCGTCGAGCGGGGGCTCAGCTGGGAAGGCGTGAAGTATGCGTTCACGTCGTACTCCGAGGGCAACTACCTTCCCCTGACGTGGCTCAGCCACATGATTACCGTGGAGATCGGCGGCACGCGGCCAGCCGCGCATCACGTGGCGAATGTGCTGCTGCATGCACTGGGATCGGCCCTCGTGTTCGTCTTCCTGCGCTCCGCCACCGGGGCCACCGGACGCAGTGTGACGGTGGCGTTACTTTTCGCGGTGCACCCGTTGCGCGTTGAGTCCGTGGCGTGGGTCGCCGAGCGCAAGGACGTACTGAGCGGGATGACCGGAATCCTGTGCTTGATCGCGTATGTGTGGTACGCGCGCACGCCGCGGCTGGGCCGCTATCTATTGATGGCCGGGCTCTTCGCGTTGGGGCTGCTGAGCAAGTCCATGCTGGTGACCTTGCCTTTCGTTATGCTGCTGTTGGACTTTTGGCCGCTGGGCCGCCTGCACAAAGGCCGCTGGCGCGCCGTGGTGGCGGAAAAATTGCCCCTGTTCGGCCTGTCGATGCTGTGCGCGGTGGTCACGGTGCTGGCGCAGCGTACAACGGGGGCCATGGGGACGCTAGAGGCCGTGCCCGTAGTTTGGCGACTGTGGAATACGCCGGCCGCATACGGGGTCTACCTGTATCAAACCGTTTGGCCTCTAAAGTTGGGGGTGATGTATCCATATCTAGACTACAACACTGTGGTATTTCGCGGCCTGTGCGGAATGGCGGCGATCGGATTGGTGTCCGTGCCGGTCCTCTTGCGGTGGCGGAAGCAGCCGTACCTTGCCGTGGGATGGCTGTGGTTCCTGGGCACACTGGTGCCGGTGATCGGACTGCTGCAGGTGGGCGCGCAGGCGCACGCGGATCGCTACACGTACTTCCCGCATATCGGCCTATTGATGGGCGCCGTGTGGGCGCTCTCAAATGTGCTGGAAGGACGACCGCAGGCGGCCCGGATTTCGGGCGCGGCAGCGGCGGCGCTGATTCTCGTACTCAGCGGGTTGACCTGGCGGCAAGTGGGCTTTTGGCGCAACAGCGAAACGTTACTGGCGCACACGCTCTCGGTCACACGGGAAAATCCGATAGCCGAGGGCAATTATGCGGGCGCGTTAATGGTCCGAGGGGAGTTCCAGGTCGCCGAGCAGCATTTGCGGCGGATTCTTGCGATGGGAAAGGCGAAGGCCCGCGATTATCACAACCTCGGAATCGCGCTGATGAGCCAAGGCCGGCTGCCTGAGGCGCAGGGTTTTCTCGAGATGGCAGTTTCGGCGAACCCGGCGAGCGGCCTGAGTTGGGCGCTTCTGGGCAACGTCCGGCTCAAACGCGGCCAGGGGCAGGGAGCGGTGGAGGCGTTTCAGAAGGCATTGGCGCACGGTTTCGAGCAATGGATCGTTCGGGTGAATTTGGCGCTTGCGTTGGGAATGGCAGAGCGGCCGGAGGAGGCGGCGGCGGCGTTTGAAACGCTCTTGGCGGAGCGGCCTGAGGACTCCGCGGCGCTGTTCAACTACGGGCTGATGTTCGTCGGGCAATTCAAATTCAACGAGGCGGCGCAGCAGTTAGAACGCGGGCTCAGCGGCGATCCCGAGAACGCGGGAATGCTGTATTACCTTGGGGTGTGCCGCGTTTGGCAATCGCGGCTCCCGGATTCGTTGACGCTGCTGCGGCGCGCGGCATCGAAGGACCCGATGTACCGGAAGAAGGCCGCGCAGGACCAGCTCTGGGGCCCGCTGGGGAAGGACCCCGAGTTCCAAAAATTTCTTCGGGAACGGTGAAGCGGAGGCCGGTGAACGCGGCGCGGAGGTTTCGGGATCGCATCTAGCTCTTGTTTATCTTTGCCTGCAGCCGCTTGAGTACATTCGGCGGCAGGAACGGGCTCACGTCCCCGCCGAGCATCGCGATTTCCTTCACCAGCCGGCTGCTGATGAACATATACTCCTCGCTCGGCATCAGGATAATCGTGTCGCAGTCCGGCCGCATTTTCCGGTTCGTCGCCGCCATCGTCAACTCGGCTTCGAAGTCGGATATCGCCCGCAGGCCGCGCACGAGCGCGTGCGCACCGTTGTCCCGCGCAAAATCCACCGTGAGTCCCGCGAAGTGATCGATGCGGACGTTGGGGATGTCCTTCGTGATCTCGCGCAGCATCTCCTTACGCTCGTCCGTCATGAACATGCCGCTCTTGTCGGTATTGCGCGCGACCGCCACAATCAGCACGTCGAAGAGCTTCGCCGCGCGCTGGATCATGTCCAAGTGGCCAAAGGTCGGCGGATCGAAACTCCCCGGGTAGACGCCAATGCGCTCAGCCATGAATCCACTCTCCCTTAATCGCCGCCGCCCGCGCCGCATCATAAACTTCCCGCACCGCCACTTTCGCCTCCTCCGCGACTCGCACGCAATCGTCGAATTCCGGCGCAACGTTCGCCGCCACGCCGCCGCGCATCCCGATTTTCACCCGCACCGGCCCCCAAAGCGTCTGCACGCTCTTCCACACTCGCTCCAGACAAATCCGCTCTTCGCGCCGCATGCGCAGGCCCAGCGTCGTCGATCCGCGGAAAAGCGCGTCCGTCACCTTCGCCACCGCGGCCTCGTCCGCCATCGCCGTCACCAAATACGCCGGCCGGCCCTTCTTGCCGAGGATCGGCGTCAGGAACGCATCGCGCGCGCCCGCATCGAGCAGGCCCTTCAATAGCGGCGGGAACAACTCCGGATTCATGTCGTCAATGTTCGCCTCGATCACGGTGACGGTCTCGGTCGCCCCGGCCCCGCCGCTCGCCCGGCCCAGCATGACGCGCAATACGTTCGGCCGATCCGGCAAGTCACGCGTGCCGCTGCCCACGCCCACCGTCTCGATCGACATCGCCGGCTGCGGCCCAAACTTCTGCGCGAGCTGCGCAATCAGCGCCGCGCCCGTAGGCGTCACCAATTCCCCCTCGACCGTCCCGCCATACGTCGGCACGCCCTTGAGCAGGAGCGCGGTCGCCGGCGCGGGCACCGGCATCACGCCGTGTGCGCACGTCACCGTCCCGGAGCCGACGTGCAAGGGCGAGGACTCAATGCGATCCGGCTTGATCTGGTCGAGCGCGAGGTGCGCGCCGACAATGTCCACGATCGAATCGACCGCGCCGACCTCGTGAAAGTGCACCTTCTCCACCGTCGAGCCGTGGACCTCCGCCTCAGCCTCGGCAATGCGCCGGAAAGTCTCGAGGCTCGCCTCGCGCACGCGCTGCGGCAAATCGCCCTTCTCGATGATCGCCACAATGTGTTTCAGGTGACGGTGCGGTTGGCCGTGCCCGGAGATATTCACATGAAACTTCGTCGCCATCACGCCCTTCTTCTTCACTTTCTCGATCGCGACGTCAAAACCTTCCACCCCAAGCGACATCAATCCGTCGCGAATCGTTCCGAAATCCGCCCCGGCATCTATCAGCGCGCCGACGATCATGTCGCCCGCCGCGCCCGAGAAACAATCGAAATACAGCGTCTTCACGGGGCCCGCCCCGCGGCAAGCCGGTTGATCAGCGCGGCCTGCACGCCCGCGCCGAATCCGTTGTCGATATTCACGACGGACACGCCCTCCGCGCACGAATTGAGCATCGTGAGCAGCGCGGCGATCCCGCCGAAACTCGCGCCGTAACCCACGCTCGTCGGCACCGCAATGATCGGCTTGTCCACAAGGCCCGCCACCACGCTCGGCAGCGCGCCTTCCATCCCCGCGCACACGATAATCACATTGGCGGACTCCAGCGACTCGCGCTGGCCCAGGATGCGGTGCAGACCCGCGACGCCCACATCGCTCACGCGCTGGACCGCGTTCCCGAGCATCTCGCAGGTGACCGCCGCTTCCTCGGCCACCGGCAAATCGGTAGTGCCCGCGCACACCACCGCAATGAAACCCGGCAACACCTCCGGCTTCGACGCGCAAAAGGTCAGCGTCCGCCCGAGCACGTTGTGCGTCATGTCTGGAAACTTCTTCAACACCGCCGCGACGACCTCCGCAGAACAGCGTGTCGCAAGAACGTTTGCCCCATGCTCTCGCATCCGTCCGACAATCGTGACCACCTGCTCCGGCGTTTTTCCCTGCGAGAAAATCGTCTCCGGGTGGCCCCGGCGAATCTGGCGGTGGTGGTCTATCTTGGCGAAGCCGAGGTCCTCAAACGGCAGCGCCTTCAATCGCAGCGTCGCTTCCTCCGGGGATATCGCGCCCCGCGAGACCTCCTGCATCAACAGCTTGAGTTTGGCCTGGTCCATGTCCGCCCTTCAGTCAATCAAACACGCTATAGTAAGCAATGGACGCGGGCGAATAAAACTCCCACTCCGGGTTGAATCTCACACCCGGTTATGCGAGTCTGCCCGCAAGACCTTGGCGCGAGGGAAGCCGGTGCAATTCCGGCGCGGGCCCGCCGCTGTCACCGGCTACGAACGCCGCAGTACCACTGTCCTCGCTGGACGGGAAGGGCGGCCAGTAGGCCACGCCGGGAGCCAGAACACCTCGCCGCGCACGCGCGCACACCAAGAGGACCGGGCGTCGTGGACCATGCCCGGACCGCGGATGAAATACGGCATCCCCGGGACCATTTTCGGCCCCGGGATTTTCTTTGCACTCGCTCTTCAGTGGCATCGGCTTCCAGCCGATGCGGGACAACGAAACTATGCGGCCAATCAACGCGTTCCCAATCGCCCTTGTAATCTTCGCAGCGGTCGTCGCCCTGCGCTCGCTCTTCTTCCCGGCCTCCACGCCTGCGCCGTCTCCCGCATCCAGCGTTTCGCCCCAACGAATCGTCTCGCTCGCGCCGAGCATCACCGAGACCCTCTTCGCGCTCGGCCTCGGCGATCGCGTCGTCGGCGTCACGCGCTTTTGCGAGTATCCGCCCGAAGCACAGACGCGCGCGATCGTCGGCGGTTTCGTCGATCCAAATTATGAGGCGATCGTGACGCTCGAGCCCGATCTCGTCGCCGCGCTGACGATCGACGACGAGGCCCGTGCGCGGCTCGCCGGGCTGCGCATCCCCGTACTCGCGGTGGACCACCGCACACTCGGCGGCATTCTCGACTCATTCATTCAACTGGCCGACCGCTGCGGCGCGCGCGATCGCGGCGTGGCACTGGCCGCGGATTGCCAGCGCCGCATGGACGCCGTCGAGCGAAAGACGCGCGGACTGCCGCGCCCGCGCGTGCTCATTTCCTCCGCGCGCGAGTTCGGCGCCGGGCGCATCGAAAGCGTCTACGCCGCCGGGCGCGGCCAGTGGTACGACGAGTTACTCCGCATCGCCGGCGGCGAGAACGCCTACCCCAACAACGGCATCGCGTTCCCTGAGATCAGCCCCGAGGGCCTCATGCGGATCAACCCGGACGTAATCATCGAGCTCGCACCGAAGGTCGAGATAGGAAAATACTCGGAGTCCGAGATACTCGCCGAGTGGGACTCCGTACCCGGCCTGCGCGCCTCGCAAGAGAAACGTATACACCTGCTCACCGGGACCTACGTCGCGATCCCCGGCCCGCGCTTCCTTCAAGTGCTGGAGGATTTCGCCCGCGTCCTGCATCCGGAAGTAAACTGGAGCACGCCGTGAGCGCGCCCGCGATCCTCATCCGCGATCTCGTATGCCGCCTGGGCGGGCGCGCCGTATTGGACGGTGTCTCTCTGGAGATTCCCGATCGCGGCAGCGTCGCGATTCTCGGGCCGAACGGCGCAGGCAAGACGACCCTGCTGAAATGCGTCGCCCGGATCGTCCGCGGTTCCGCGGGCACGATTGAGATTCTCGGCCGCGCCTCCTCGGCCTACTCTCAACGCGACCTCGCGCGCGTGCTGAGCTACGTGCCGCAGGCCGACGCGCGCTATCTGCCATTCCGCGTCTCGGAGTTCGTGTTGCTCGGCCGCTACCCGCACCTCAGCCCCTTCTCCACGCTCACGCCGGAGGACCGCCGCGCCGCCGACGCCGCCATGGACCGCACCGGCACGCGCGAATTCGCCGATCGCCCGCTCGACACGCTCAGCGGCGGCGAGCGCCAGCGCGTCTTCATCGCCGCCGCCCTCGCGCAGGGCGCGCGAATCCTCCTACTGGACGAACCAGCCACCTTCCTCGATTACAAACACCAAGTCGAAGTGCTCGACCTTCTACGCCGCCTCAATCGCGACGAAGGCGTCACCCTCGTCAGCGTCACCCACGACGCGAACAACGCCGCGCTACTCGGCGAGCATTCGATCGCACTGAGGTCCGGACGCGTCCATTTCTCCGGAACAACAGACGCGCTGCTCACCGAGGGCGTGCTCGAGGGCATCTTCGAGACGGCCTTCGATCGCATCGCAGCGCCCGCGGGCCGCGTACTCGTCCGCGCGCGGGAGGCGGCGCGATGAAGCCGCGCTTCGTTCTACTGCTCTTCGCGCTCGCCGCGGCCGCGATCACACTCGCCGCGCCCTTCATCGGCGCGGACGGTTTCTCCCTCGCGGGCCTGCGCGACGGCGGCATAGAGGCCCAAGTGTTGCGCGATCTGCGCCTACCCCGCGTCATCGCGGCCTTCGTCGCCGGCGTAGCGCTCTCGCTCAGCGGCATGGCCTTCCAGACGCTCTTCCGCAATCCGCTCGCGACGCCCTTCACGCTCGGCGTCTCCAGCGGCGCATCCTTCGGCGCCGCGCTCGCCATGCAACTCGGACTCCACGGCGTCTGGTTCGGCGTCAGCGGCCCCGCCGCCGCGGCCTTCGCGGGCGCGCTCTTCTCCACGGGCCTCGTCTACGGCCTCACGTACCTGCGCGGCGGGTTCTCCACCGCGACCCTGCTCCTCGCCGGCGTCGCGGTCAGCTTCTTCTTCTCCAGCCTTATTCTCTTCGTGCAATACAGCGCCGACGTGTACAACGCGTTTCGCATGTTGCGCTGGGTCATGGGCGGATTGTCCGTGGTCGACTACGAATCCATTTGGACTATGCTGCCCTTCGCGCTGTCTGGCGGCGTATTACTCTGGCTCGCGCGGCACGAATTGAACCTGCTGCTGCTCGGCGACGACCTCGCCATAAGCCGCGGCGTCGACGTCCCGCGTATCAAGCTCGTCCTCTTTCTGACCGTCTCGCTCATGGTCGGCGGCGTCGTCGCCGTCTGCGGCCCAATCGGCTTCGTCGGCATGATGGTCCCGCACATGTGCCGCATGATGGTTGGCCACGACCACCGCCTGCTCACGCCCGCCTCCGCCCTCTTCGGCGGCGCGTTCCTGGTGGCGTGCGACACCGTGGCGCGCATCATCCTCGCGCCAGCCGAGCTACCCGTCGGCGTCGTCACCGCGCTCCTCGGCGGGCCCTTCTTCCTCTGGCTGCTCCTCAGCGGCTCCGAGCAACGAAACCTCGCGTAGCATGCCACTCGAAAAATACGAGGCAAGCCCGCTCAAGCTCAGCCACACGCCGAGCAATCCAGGCTCCCATAACTCCCATTCTTCCCATCCTTCCCATCCGCTCCAACCATAAAACTCCCCACAGCAAGCGAACGATATTGCCCTCGCCCACGACCGCGCTATACGATTCGTCAGTGCAAACGGGAAACGTCGCCCGTCACCTGAAAGTCCCAGCTATGCAAACGGAAATTGTCATCGCCACCTATAACAAACCCGAACTCGCGCTCGTGCTCGAAGGTCTCGCCGATCAGACCGACCCCGATTTTTCCGTCGTCGTGGCCGACGACGGCTCCGGACCCGAGACGGCGTCAATTGTGGAGCGCTACCAGCAACGGCTCCCCAACCTGCGCCATGTTTGGCAAGAGGATCGGCAATTCCGTAAACCGCGGATTCTCAATACAGCCGTGCGGACAAGCAAGGCCGATTACCTGATATTCATCGATAGCGACTGTATTCCCGAAAAAAAATTTGTGCGTGACCACAAGACCTTCGCACACACAGGCCGATTCGTCGCCGGCCGGCGCGTACACATCGGCCCGCTGTTGAGCCAACAGCTTGTAAGCGGCGAAGAATCGATCTCCATCTTGCACAGCCGCGCGCGCCTACTCGCGTATGCGGCGGCTGGCCGCATACGCGGCTTTCGTTACGCGATGCGACTGCCGTGGTTCCTCGTCAATCTTTCTCGATACAAGCGCCGCGGCATCAAGGGCTGCAACATGGCCATGTGGCGTTCGGATCTGTTGCGCATCAACGGTTTCGATAGCGCGATGACGGGATGGAGCGGCGCGGAGGACACGGATGTCCAGTGGCGTCTTGAGGCGACTGGATGCCACAAAGCCGCGATGCTCGGCCGCGGATGCGTGTTCCATCTTCATCACCCGACGACCGATTCGGACCCCGGGACCCGCCAACGCATACGCGAGAGGCAATTGAAGAACGAATTCCGGGTCGCCGACGGCATCGAGACTCATGAAAACGCGCAGACGCAGGCTCCCTAGCCGGGAGCGGCGGAACTCCCGTTTGGGCGGGCCGGGGATGCAGATTCCCACGAACTACAACCAGCGTGGAAGCGGCGTCCCGCCGCTTCAAAACCTCCGCGACCTCGCCCCCGTGCCGCTCAATTCCCCGGCGCGCCGCGCGCCAAGGCCTGCTCCGTAAACATCGAATCGTCAACAGGCGTCTTGTAGTCGACTTCGGAGAAACGGAACTCCGTCGAATGCCCCGTCCGGTGGTTCGTCGCCACAATGCGCCGCGCGGTCCAGATGCCGTCGATCTCTTCGCTATCCAGCGTCAGCACCGTACGCAAGGGCTTGCCCTCCGCGTCGAAGTATTCCGTGCGCAGCGCAACCCAAAATTCGGAATCGAACCAACTCACCCCGCGCGCGTAGCCCAATTCCTTCGCGGTCGCCGCGTCGACAGTCGTCGCCTCCACCTTGTAGCAGCGGCGGCCGTCCGTGTCCTCGGCACCGAGCATCTTGAACGTGAAATCTTCGGTGCTGATCTTCGTCTCTTTCTTCAAGTCCTCGTAAGTGAAGTCCGTCCCGACAAAAGCGTCGCCGCGGTCCGTCGCCGAAATCCGCCGCACCTTGCGCGCCGCCGGCAGATACAGCCACTGGTCGTCATCCTTGCCGGCTTCGCCGTAGTCGAAGGTCAGAAATCCCGTGTCGCGCACGTTCGCCGGGCTCAGGAAAAAAAGCACCGTCTTCTTCTCCGCGCCATACCACTTCCGCCAACTCACCGTCTCGCGCGTGCGCTCCGCGCCGCCCTTGTCACGCAGAATCATGGTGAACTTGCGCATCACCTGCGCGCCATCGTCCCGCGCATTCACCTTGGCGATAACATCCGCGGCCTCCGGCAACGGCGCTTCATCCGCATACAATCGAGCGGACGCTAGTACCAGCGCGCAAACGGCCACAACCCGCATTCTCCCAAGACCCCCGGTCATTTCCTAGTCCCTCCCCGAAATCATTCTGGCGTCAACGCGACAATGGACACGACCTGTCTCGACCACGTCCCATATATATATAGACGAATCCGCGCCGATTCGATTCCAACCCAATCGGGCCAAAAATCCTGATAAATCCTGTCTATTCCATCCCACGACTCGCACGCCGCCATTCCTCAGCGCCGTCGCAACCGTAGAACCCGGGCAAGGGCCGCCCGAAGACGCGCGAGCCGGCCGATCTGCCGCGGCAGGGGCAAAACCGCTGCGGACTTGCGGGCGGGCGCCGCTACGGGGCCAGGCGAGGCCGATCCCGATTCGAACCGAAGCCCCCTCGAAGCCTCGACGGGAGTAGGCGCAGAGGCCGCGTCTGCGGATTTGGGCGCTTTGCCCTCCGCCGCGCGCTCGATGTCCCTGCACTGCTCGTAGACAACCATCATCGCCTCTTTGAATTCGCGCGCCGTCTGGAAGCGCGCCGCAGGGTCATTCGCCATCGCCTTTTCGACAAAGGCCTCGCCCGACGGCGGCAACCACGGCACCAGCTTCTTCAGCTTGACGCCAGGCATGGGAAGCTCGCCCGAGAGCAGTTCGTAAAACATCACCCCGAGCGCGTAGAGGTCCGTCCGCAGATCGACATGCTTCGCGTCCGCGCGCTGCTCGGGAGAGCTGTACTGAATTTTGCCGAGCGTGACCCCCACGCGAGTGAGGTCCTGGTCGGTCTCGATGAGTTTGGCCAGCCCGAAATCGAGCAACTTCACCTGCCCGTCGCGCGTGACCATCACGTTTTCCGGCGAGAGGTCCCGGTGAATCGTGAACTTGTGCGCCTTCTCCAGCGCGCCGCAGACCATCCCAAGAATGCGCACGGTGGAGTTCAGTCCGACCTTCTTCCCGCGCTTCTTGCGCTCGCGCATCCACGATCGCACGCTCTTGCCGTCCACGTACTCCATCGCATAGTAGAGCGTACCGTCCACCTTGCCGGAATCGTAAATCTTCACCACCGCCGGATGATCGATACGCCCCGCGGCCGTGATTTCGCGCTCGAATCGTGCGACGGCCTGCGGGAGCTGCGCGTACTGCGGCAGCAGGGTCTTCAGCGCCACCTCCCGCTCCGTCTTCCAGTCCCGCGCGAGGTACACCATGCCCATGCCCCCGCGCCCCAACTGCCTCTTGATCTCGTAGCGGTCGGCGAAGAACGCGCCTTCCTCGAACCCCGGCATGGATGCCCCTCCCGCGGGCGGCGGCGCTCAGGCCCTGAGTTTTTCCAGCAGCTTCTTGCAGGCTTTTACGCCGTCAAACTCGCTCATGCGGGCGCCTTCGTACTCGATGCCGATGTTCCCGTGGTATCCGTGCTCGTCCACGACCATCGCCATCATCCGCGCGTAGTCGATCTTCGTCTCCTCGCCCGTCGCGTCGTCGAAGTCGTAACACTTCGCACTCACCGCCTTCGCATACGGCATCATCCGATCGATCGCGTCGTACTTGTCCACGTCGTCCGGGAAATTGCCGAAGTCCGGCAGCGTGCCGAAACGCGGATGATCCACCTTCTGGATCAGGCCGACCATCGCATCGGGATAGGACGACGGCCCGCCGTGGTTCTCGATTATTAAGTTCATCTTCTTCGCGTCCGCATACTCGGAGAGCTGGCGCAGCGGCCCCGCCGATCCTTCGATGAATGCGTTGAGCGCCTCCGAGGATTTCATCGTCCCGTCATTGTAACCCGCCCAGTTCATCCGCAGGGTCTCGCAGCCCAGGTGCGAGGCCACATCAATCCATCTCTTGTGCTGTTCGACCGCACTCTTGCGCCCGTCCTCCGACTCCGCGCCCACGCTGCCCGCGTTGTCGATCATGATGAGCGTAATCTTCACCTTGTGCTCGTCGGCGTTCTTGAGCAACTTGTCGAGATACGCCGTATCGCTCGAGGACATCATCTGGTTCACGAGTTCGATCGCGTCAATGTTGAATTCCTCGCGCGAAATGCGGGGCATCTCCAACATATCTTTCTGCCCGGCCTTCTTGCCGATCATCCGGTGCAGCGACCACGCCGCGAGGCTGATGGTGAACTGCCGCGGGGCCGCCGCGGCGCTCTCCATCAATCCACCGCCGAGCGCCAAGCCCGCCGAGCCGCCCAGCACAACGCCCGCCGTCTTCAGAAAGCCCCGCCGTGAATTATCGCGTCATGTATGACTCCTCCTGGCCGCATCACCACCGCAGCCCCAGCCGCCCAGCATGGTAGCCAATTCCCCAAAAGCGATCTAGCGCGCTGTCCCATGTGGAAGCGGCGTCCCGCCGCTTCGCGCATCACGAAAGTCCCCTAAGTACTGGAGAGACGCCATTGCAGACAAAGCGGCGGGACGCCGCTTCCACGTTGACCCCCCTTTGCCTCGCCGCCGGCGCCGTGCTAGACTGACGATTCGGAGGCCCTCGCCATGAAACCAATTGTCAGCTTCACTATTGCCCTGCTTTTCGCCACCACCGTCCTCGCCGAAAACTCTGTCGTCAAGACCGCCGGCGGCGCGGTCCGCGGCAGCGTTGATAATGGCGTGAACGTATTCAAAGGCATCCCCTACGCCGCGCCGCCCCTCGGAGAGCTGCGCTGGGCGCCGCCCGCCGACGTGATTCCTTGGAACGGCACACGCGACGCCTCCAAATTCAGCCCGGACTGCGTGCAAGCGCCTTACGACAAAAATTCCGTCTATTATCGTCCGCCCTCGCCGCAGAGCGAGGACTGCCTGTGCCTCAATGTGTGGACCACAGCGGAGCAGCCTACCGAGAAGCGCCCCGTCATGGTCTGGATTCACGGCGGCGCGCTCACGCGCGGTTCGGGCGCGACGCCCACCTATGACGGCGCGAACTTCGCCAGGAAAGGCGTCGTCCTCGTCACGATCAACTATCGCCTCGGCCCCTTCGGATTTTTCTCGCATCCCGGCCTCACCGCGGAATCGCCCCACGGCGCCTCGGGCAACCAGGGCGTACTCGATCAAATCGCCGCGCTCAAGTGGGTGCAACAAAACATCGCGGCCTTCGGCGGCGATCCCTCGCGCGTAACGATCTTCGGGGAATCGGCGGGCTCGTGGAGCGTGTGTTCGCTCATGGCGACGCCCCTCTCGAAAGGCCTCTTTCATCGCGCGATCGGCGAGAGCGGCGGCGTCTTCGGCCCAATGGCCTATCTCAAGGAAAAGAAATTCGGTCAGGATTCCGCAGAGTCCACGGGGGCGAAATTCGCCGAATCCCTCGGCACCCAAGACCTCGCCGCGCTGCGCGCCCTGTCCGCGGAGAAAATCATCGAAGCCTTCGGCGCGCGCGGCAGCACGCCCACGCGGGGCGTAGTGGATGGATGGGTTTTCCCGAAGGAAGCCCGCCTCATCTTCGCCGACGGTGAACAGCACCACGTGCCCGTGATTGTCGGCTCCAACGCGAACGAGATGACCACGCTCACCCCGCGCGCGATAGTGCCCACGACGCTCGACGGGCTGCAAAAATATGTCGCCCGCGATTTCAAAGGCTTCGAGGCCGACTTCGCCAAGCTCTATCCCGCCGCCACGGACGCCGAAGCGGCCGATGCCTTCCTGGATGCCTCGCGCGACCGCGCCTTCACCTGGCAGATGCGCACCTGGGCGCGCGAAATGACCAAGGCCGGCGTGCCCGCCTACCTCTATTTCTTCACACGCATCCCGCCGGTCGGCGATCACGCCTACAACCGCGCATTCCACGCCGCCGAAATCGCCTACGCCTTCGGGAATCTCGACGCCGCCCGCGGATACACCGCCACCGATCGCGCGCTCTCGGACGCGATCTCGACCTACTGGGTCAACTTCGCCGCCGCCGGCGACCCCAACGGCGACGGCCTCGCCATCTGGCCCGCGCACGACGCCCGACACGATCCCTACATCAAATTCGGCGACACGATCTCCTCCGATCAGCACCTGCTCAAGGACCAACTCGACCTAGTCCAAAAAACGATGGACGCGCGGCTCGCGACGGAATAGCTAGCGTCCGATTTGAGCTCGCGATGAGAAGGAGTTTTGCTCCGGCCCGCCTCGGCACAAATCTACGGAATCGGAACGCCCATTGTTTCCATTCGCCACGTGTCAGAGAATAAGTCTTCCGATGTGTCCCCGTCGAGTTCCACGTCCCGTAACAGAGCTGACACGTCTGTGGGATTCCGGACGGTGGCGAACTTCTTGACGCGAGAGATATACACTGCGGATGGCTTCCCATACCCAGCCATCTTGCGAACGTTCCGCAAAGTGCCCTTGCTCTTCCCGTCCCACGCAAACAAACCGTAGTCCGCATCGCGAATCATCGCATCATCCTTCGCACAGTAGAATTCGAAACCATGATCGAGTCCGTGATATTCAACAATGTGCATCGGCCAGTCTCCCACGTTATTTCTGCATTTGCCAGCCGTGAAATAGACGACTACAGCGCGGTACCCCTGCTGTTCCAAGTACGATTGGGCCACGCGGTCAAATCCATTGGCATCACCGATCAAAACGTCTAGCTTTTTTCGAATGATGTTGTCGAGTCGATGCGACAACTCAGCATTCATGCGACTTAGGCGCCGTGATCCTCCAATAAACACGTTGCTCACGAAGTGCTCCTCGTACGCGTGGCTGCAAGAAAGTATACACGGGAGACACCAGCACCCATTAGTGCAACGGTGACAGCGTTCGCCGTACTGCCCGAACGGTAAAGATCATCAATTAGAAGGACGCTCTTTCCTCTCATGCGTTCGCCATCAACTTCATACGCCCCATCTAAAAGCTCACGTCTTTCCTCTGGATCGTGGACATTTTTTAGGCCTGGTGTTTCGCGGATCTTTCGCACAGCATCACTAATCACCGGCTTATTGAGTCTCTTTCCTAGCTCTTGTGCCACTTGTGTAACAGGCTGAACATTGCGAACAGTTGACGGCGGTACGGGAACGATCGCGTCGACACGAGCAAGGATGTTGGGTTTATCGTTGAAAAAATCCGCCATCACGACAGCTACTTGGGCTGCTGTCGAATTTCCACGGTATTTTAGTTGAAAGAGAAGTTCGCCAATCGGTGATCGTGTCGTGTCGTACCGAGCGTGCCCATAGTCGTCGTAACCGAGGAAAACGCTGGAAGTGGTGTGGACGTCGAGCGTCCACCCACGTCTCCATGCACCTTGAATTTCGACGGGATTCGTTGTCATTCAGGCCTCTGGTCTAAAGCCACGCTTTGCTGGCATAGAAATCTTATCTGGCCTCAGGAGATGGGAAGGTATACCACACTCCTGAAATATATCATCCGAAACCATCACCAGTATGGCAATCGCTCACCAAAATAACCTTACTGGAAAGTTGTCCCCCAAGATAAGCAAGACGCAACCACTAATCCATCATCCCGCGATACGCCATCTGGTCCTCGTACATCCGGTGGAAAATCTTGTGCTTGCGGGCGTGGTACTCCGCCGTTGCGCCGCGCGACGGTTCAATGACCCGCTCCGCGCGGTTCATGGCGGCCATCGCGTCCAGCACGCTGGGGAACGCGCCGCTGGCGACCGCGCCTAAGATGGCCGAGCCGAGCAGCACGGCCTCCGGCTCCGCGGGCAGCGCGATGCGGCAGCCGGTGATGTCGGCGTGCTCGCGCAGGAACACAGGGTTCTTCGTCCCGCCGCCGCACGCGAGAATCAAATCGATCGCAAAACCCGCCTTGTTCATCTCGTCGATGATGTGCCGCGTGCCGTGCGCGATCGCCTGGATCGTGGCCAGATACAGCAGCGCGAGATCGTCGCGCGTCGCCGAGAGCCGCAGGCCCGACACCATCCCCCGCAGCGTCGGGTTCGCGCGCGGCGATCGGTTTCCGTGGAAGTACGGCAGCACGTGCAACTCCGCCGTCAGCCGCGCGGGCACGTCGAGCCTATGCGCAAGACGATCGACGTCGGCGTTGAGCAGTTCATAAACCGTCTTCCCGGATTTCTTCGCGTCTTCTTGCAACTCCGCCGCGCCGGCGTGCGAAAAAATCACATGGTCGATGAGCGCGCCGGTCGCGGATTGCCCACCCTCGGTGAGCCACAGCCCCGGCACCATCGCCGAGAAATACGGCCCCCAGACTCCCGGCACGAACACCGCCTCCGGCGACACCGCCATGTGGCACGACGAGGTCCCGCCGATCAGCGCGAGCCGCCGGCGCATCGCCTCGCGCGTGGGCGCGCGGCCGTCCACCGCCGCGCCGATCACGCCGAGCCCGCCGGCGTGCGCATCGATAATCCCGACGCCGACCGCCGTGCCCGGCGCGAGGCCGAGTTCATTCGCCGCCGCCGCAGTCAGCCCCTTCCCGATCGCCTCGTCCATCGGCCGCACGCGCTGCCCGATGCGCCGGTAATCCTCGGCGGGAAACTCCCCGAGCCCGATCTGCTTGAAAAACGACGCCTGCCACCCCGCCTTGCCGTCTTTCGCGCGCTCGGCCTCGTGCGCGAGGTAAGTCCACTTGCACGTCGTCGTGCACAGCGAGCGCGTCAAGTCGCCCGTCGCGCGGTACGTCAGATAATCCGGCAGATCCAAAAAATGAGCCGCGCGTTTCCAGGTCTGCGGCAGTCTTTCCTTCAGCCACAGCAGCTTGGGCGACTGCATCTCCGGCGAGATGCGTCCGCCGGCGTATTTCAAGACCTCGTGCCCCTGCGCGTTGATGCGTTCGGCCTGCGGAATCGCGCGATGGTCCATCCACACGATGATGTTCTGCGCGTCGTGCCCGCTCGGGCTCACCGTCACGGGCTTGTCCTGCGCATCGACCACGACCAGCGAACACGTCGCGTCGAAGCCAACCCCCGCGACCTGCTCCGGTTTCACGCCCGCGTCCGCGACGGCCTTCTGCACCACCGCGCAGCACGCCTTCCAGATGTCCTCGCTCGATTGCTCGACGAATTCCGGCTCGGGATACCAAAGCTGAATCGCCTGCGAGGCGTGCGCGAGCATTTTCCCACGGGCGTCGAACACGCCGGCCCGCGCGCTCGCCGTGCCGACGTCTACCCCGATGAACACGCGCCCGCCAGCCACGCTACTGCCGGCCCCACACGCGCACGGTGAACCCAAGCGAGCGGCTCAGCGAGACCATCTCTTCAAAAATATCGCCGTACGCCACCGCGATGTGGTTGCTCATGTAATGCGCCATCACGGAATCGCGAGAGACGCCCAGCCACGCCGCCATGAACGGCCACTGCCGCGTAGTCCCCTCCCACCACGCATCGCGCTTCTTCGGCGGCAACTTCACCACCTCGCCGCGGCCGATGTCCATGCACAATTGGTTGCCATCGAGGAAGGCGCGCGCCCAGGTCATCTTGCCGGGCAGGCTTTCGCCCGCGAAAGTCCCGCCGGGAATCGGGAAGTATTGCGCCGGCTGGCGATAACTGTGTACGCCCTTGAGCGTGTCCGGGTCGTGATTGAAGGCATACGCGCCCGCCGATCCCGAATTGAGCAGCACCCACACGAAGCGCCCCTCATGCTCTCCGCCCCAGCGCACATCGTGAAACGCGACGGAAGGATGCAGCCCCTTCGCGCTCAGCAGCCGCTTCATCATCTCCATCGGCACGAGGTTGCCCTGGTCCGCCTCGGTGCTGGTGATGATCGCTTCGCCGTTCCCCTCAGGCCGGCACGCGGAATTGAACAGGCCCTCCGCGAAATCGGACGGCGGCCGCAGCGGAATGAGCCCGAGCTGATACTGCCATCCGAGGCAGTCCGCCTTGAACTCGCCGATCAGGTCGAGCACCACGAGGTAGTCGCGCAACTGCTCCTTCGTCGCCTCTTCCGTGAAATCTTCCGCGCCCGCTTCGCCGTAGTGAAATTTCACGCCCTTGCTCTTCACGAACGCATACGCATCGTCGATGCGTTTCTGACTGATGCGCTTTCCCCGATCGAGGATCCACGCCTGGTCCACCTTGTGCTCGGCGAAGCCAATCGGATACAGCGTCCGCGGGCCGAAGTACCCGTTGATCATCCCCATCGAGGTGTCGCCCAGCATCAGCGCGAGCACGCGCCGCTTGCGAATGCCGTCCAGCACGCCTTGCGCGGTCTTTGCCGCCCCTTCCGACGCGCGCTTCGGCACCGACAATTCGTCCGCCGGATACCGCGTGCGCCCTGTACGGCACCACTCCTCGAGGTGCGCCATGAAGAAATCGTCGGTCGTCCAGTCCTCCGCCGTCGTCCACGCACGCGAAAACGCACGCCCGATACTCGCCAGGCACGCGCCCGTGTTCAGCAGGCCCACCAGCCCCGGCCACTGGCCCGAAAAATTGCTCGCCAACAGCAGCGGATTGCTCTTCCCCGCCACGCCGTCGGTCGTGTGCGGCCCGTAAAACCAATGCACGCACACGCCGATCATCGGGTCGTTCACCGGCCCCAGCTTCTCGATCGACTCGTGCGGCTTGGTCAGATAGCCCTGGATGCGATACGACTGCCGCCCGAGCTTCTTCAGCGCCGATTCCATCTGCCGCGTCGCCGCTTCGATATTCGGCAGCGCCGACTCGTTCGGAAGGCGCCGGTAGTCGCCGGGCCAAAAGAGGGCTATCCTGCCGGCCATCACGCGTGTCTCCTAGAAAGTCCCGGTTGGAAACATCATTTTGGCACGCGTCCCGGTGCGATTCAATGCCCCTTCCGGGTCGACGCCTGATATACTATGGGGCGAAAGATTTGGGGAGAAGTGACTCGGATCATGACGGACCCATCACCCTCACGATGGCCCGCGATGCGGTTCCGCGGCGCGCTCGCGATCGGCCTCGCGGTCTCCCTCGATGCCGCGCCGTCGTCGCTGAACTTCATCGAGAACGCCGAAAACGATCACGAATACGGCTTGCATACTTCGCTGCCCAGCGGCTTTGGTTCCGCCGAGTTCACGCTCGAACTTTGGATGCGGCCCGACGACTCGTACGCGGTCGGCGCGGTGCGGCCGCAGGGCTCCGCGCAACAGCTCGTCAATTGGTCGAGCGCCGATCCCCAGCCGTATGGCACGCCGTCCAGCCAGTCGCAATCGTCACGCAGCCGTCGAAGTAGTTCAGGTCACGCACAATCGAGTCGCCGATTTGCTGGCCGTTCGCATCAAGCGCGCGAATGGTCAACGTACCCGTCTGGCCCGCGCCTTGGCTTTCCGACTGGTGCGCCGTCACCGTCAGTGACGTGAGCACGCAGCAGCCTTCTTCAAACGTAATCTCGCGCGTCAGCGGTTCTGTCGTCGAAGCGATCTGGCCGTCCGCCGGCATCCACACCACGCCGTCCGCGCAGTCCGGATACAGGTTAAAACCAAAATTGTTGAACCAGTCCGACTGTACGAATCCGGCGAAGTTGCCCTAGCCGAAGTTCAGCCCACCGATGACCCCGACGTACTGATCGGTCACGATGTCGGGGAACGTCTCCGCCGTACAGACTTCTTGCGAAGCGGCCGGCAAGGCCGACACCGCCGACGCCGCGACGAACTCGACCAGCCTCCCAAGATTGACAGGGGCGCCACCACGTCGAAATCCTCCCCACTTCGCCGACCTTCCTGAATCTGCTCCTACTCAGCGAAGCCTACAAAAAGCACGACCTTTCGAGTCTCGAACTCGTCACCTACGGCACCGAAGTGATGCCCGAGAGCACCTTGAAGCGCTTTTGCGCGCTATTCCCGGATCTCCGCACGCAGCAGACCTACGGCCTCTCCGAAGTCGGCATCCTACGCTCGAAATCGAAGGCCTCCAACTCGCTCTGGGTCAAGGTCGGCGGCGAGGACTACCAGACGCGCATCGCCGACGGAATGCTCGAAATCAAGGCAAAGTCCGCCATGCTCGGATACCTCAACGCGCCCAGCCCCTTCACGCCCGACGGCTGGTTCATCACCGGCGACGCGGTCGAAGTAGACGGCGAATACATCCGCATCCTCGGCCGAAAATCGGAAATGATCAACGTCGGCGGCGCGAAGGTCTTCCCGGCGGAAATCGAAAACGTCATCCAGCAGATGGACGGCGTCGAGGACGTGGCCGTCACCGGCGAAATGAACGCGATCACGGGCCACCTGATCAAGGCGCGGGTGAAACTGACCACTGCCGAGACGCTCCCCGAATTCCGCAAGCGCATGAACGAGTTCTGCACGGATCGCCTCGAACGATTCAAGATTCCGCAGAAAGTCGAGCTGGTCGCCGAATCCATGCACGGCTCGCGCTTCAAAAAAATGCGGCGCGACGCGACCCAGGCCTGATCGCCGTGCCCGACTCCGAGACCTCCACGCCCGCCAAACCAGTCCTTCGTCTGGTGCCGCTTGACGCGGCGCGGCCCGATCTCGCCGGCGTCATCACGGACCTGCACCTGCGACTACTGCCGACCAGCCCCGCCACGCTGCTCGGCACACAATTCCTGCGCGATTTCTATTACACGTTCCTGCCCGCGCGATTCATGTACTTCGGAATGGGCTGGAGACTCAGCCGCACGGCCGTGCCCGGATGGCGCACGCCGTCGGTGGAATTCGAGTATGAAGTGAAGCAATAGAACGGATGGCGTCCCGTAGGGGATTTGAACCCCTGTTATCGCCGTGAAAGGGCGACGTCCTAGACCAGGCTAGACGAACGGGACCTTGCGAGACCGGCTGCGCACTCTCGAGCAGTGCGTGCAGAAGCCGGAAAATTATCACAGCCGGGGGCCACGCGTCAAAAACCAACGCGTAAAGGGGCCGAATTCGGCGCGCCGCGCCAACCGCCCCCACGACTTCTGTCTCTAGGGGTCCCTTCGCGCTCGCGCGCGATCAATGCCCCCCAGTGGCGATCTCCGTACCGGGTATGCCCTCGTGGTTCGCGTGCAACCACGCGCCCCAGTCTTCCGTCTCATGGAAGTCGTAAATGATGCGCTCCGCCGTAACCAGCACAGGCTCGGAGCTCGTGTACTCCACAGCGTGCGGGACGTTTACGCGCACGAGATCCTTGGTCACGATCAGGCGAACGCGCTCGGCCTTCACACTGAATCTAAACACGTCGGATTCGCCGGAGGTGTAGTAGCAGTGCATTTCGACTTCGGCGTCGCGCGCGTTCGGATTCAGGACGTGATACCACTCGTATTCGTTGAAGCGCTGAGTCAGCGTTTCCTCCTCACTCGTGAGCGCAAGGCCGTCGCCAAAAAAACCATTGCTTCTCGAGCCGCCGCGTCGCGTGACCCACCACGTTCGCCCCCTTATACCGCGGATCGCCCAACCACAGATCGCCCTTCGGCGCGACGATCCCCGCCGAGAGCACCTCATCGTTGTGGTTCGGTTTCATCGTGAACCGAATCAATTCAGCCGCCGGCCGGTTGTCGAAGTACACCGTCACCTTCACGTCGTTGGCGGCGTTCATCGGATTGTAAAACCGGACCTGGCTGCGGCCCGCGCGGCGGTCCTCGGCCGTGGCGACCTTGGCGTAGCCGTTCGCGAAGTAGCTCACGGCGGGAACGGCGTCCTTCGGCGCGGGCAGCCCCGGCGGCAGGGGCACGACAGTCTTCACAATCGGCCCGAGCGGATCGTCGAAAACTTTCGGCGGCACTTCGGGCGTCCGCGAGCAGCCGGCGCACAACACGCAGGAGGCGATGATCGCGGCGGCGAATACTGGCCTATTCATGGCGCTGGCACTCCGGATTGCGGCGGCACGTCAGGCCTGAAGCGTACCGCAGCCGCGCGCCGGAGCGTATGCTATCCTCTGCGCCAGTTGCCGCCAGGCAGAACTCCTTGGCCACGCGCCAGACGAAGGGACCGCCCTATGTTTCGCTACGCCCTTTTGATTTTGCTTTGTTTCGCATCGTCCGTGTTGGGATCCGCGGTCACCATAGCGCTCACACGCGCGGAAGCGCCAACGGTCCCCGCCCCGCCCGAACCAGCGAATACCGGCGTGCTCGTCGCAAAGGCGATTACGCTCATCGACGACACGGGCGCGGTGCGCGTGCGCCTGCACGGCAATCCCGCCGCGCAGGGCCCGAATGGCGGCCTTATCGTCCTCTACGACGATGCCGGCACGCCTCGACTCCGCGCCGGGGTGGACGCGAAAAACGGCGTCTTTGTAACGCTGCAGAACACCGAAATCCCCAATCCCGACCACAAACGCATCTCGCTCACGGTGGACGACAGCACGGCGCGCGTCGACATCGGACACGGGGAACTTTCGGAAATCGTCCTGTTGTCCGCGCCGCCGGGCGCTCCGCCAGCCTCGCTGGTCGGGGTCCTCGGCCGGAACGGGTCCGAGGCGTCTCTTTACACCGACCCCTACGGCCATGCCACAATCGAGGTGAAGGACCTGACCACGAAGTCCATTTTCCGGATGCCCGAATGGAAACCTCTACTGCCCAAATGACGCGCCACCGCAACGCCAGAACACTGTTTATCGCCGCCGTCCTGTGCGCGCTTGCCTTGTGCGCCCCGCGGATTGCCGTCGCCGATCTCAGCGAGGACGAGTCGCTCAAGGGGATCGGCGGCGTCATGGTGATCGTCGAGCGGCTCCACGCGGACGCCGCCGCCATCGGACTCGAGCGCGAAACGCTGGACGCGATCGTGCGCGACGGATTGCAGAAAGCCGGTGTCAAAATACTTTCCGCGGACGAGCGCGCGGCGGACGATCGCAGGCCATACCTGTACGTGAACTGCAACGTCATGGACGTGAAAAATCCGGCGCTGATCGCGTTCTCCGTCGACATCGAGGTCCATCAGCGGATCACGCTGGCCGGCGGCGAGAAGGCGCAGGGCCTCACCTGGGCCAAGTCGTATCTCGGCGTGCAAAGCGCCGATCGCGCCGCTGAGCATATCCGCGATATCCTGGAAGGATACGTTGACCAGTTCGCCGCGGCGCTCAAAAAAGCCAACGCGCCCGCCGCGCCCGAATCGAAGACGGACCGCTGATAC
>JBCLBO010000022.1:0-38434 GCA_038916785.1 Candidatus Hydrogenedentales bacterium | reverse complement strand
GAAGCCCACGCCACCAAAACCCTCCGCGCCTCATTTCCTCCGCGTGAGCCGAATTGTTTTCTTAAAGCCTTGCTCTGTTGAAAACCCCGCCTACACCGTCATTGCTTCGTCGCAACCGCGCTCTCGCAATGAGGGAATCTCACAACTGCGCTTCTCGCAATGACGGCCGTTATTGGTATTTATTTGATGACTACTCGGACCCGGCTGCCGGGGGCTATGGAGACGCCCGCGGGCGGCGTAAAATCGATGCGGGTGTAGATGCCGGTCATCGTGGAGGGGAGCTTGTCGCGCAGGATTTCCGGGATGCGGATGGCCGCGCCGGAGTCGGCGGCGATTGTGCCTTTGACGGCGTCGGATTCGCCGGGCAGATAGACGAGGGCCTCGGCGCCGGCGCGCACTTTGCGGCCTTGGCGCGCAGGCACGTAGGCCTCGACCCAGACGCTCTCGCGCGCGGTGAGCGTTACGACGATGCGGCCGCTCTCGACCTGCGCGCCGTTCACCGTGCCGACTTCCATGACGACGCCGTCGAAGAGGGAGGTGACGGAAACCGGTGCGGGGCGCGTCTGCGCGACGGCGAGCTCGACCCGGCCGCGTTCGAGCGCGGAGGTGTCCTCCGGCTTTCCCTCGTTGAGTTGGCGGAGCGCGAGTTCGGCCTTATCGAGATCGGCGCGGCTCGCCTCGCGGACAACCGTGGCGGCTTCCAGCACGATCTCTGCTTGTTCGAGCGTGCGCCGCGCGATCTGCGCGGCATTGCGCGCGGCTTCGACGTCGGAAGAGATGGCGGCGCCGAGGCTGAAGAGTTCCTCGGTGCGCCCGGCCTGTTTGTGGCGCATGGCCGCGGCGTCGCGCGACTTGTCGACTTCGGCCTGCGCGAGCGCGACGGCGGATTCCCGCTTGGCCTTGTCTTCTTCATAGGCGGCGCTGAGACGTTCCACGTCCTTGGTGGCGCGTTCGAGTTCGTAATTTCGCGCCTGGTCGGCCAACCCTTTTTGCCGATCGATTTCCGCGATGAGCGAGTCCTGCGCGGCGCGGATGTTTTCGGGCTGTGTGGAAGTGAGCGTGAAGAGCGGTGCGCCGTGCGCGATCTGCTGGCCGCGCACGAGCGCGAGATCGGAGACGACGCCCTCGAAGGGCGCGTAGTAGGGCGTGCTGCGCGCGGCAACGAGGCCGTAGGTGTAGACGGTCCCCATGCGCAGGAATCCCCAAATTCCCCATGCTGCGACGCCGGCGAGAGCGGCGAGCAGCACGAAGCGGAGGATGGGCCGCTTCTGCGCGCGCGCGTTGCGCATCTGGGTTTGCGCGGGCGTCACGGGTGCCTGCGTGGTGCCGCTGTTCTGAAAGTCGATTCGCATGGGTCTATTCCGTGGTTGTGGCTGCAGTGAGTGCTTCGTAATCGTGCAAGGCGAGCCCGGCGAAATTGCCGTGCCCGGCCAGTGTTTCATTCAGCGATTTGCGCAGCGCGTCGATGCGATCGGGCGTCCACGCGGCGAGCGAATCCTCCGCCAGCGCGCGCGCGGAGAGTTCGAGGCCGATCTCGAGCGGCTTCTCGCCGAAGACGCGGAGCGAGGAATCGGCCCAGGTGGAGATGGGCGTTTCGGCGTTGAAATAGTCCATCAGCGTGGCGCCATCGAGGAGTTCAGCCGCGCGATCGAGGAGCGGCTTTTCCTCGGGTCGGAAAAATTTCACCGGCAGATCCGCCCAGAGCGGTAACGAGCCCGCAAGACTTTCATGCGCGGTGGTCAACAGATTGAGCCAATTCGATTCGAGCGCGGCGCGCGCGCCGCCACCTTGCTCCCAGCCCGCGAGCGAGTGGGGTTCGAGGTCGAGCTTGATCCCGGCGAGCGTGGGTTCGAAGGGTCCGAGGAGTGCGTTGTAATTCTTGATGCGATCCACTGCGCGCGTCACGCAGTCCGTGCAATTCTCCGAGATCCATTCGGGTTCGCCGAGCAGCGCGAAGACTTCGATGTCCCACTGCGCGCAGAGTCCGATGAACTGCGTGAGGCGTTCGCGGGAGCTGCGCTCGTCGAGGAGCTTGGCTTCGTCCATCAGGTAGACGTAGACCCGGCGGGCGCGTTCGCCGTGGAGCCGGGCGACGGCGGTGTCGAGCGCGTCGTCACTGGCGAGGACGTCGCGCGTGTTCCACAGCCACACGGCCGGGCGCAGGCGCGCGGCGTTCGCGCGCGCGTGTGAGTCGAGCGCGTCGAGGAAGGCGTGGCGATCGCCCATTTCGCGCGCGACGCGGACGAGGCGCTGGCCGAGGGCCATCTCGACGGCGCTGCGGCGATCGAGCGCGCGCAGGTATTCGAACTGGGCCGAGAGCGGCGCGAGCACGCCGGTGCCGAGGGTCTCCTCGACCGCGCCGGGCTCGTCGGGCGGGCGCAGCAACTGGATGGGCGTGCCCGGCGGACCGAGTTCCCTGTGCAGGCGCGCGACGCGCACCTTTTCGAGCTGGAAGGATTGCGTAGAGACTTTCGCGGCGTAATCGCGCTGCGCCGCGCGGAAATCGACGTAGGCCTCTTCCATCGCAGTGCGGACGCGGCGGGCCTCGGCCTCCTGCGCAAGCTGCAGGGCGCCGATCAGTTCAGTCCAGAAACCGCTGTGGAGTTTTTTCGCGCGCCAGCTTGCGAGCGGGACCTGGCCGGTGAGCGCGAGCGTCGCCGTTTCCTGCGCGCGGCTTCGGCCCACGGTGCCGGTGGTGGTTCCGAGGTCATAGTCCTGATCGGTGCGCTGGTAGTTCGCGCTGAGGCCCGCGCGCGGGCGGATCTCCGGTCCGGCGGATTGCTGGTAGAAGGCGCTGGCACTGGCGCTCTTCGCGGCGAGGAGATTCGGGTGGTTCGCTAGCGCGCGATCAATGGCCTGTTCGAGCGGGGGCAGCGGAAATCCGTCAAAGGCGTAGCGCGCCGGGGAAATTACGAAGTCGAGATCGGATGGCAGACCCATGACTTCCTTGAGCCGGCTGCGGAGGAATGCGAGACGCTCGGCGTGGAACGCGCGCTCGGAGCTGAGGCCGTCCTTCACCTGCTGCACGGCCATGAGTTGCAGGCGCGTGGCCTCGCCTCTCTCTCGCAGCGTGCGGTAGTAGTGGTCGCGCTGATCGGTGAGGCCGAGCTGCGCGTCCTCGATAGCGATTTTGCGGGTGAGGTGCGCGGCCTCGAAGTAGAGTTCGGCGGCTTCCGTGGTGCGCGCATCGATCTCGGCGTTGAGCGTGTGGCGCGCGGTCTCGGCGTCTTCGAGCGCGCTCTGGGTGAAGGCGTGGTTCTGTTTGAAATCGAGGAGCGGCTGCGCGAGGCCCATGAGCAAGGTGAAGGCGTGCTGCGTCAGCGTGTCGGCAGGAAATAGCGTGGGCATCTGGTCGAATACTTCGATGTGGTCTTCGAAGGAGAGGCCGAGGTCGAGCGTGGGGTAGTTGTTGAGTTTGAAGCGGGCGGCGTCGATGAGCGCGGCGGCGTAGCGCGCGCGCATTTCGTTGACGTGCGGATTGTGCGCTTCGGTCAATTGGGCGATCGTAGACAGGCCGAGTTCGTGCGGAATTTCGAGGAGTGCGGGGACGAGCCGTCCGTCCCTCGGGACGCTGGCGACGAAGAGGCCGGTTTTGGACTGGGTCACGGGCAACGGGTACTCGAAGGGCCGCACGAGCGCGCGCCAGTCCGGCGGCGCGGGATCGGTGTTGGTACGCTGCTGATCAACCGTGCGCACGTAGTCGGCGGCGTTTGCGAGTTGAAAAAGGCTGTAATAGCCGAGCTGGTCCGAGAGGAAGATCAAGCGGCCGTCGGCAAGCATGGCGGGGAGCATCGCGTCGAAATCCTGGCCGGCGAACAAGGGGCGCGGCGGACCGGCGTTCGCATCGCCGATACGCAGCTCGCGGGGCGCGTCTTCGTCCTGATGCACGTAGATCACCCGATCGAGGCCGGCGACGGGGACGGGTTGAAGGTCCGGGCCGAGGACTGCGGTGACGCGCTGCGAGCCGGTGGACTCGATGTTTCCTTCCGGCGTGAGGACGAAGTCGAAGCGAAAGATTTCAAGGTCGCCGGTGAGGACGACGCCGCCCTTGCGGACGGGAATGCTGCGGTAGATGGAGAAGCCGCCGTTCGCCGCAGGTACGAGATCGCCGTCGGGCGCGAAGGGGGGAGTGACCGGAGTCACGCGCAGCGTGGCGCCGCTGAAATAGAGCCACTCGGGGCCGGAGTCGCCGTCGATGCGATAGAACACGGCGCGCTGATCGGACCAGAGGACGTCGTCCGGCAGGGCATAGGGCAGTTGCGCGGCGCCGCTGGGCGACAACTCGAAGGCAATGTGATCGGCTTCGAGCGAATCGAGGCGTTCGAGCAGTGCCGGATTGGACGAGGCGAGGGGCTCGTAGAGCCGGCGCAGATCGATCGCCGCTTCGCGCTGGTCGAACTCCTGCTTCGACGGCGTCTGGCAGCCCGCCAGCGCGAAGGCGGCGAGAGCGCCCAGGCGCGCTATGGTTCGCGTTGCCGTCATTCGCTGAGGCCCCGCTCCGCCGCGGCGACGAGGTCAGTCACAGTTTTCAGGCCGTCGTCGCTGGAGGAGAGCCCGACGGAGACGCTGGGTTTGCGGATCGAGTAGAGGTATTCGAGACCGGCGACGTTGGTCTGGATTCGCTGGAGGACGACGCGCGCGCTGGCCTTGGGCGTTTCGGAGAGGAGGATGCCGAGCGAGTCCTTGCTCCAGACGCAGGTGGTGTCGAGCGTGCGCAGGCCGGAGCTCACGGCCTTGAAGATGCTTTCGGCGAACTGCGTGGCTTCGCTCGGGTGCATCGAGGCGATCTCGTCGAACTTGTTGATGCGCACGAGGATGAGGCTGTAGGGGCTCTTGTATCGCTCGCAGCGGACGAGTTCGCGCTTCACCTCGTGCTCGAAGTAGGACTTGCTGTAGAGGCCCGTCTGCGTGTTGCGCAGGAGCACATCGAGGTTGACGCCGGTGATGCGGCGCTCGATTACGGCCTGCTCGGCGAGCGGCGTGACGATGAAGCGGTAGACGGCGCGCTCGATGGTCTGGCCCGGCGCGCAGGTGCAGTTGCAGCGCAGGCACTGCGCTTCAACGAGGGGATCGCGAAATACGGTCTCGCAGCCGAAGCAGGTGAAGAGTCTGGAAGGCTTTTCGTAGTCCACGCCGATGTGACGCAGGGTCTGGTCGCATTTGGGGCAGACGAGATCGCCGCCGCGCCGGAAATGCTGCAAGGGACCGCTGTAGGCGCAGGCGAAGTGCGTGACCATTTCCTGCTGGAGGATGTTCAGCGATTTGCAGCTTGGACAGACCTCGCGAAAGTTGATGCGGACGTCGTCGCACTCCGGGCATTGGCGCACGCGATTGGCGACTTCGCGGGCGAGCAGGCCGAAGGAGGCGAGCTGTTCGAGGATTTCGCGATCGACAGCAGTGCGGCCGAGGATTCGCGCGGCGGCGGGATAGAAATGGCCGATGGGCATGATCGGGTCGAGGGCCGGCTCGACGATTGCGATGCGCTGATCGAGGAGTTTTTTGAGGAAGTCGAGCATGGCCGGTTCGTCGAAGGCTTTATGGAAGCGGACCCAGTCGGACGACATGACCTGCTCGGCGCGGAAGACGAGATCGAGATCGGAGAAGGGCCGCGCGAGGACGGCGCCGGCCCCCGCGCGGAAGAGTTCGCGGCGGAGCTGGTCGGAGGGATTGGGTGTGACGTATACGACGCGCTTGCGCGCGCTGCGCGAGACCTGGCCGGGGACGCCGCCAGGCGCCTGGAAGGAATCGGGCAGGGCGACGACGTAGAGGTCAATGGCGGGGTCTTCGACGCCGACGAGGAGTTCGCTCTGGGTGACGCGCTCCTGGACGTCGTGGCCCATGGCTTCGAGCGGCGCCCGCAACTCGAAGCAGGCGGGCGCCGCGGCGCCCACGATGAGGATGTTTTTTGCAGTGGCCAATGCGTGTCCTCCGCTTACCAGCGCCGGGCATTTCGCCAGGCGGACTCCGGCAGATAAGTTTGTTCGTAGTTGACGTGAAACAACTCGAGGATGATCGAGTAAATGCGGACCCAGCGGAAGAGGCCTTTGTAGGCCGGGAAGAGCGGGATGTACCAAAGGAGGCCGAGTTCTTCGCGCCAGCGCTCGCTCGCGGAGATGGCGACGCCCAACGAGAGATAGTTTGTGGCGACGTAGACGATGTAGACGATGGCAATGGCGAAGACGAGCACGACGGGATAGAACGCGGCCATGTAGACGAGCCAGGCGACGTACAGGTAAGGGAGGAGGAGGGTGAAAAGAAATTCGAGGGACATCTCGGCGGCATTGCGCCAGTCGAAGCGCCAGAATTGCATGAGGCCGAGGTGCTTGCGGTAGTAGGTGCGCAGGATGCCGCGGTCCCAGCGATTGCGCTGGCGGATGAGCGTGCCCATGTCTTCGGGCACGTTGGTCATCGCGATGGCGCCCGGAGCGAAGACGACTTTCCATCCCGCCTTCTTGATCTTGAGGCTGAGGTCGGCGTCTTCGGCGAGTTCGGGGTCCCAGGCGGCGATGCCTTCGAGCGCGGCGCGGCGGAATGCGCCGAATGCGCCGCTGGCCTGCATGTTCCAGCCGAGCAGGTTGAGCCAGGTTTTCCAGAGCGTGATCGATTGCAGGTATTCAAGCGCCTGCATGCGCGTCACGAGGTTCTTGCCCGCGTTCCGGACTTTGAGATTGCCCGCAACGACCCCGACCCCGGGATCGCAGAATGGCCCGAGGATTTCGTTGAGCGCGTCGCGATCGAAGGAGGTGTCCGCGTCGACAGAGACCAGGATTTCGCCTTTCGAGAGCGCGAAGGCCATGTTCGACGCGGCGGGGCGGCCTTGGCGGCCGGTGGCGCTGGAGTTACGGAAGAGTTTTATTTGCCCGCGCTCGGCGTAGGGCCGCGCGCACTCGTACATCTGGTCGGTGGAGCCGTCGTCGACGACGATGATTTCGAGATTGGGGTAGTCGAATTGCAGGAGGGACTCGATCGCATCCGCAATTGTTTCTTCTTCGTTGTAGCCGACGAGCAGGATGCTGACGGAGGGTTTGGTCGCCACGAAGCGCGCGAGGCGCTCGCGATTTTCCGGGCGCAGGCCGAGCACGCGGTTCACCAGAAGGACGAGCGGCGGCAGGGTGTAGCGCGGGACGTCGCCGAAGACGAAGAAGGGGAAGAAAAAGAGGAACCATTCGAAGAAGGGACGGTTGCCCAGCACGCTCATGAACGTGGCGTGGACTTCGCGCGTTGCGAAGACGATTGGATGCATCCACGTAGTCATGGCTGACCTAGCCGGCGCGACGCGCGGTGGACGTACGTATCCACTGCACGGACGCGCAAGACTTCCCCCAAAAAAGAATTGCAAAGACGGGGCACACGGCCGATCACGCGGGCGGTGGTAGTGCAGCCGTCCTGCCCCCAGGACGGACCACTTCGCGTCGGCACCATACTGTACCACACCTTGTTGTCCAACGGCGCAATGTGAGCTTCCCCCGTGAAGATCGCCTTTCGGGGGAAGCTAACAGTGCCGTTTGAACCCACACTCCCGTTCAAGCCATCGGACAACTGTCCACGGAGCGGCATCGGTATGCTATGGTTTCTTCTCCAAGGAACCGCACGAAATGGACTTCAATCTCAGCGAGGAACACGAGGCCATCCGCACGCAAGTTCGCGTGCTTTGCAACCGCTTCGGGCTCGAGTACTGGCGCGAGCGGGACGCGACGGCGAGCTACCCCGACGCCTTCCTCAAGGCGATGGCTGACGCCGGCTGGCTCGGCGTGGTCATCCCCGAGGCCTACGGCGGCGCGGGCCTGGGCATCACGGAGGCCTGCCTCGTGCTCCACGAAATCTGCGCCGCGGGCGGTGGCACCACGGGCGCGTCGCCGGTCCACTTCGCGTTCTTCCCGCCGATGCCGGTGATCAAATACGGCAGCGAAGCGCAGAAGAAGGACCTGCTGCCGAAAATCGCCGCGGGCGAACTCAGCCTGGGCTTCAGCATCACCGAACCCGACGCCGGCACCGACACCTCGCGCATCAGCACGCGCGCCGTGCGCGATGGCGACGATTACCTCATCACCGGCAAGAAAGTCTGGTCGAGCAATTTGCAACGCTCGGGCCGCACGCTGCTCCTCGCGCGGACGACGCCCTACGATCAGTGCGAGAAAAAAACGATGGGCATGTCTCTTTTTCTCGTCGATCTCACGCGGCCCGGCGTTACGATCCGCGAAATCGAAAAACTCGGCCGCGCGGCGGTGGACTCGAATGAACTCTTCCTCGACAACGTCCGCGTGCCCGCAAGCGACCTCGTCGGCCAGGAAGGCCAGGGCTTCTATCACCTCATCTCCGGGCTCAATCCCGAGCGGCTCATGGTCGCCGCGGAGGCGGTCGGTATCGGGCGCGCGGCGCTCGATCTCGGCGTGCGCTACGCCAAGGAGCGCGTGGTCTTCGGCCGGCCGATCGGCGCGAACCAGGGCATCCAGTTTCCGCTCGCCGAGGCCTACAGCAAACTCGAAGTCGCCTGGCTCATGGTGCTGCACGGCGCGTGGCTCTACGATCACGACCGCGCCTGCGGCGCCGAGGCCAACATCGCCAAAGTCCGCGCGGCAGACGCCGGTTTCGAAGCCTGCGACGCTTCGCTGCAAACCCACGGGGGGATGGGCTACGCCCGCGAGTTCCACATCGAGCGGCTCTGGCGCGAAGTCCGGCTCTACAAGATCGCGCCGGTCTCGCAGGAAATGGCTCTCAATTTCATCGGCGAACACGTGATGGGCCTGCCGAAGTCGTACTAAACATAGCGTCTTAAATAATGCCGCATAATCTGCGCAACCCGGAGTTTGGTTTTCGCCAACGGTCGAAGCAGGTTTCGACCGCGGCGAGCAGCTCGCTCAGGGTTGCAAAGTAGCGGTTGTGTGTTGCCATGCGGCGGGCCAACTTCCACACCCGCTCGACGGGGGCCAGTTGCGGGCTGTAGGGCGGCAAGAAGAGCAAGCTCAGTACCTTGCGGTACTTTCTGAGCAAGGGTTTCAGCAGTACGGTGTGGTGGTACTTGGCGTTGTCCAGCACGACGACCATGCGTTTGCCGCGCGCGCGATGCCGTAGCAGCTTCTTGAGGAACGTCTCGAAGGTCAGCGCATCGAACTTCTCGCACATGGAGCGGACGAATGTGCCGCTGGCGAGGCTGACCGCGCCGAAGCAGGCCACCGACTTGCGGGTGGGCGCATGGAGCACTACGGGGTCCTTGACCTCGGGCGGCACCCACATCCGGCACCGGGTGCCATGCTGCTGGAAGTGGCATTCGTCCAGGCTCCATAGTTCAACGTCTCGGCGTCTTGCCAGTCGGCGCAGTTTTTTTAAAAGCCGCGCCTCAGGAGCAGACCATCCCCTCGTTTTCAGCCGCAGCGTGAACATTTACGGCTTTGCGGCCCGTGATATACTCTCCACGGAGGATCGTGCCATGAGATCGACACTGCTCGCGTTGCTGCTCCCCTTGGCAATGTCCGGCTGCCTGATGGAAGTCTTGACGACGACGGCCATTCAGGGCGAACTCGCGGCCAAGAACGCGCAGGCCTCCGCGCAGGCGCTGCGGTACGCCAAGGAATCCACGGCGAAGCGGGACGCGGAATACGCGATTCGCATGTATCAGGCGGAGAAGGGCACGTATCCCGCCTCGCTCGCCGCGCTGGTGCCGGCCTATCTTCCCGGAGTGCCGATGCACGCGGACGGCTCGCCCTTCGGCTATGACCCCGCGACAGGAACACTGCTCGACAGCGCCGCGCCGGCCCAGGCGCAGATTTCGTTTACCCCGGAAGATGGTCAGAACCTGAAACGGATCGAAGACGCGATCTACGCGTATTGGCAGTCCACCGGCGACTATCCGAGGTCGCTGGACGATTTGGATCCGGTGTATATCGAGCAGGTGCCGGCGCTGAGCGCGGGCGGCCCGTTCATCTACGACGCGCTGTCCGGCGCGGTGTATCACCCGAATGACCTGCAACGGTCCTCGCCGGCGGCGCCCGCGAGAAGTGTCGGCGCCGGTAGCGGCGCGGGCGGGCTGGGCGAGGCGACGGCGAGTATCGGCATTCAGAACCAATTGCGCGACATGAACACGTCCGGAGTGTCGAACGCGGGCGGCGCCGCGCGGCGCGGTGTGCGGGGCGCGAACGATGCGCATTCGAATCAGCAACAGCGCGCGTTGGACGAGATCGACCAGTAAGGAGGTTTTGACGATGTACCGGACTCTCTCGATAATTTTTTGTGCCCTCGCGGGGATCGCCGCCGCGGGACTACTCGCCGGCTGCGGGCCGAGCGAACCTGCGAAACCGAAGCAAGTCGTGGATCCGAATGCGCCGCCGCCGCCTACGCCCGAAGAAATCGCCAAGCGCGCCATCACCGAACTTAGCCTGGATCAACCCCTGCCGCCTCCAGGGACGCGGATGATGGGCAACATCCGCGCGACCACGCTCGCGCAATTCAAGCAGCAACACATGACCCTATCGAAGACACCCGAGGGCCAGATCGCGCTCAAACAGGTCCAGAAGGTATTGGAGGACCGCATATCCGCATTCGAAAATGGCGGATACTGGGAGCACGTGGTCACCTATACGGACGCTTTCGCCATATTCCACCCGGGATCAAAGAAGTACGAGCGCCTGCACCAGAAGGCCCTCGTCGAGCTGCGCAAGCCGAAAGTCACGCTCAAGGGCCTGCCCGAAGCGAACGGCCAGAAGATCGCGTTTCTGAATATCTACATTCCGCTCAGCAGCGAA
Organism: Candidatus Hydrogenedentales bacterium; assembly: GCA_038916785.1. Lineage (GTDB taxonomy): Bacteria > Hydrogenedentota > Hydrogenedentia > Hydrogenedentales > VFKU01. Next base: position 27,695 of record JBCLBO010000022.1, on the reverse strand, counting down.
AACTTCGACGAGCGCCTGAGCCAGGGCGAGGAAATGCACGGCATTAAGTTCCTGGGCGTCTTCGGCAGAGACCGCGGCGCCCGCCTTGAATACACCGAGACCGGCGAGCGCTTTGTCGCGTATCTCAAGAGCCAAAAGTAAGTTAGGCGGCCCGCCCGAGCCAGCGCAGGCTTCCATCCCCCTAAGATCGAGCGTGCGCATAGGGTGTTGGACAATCGCCGGGAATCTTGAGTAAACTTAGTCTGTTTGTAAGGTATGGCTCCGAATATGACCGAAAAGCCCCTAGAACCGATATTGGCCGCCCGCGGCACGCCTGCCGTCGATCAACGCCATCGGCTCCTGCAGTGCGTGGGCAATACCCCGCTGCTCGAGCTGCGCGGGATCGCGGCCGAGGTCGCGCCGGTCCGCATTTTTGGCAAGGCGGAGTGGTACAACCCGGGCGGATCGGTGAAGGACCGCCCGGCGCTGAACATGATCCTGGACGGCGAGGCGAGCGGCCGGTTGACGAAGGACAAGGTGCTGCTGGATGCGACCTCGGGCAATACCGGGATCGCCTACGCGATGTTCGGCGCGGCGCTGGGATACAAAGTGAAGCTCTGCGTTCCTAAAAACATGAGTTCGATCCGCCGCCGAATCCTTACGTCCTACGGTGCGGAAGTGGTCTATACGGATCCGACGCGCGGGTCGGACGGAGCGATCGAGAAGGCGAGAGAAATCTACGCGCAGACTCCGGAGAAATATTTTTATCCCGATCAATATAGCAATGATGCCAACTGGCGCGCCCACTATGCGACGACGGCGCCGGAAATCCTGGAGCAGACCGGCCGGGAGATCACGCACTTCGTCGCGGGGCTGGGCACGAGCGGCACGTTTATGGGCACGGGCAAGCGTTTGCGGGAAGAAAAGCCGGAGATTCGTCTGATATCCTTCCAGCCGGATGGGCCGATGCACGGGCTCGAAGGGCTCAAGCACATGCCCACCTCGATCGTGCCGCGGATTTACGACGAGACTCGGGCCGACGAGAACCGCTGGGTGCGCACGGAAGAGGCGCAGGCGATGTGCGTACGGCTGGCGAAAGAAGAGGGCCTGCTGGTGGGCATGTCGGCGGGCGCGGCGGTGGTTTGCGCGCTGGACGTGGCGCGCGGGCTGAAGTCGGGCACGGTGGTGGCGATTCTCAGCGACAGCGCGCACAAGTATCTCGATTTCGATTTCTGGGACGAGGCCTGAGCGATGGCGATTGTATTGAGCGCGGAGCACAAGGCCGCCATCGAGAAGCACGGCGAGGAGACTTTCCCGAACGAGTGTTGCGGGTTCATCCTCGGCAAAGTGAACGGCGCGGACCGCAGGGTGGTTGAGCTGTTGCGCGTGGTAAACGATCGGGAAACGGAAGCGCAATACAACCGTTTCGAGATTACGCCGGAGGCCTCGTACCGCGCGGACAAGGCGGCGCGGGCCAAAGGCCTGGACGTGATCGGGTGTTATCATTCGCATCCGAATGCGCCGGCGCGGCCTTCGCAGTACGACGTCGATCATGCGGCGTGGTCGGGTTTTTCGCATATTATCGTGTCGATCCGCGACACGGCGGCGGTGGACATGACATCATGGCAACTCAAAGAAGACCGCAGCGCGTTCGATCCCGAAGACATCCGGATCGGCGGCTGACGAGGCGAGGAGCGGAACGATGGGCGTGAATGTGTTGCTGCCGACGGCCCTGCGGGCCTACGCGAACAACCAGGACAGCGTGGCGGTCGAGGGCAAGAAACTCGGCGACGTGATGCGCAACCTGATCGCGGGCTATCCGCAGCTTCGCACGCACCTGCTGGACGACACGGGCAACGTGCGCAACTTCGTGAACGTGTATCTGAACGACGACCACATCAAGGGCGCCTCGCTAAAAGACACGCCGTGCAAAGACGGCGACGAAGTGGTGCTGGTGCCGGCGGTGGCGGGCGGCGCGGTGACGGAGCGGCCGATCTCGCAGCGAGCTCTCGTGAGCGGCGAGGCGGAACTTTCGACGGAAGAAATCAAGCGTTATGCGCGGCACCTCATCCTGCCGGAAGTCGGCATGGAGGGCCAGAAGAAGCTGAAGTCTGCCAGCATCCTGCTCATCGGCGCAGGCGGCCTTGGCTCGCCTCTCGCCCTCTACCTTTCGGCAGCCGGAATCGGCAAGCTCGGCCTGGTGGATTTCGACGTGGTCGATTTCTCGAATCTGCAACGCCAGGTGATCCACGGCACGAAGGACGTCGGCAAGCTCAAGGTCGATTCCGCGCGCGAGACGATCAACGACATCAACCCCTTCGTCGAAGTGGAGACCTACAACACCGGCCTCACGTCGGAAAATGCGATGGACATCATCGCGAAATACGACATCGTGATCGATGGCACGGACAACTTCCCGACGCGCTATTTGGTGAACGACGCCTGCGTGCTGCTCGGCAAGCCGAATGTGTATGGCAGCATCTTCCGCTTCGAGGGCCAGTCCAGCGTGTTCTGGGCGGAACACGGGCCTTGCTACCGCTGCCTGTATCCCGAGCCGCCCCCGCCGGGAATGGTGCCGAGCTGCGCCGAGGGCGGGGTGCTGGGCATTTTGCCGGGCATCGTCGGGCTTATCCAGGCGAACGAGGCCGTGAAGCTAATTCTCGGACAGGGCACGCCTCTGATCGGCCGCCTGCTGCTGTTCAACGCGCTAGACATGAAGTTCCGCGAATTGAAGCTCAAGAAAGACCCAAGCTGCCCGATCTGCGGCGCGAACCCGACCGTGACGGCGCTGATCGACTACCAGGAGTTCTGCGGAGTGCCAAAGACCGATCTGCCACCGACGGAAGAGAACCTCGCCGAGGATGAAATTTCGCCGGCGCAGGTCAAAGCCCGCATGGCGCGGGGCGACGACTTTGTGCTGATCGACGTGCGCGAACCGCACGAGTGGCAGATCGCGAAGATCGACGGCGCGAAGCTGATCCCGCTCGGGCAGTTGGAGAGCCGCATCGGCGAGCTCGACCCGGAGGCGGACATCGTCGTGCATTGCAAGATGGGCGGGCGCAGCGCGAAAGCGCAAGACATCCTCTACGCGAACGGTTTCACGAATGTGAAAAACATGGTCGGAGGCATCCTCCGCTGGGCCGATGAAGTCGATCCGTCTGTTTCGAAGTATTGACGCCGTGCGCGAAGGCGAGCGAACGCCGCGCCCGGGACGTGACTCGTTTTCTCCGGCCCCCGCAGCGCGCGCGGGTCGTGCTCTATTGCGCCGGAGGCCTGCGGCGCGCGGGGTGAGGCAACTGAGAAGGATGGTCTAAACGTGTCATCGTCAGGCGCCAATAATCCGCTGTCGCCGGTGCCCGCCACGGGCAGTCCGCGCACGCTGGGGCCGATCTCCGACCTCGAGCGGCATCTGCCGGCCGAATGGTGGCGCACGCTGTTCAATGCCGTGTACCTCAAGACCGACGGCGACGTCGTCGAAAACCATCAAAACACGACGCAGGACATAGGCCGACTGCTGGAATTGACGGGCCTCACGCCCGAGGCGGAGATCGTCGACCTGTGCTGCGGCCAAGGGCGCCACGCGATCGAGTTGGGCAAGCGCGGGTTCACGCGCGTCACCGGTGTCGATCGTTCGCGCTATCTAGTCCGTCTGGCGCGGAAGCGCGGCCAGAAGATGGGCCTCACGATCAACTTCCGCGAGGGCGATGCGCGCAAGTTCCGATATGCGCAGGGCACGGCGGACTGCGTAACGCTGTTCGGAAACTCCTTCGGCTATTTCGAGCGCACCGAGGACGACGTGGCGGTGCTGCGCGCGGTGAAACGCATCCTCAAGCCGAGGGGCGTCGTGTTGCTCGACCTCGTGGACGGCGGCTGGATGCGCGAGAATTTCGAGCCGCGCACCTGGGAGTGGATTGATCAGAACCATTTCGTGTGCCGCGAGCGCGCGATCGCGTCCGACGGGTACCGGCTGATCTCGCGCGAAGTGGTGACGCATGCCGAGAAGGGCGTGATCGCCGACCAGTTTTACGCGGAGCGCCTGTATACCTTCGTCGAAATCCGGGCGCTGCTCGCGCGCATGGGTTTCACGGACATTCGCAGCGAAGAAGCCCCCACTTCGCTTTCCGACCGCAACCAGGACCTCGGCATGATGGCGCACCGGATGTTCATCCTGTGCAAGGCGCCCGCCGCGCCGGCGGTCAACGTGCGCCGCGGGCCCTTTTTCCCGAAGGTCACGGTCGTGCTGGGCGATCCGGGCATGCCGGACATGGTGAAACGGAACGGCCAGTTCAACCCGGAAGATATCGACACGATTAACCGGCTGAAGACGGCGCTGGGCGAACTGACGGACTACAGCTTCTCGTACTTCAGCGACCATTCGGGGCTGATCGATTTTCTGCGCAAGGAACGCCCACAGTTCATCCTGAATTTCTGTGACGAGGGCTACCACAACGACGCCTTCAAGGAACTGCACGTGCCGGCGCTCTTCGAGATGCTCGGCGTGCCGTACACCGGCGCGGGCCCGTCCTGCCTGGGGATGTGCTACAACAAAAGCTACGTGCGCGCGATCGCCGAGCCGCTCGACATCCCTGTGCCGCTGGAGACTTTCCACGGCTCGGATGACCAGGCCGCGACGCTGCCGTCGATCTTTCCGGTCCTGCTCAAACCATGCATGGGCGATTCGAGTTTGGGCATCACGAAGAACTCGGTGGTGAGCAATCAGCAGGAGTTCATGGCGTATTGGGAACACCTGCGCGAGGCCTACCCCGATCGCGATATTCTCGTGCAAGAATTCCTGAGCGGCCAGGAGTACACCGTCGGCATCATCGGCAATCCCGGCATGCAGATGACGGTGTTGCCGGTGCTCGAAGTGGACTATTCGGGACTGGACTCGAGCCTGCCGCGTATCCTCGGCTACGAATCGAAATGGGAACCGGACTCCCCCTACTGGTCGGACATCCGCTACCATGAGGCGAAGCTGCCGGGGCAAGCAAAGCGCACGCTGATCGACCGCGCGCAACTGCTCTTCGAGCGTCTGGATTGCCGCGACTACGCCCGCTTCGACTTCCGCGCGGATGGGAACGGCGAGATCAAGCTGCTCGAGGCGAACCCGAATCCCGGTTGGTGCTGGGACGGCAAGATGAACATCATGGCCGGGTACGCCGGCATGACGTATACGGACATGCTGCGGCTGATTTTGGAGGCGGCGCAGGCGCGCTATTCGCTGGCGTCCGCAAGGATCCAGCCCGCGGTGGCGGCAATTGCGAGTTAATGGGAGGGTCGCGCCCCCGCGCGACCGCTATTTGACCAACGAATTCGATGTTGAGAGGTAACAATGATGGCGACGACATGGAAAGAAAAACTCGCGGCGCGGATGGAACCCGAACTCGCGCGAGAGATCGAGATATTCGAAGCGCAGATGGAGCTGCGCAAGCGCGGTGAGCTCGACGAGAAGATTTTCGCGGAGCAGCGCCTGCGCCGCGGGGCCTACGGCCAGCGCTACGACAACGGCCAGCGGCACGACGGCGTGCAGCAGCAGACGATCGACTTCGGCCGCGAGCTGACGAAGGGCCCGGAGACCTTTTTCGACGCGCCGGGCATGATCCGAATCAAGATTCCCTTTGGCGGGATCTCGGCCGAGCAGATGGAGACGATGGCCGATCTCGCTGAGGAATATAGCGTCGGCAACCTGCACGTGACCACGCGGCAGGACATCCAGATGCATTACATCCACATCGAGTCGACGCCGGACTTCTTCCGGCGGCTCGCCGCGGTGGGCATTACGACGCGCGAGGCCTGCGGCAACGCGGTGCGCAACGTGACCGCGTGCCCCTATGCAGGCGTCTGCACCGACGAGACTTTCGACGTGACGCCGTATGCCAAGGCGCTGATGAAATTCCTGCTCGGCCATCCGGACACGATGGACTTCGGCCGGAAGTTCAAGCCGGCCTTCTCGGGCTGCCAGGACCACGCCTGCGGCTTGGTGAACATGCACGATTTCGGCGCGATCGCGAAGGTGAAAGAGATCGACGGCAAGCCGGTGCGCGGGTTCAGCGTGTACGTCGGCGGCGGGCTCGGCGCGATACCGCACGACGCGAAGCTCTTCGACGAATTTGTGCCGGAGCACGAACTGCTCCCGGTGGCGCAGGGAATCGCGCGGGTCTTCGCGCGGCTGGGCGAGAAGAAAAATCGCGCGAAGGCGCGCATCAAGTTCGTTGTGGCGAAACTCGGCATCGAGAAATTTCGCGAGATCGTGCGCCAGGAAATGACCACGATGCCCTTCGACCCGCGCTGGAAAGGCCTAATCGAGGAATACCGTGACGCAGTAAACGACAAGCCGCTGCACCCCGCCAAAGCGCTCAACGGCGTCACGCCGCCTGCCGGTTTCGCGGCCTGGCGCGCGACGAACGTGTACCAGCAGCGCCAGCCGGGCTACGTCGCTGCCGTCGTCACGCTGCCGCTGGGCGACTTCTCGTCGTGGCAGGCGCGGCTGCTGGCGGACCTCGCGCGGAAGCATTGCGGCGACACCATGCGCGCGACGGTGGACCAGAACCTGCTCTTCCGCTTCATCCCCGAGGCAAGCATGGTGGAGTTCTACAAGGACCTCGCGGCGATTGGCCTCGCGGATCCGGGCGCAAAAAGCATCATGGACATCACCGCGTGCCCCGGCACGGACTCGTGCAAACTCGGCATCTCGTCTAGCCGCGGGCTCGCCACGGAATTGCGCAAGCGGCTGACGCAGAAGAACGCGACGCTCGACGAGGCCATTGGTAAGCTGCATATCAAGATCAGCGGCTGCTTCAATTCCTGCGGCCAGCATCACATCGCCGACATCGGGTTCTACGGCGTGAACCGTAACGTCGCGGGGCGCTCCGTCCCCCATTTCCAGGTGATCCTTGGCGGGCAATGGACGGAGAACGCGAAGTCCTACGGCCTCCCGGTCATGGCGATTCCGTCGAAGAACATCCCCGAGGTGGTCGACCGCGTGACCGGACGCTACGCGCGCGAGCGCACGGCCGGCGAGAGTTTCCAGGCCTACATCAAGCGGCTCGGCAAGCGCGATTTGAAGGAGATGCTCGACGATCTCGCCAAGGTACCGTCCCACGATGTGGACGCCAGCTTCTATCAAGATTGGGGCGACACGCGCGAATACACCCACGGCGACCGCGCCAAGGGCGAGTGCGCGGGCGAGATGGTGAGCCTGGTCGACTTTAACCTGGCGGAGTCCGAGCGCGAGCGCTTCGAGGCGTCGGTGTTGTTGGAAGAGGGCAAGTATCCGCAGGCGGACGCGATGGCGTACCAGGCGATGCTGAGCGCCGCGCGGGCGCTGGTGAAGACGCAGTGGCTCGACGTGCCGACGGCGCCGGACACCGTCGTTGCGGAATTCAGCCAGCGCTTTGTGGACACGAAACTCTTCTCTTCGCGGCTGGCGGCTGCCAAATTCTACGAGTATCTCTTCGCGCGGCACGAGCGCGGCGCCAATGGCGTCAACGCCGAGGCCGCGCTGCAGGTCGTGCAAGAAGCGGGACTCTTCATCGAGGCCGCCTTCGATTGCCAGACGCGGATGCAAAAAGAAATCAGCGGCATCAAGGTCTAAAACGCGTAGGGGCTGCCCCCTGTGGCCGCCCTGAATTTCGGTGCTAAACCGGGCGGGGACAGGGCCCCGCCCCTATAGAATTTGGACCAACGACTACTGACATGGACGATTTGAAGCAGATAGACATCCGCATTTGCGCGAAGTCCTCGGAGGGCGTCGACACCGAGGCCTTCATGGGCATATTCCAACGCTGGATCCAGCGGCACGCGGTGCCGGGCGTGCTCATCGACGTGGCGGCCTACGGCCACATCCACCACGGGCACGGCACGATCCTGATCGCGCATGAGTACAACCTGAGCGTGGACTACGCCGGCGGGAAACTCGCGCTGCTCGTCCGTATCAAGCGCCCGGCCGAGACGACCCTCGCTGCGCGTATCGAATCCGCCCTGCGCCTCGCACTGAAGGCCTGCCGCCTGCTCGAACAGGAGGACGCGGTCGGCGGGAAGCTCAGCTTCGATCCATCGAGCTTCATCCTCGTGGCGAATGACCGCCTCCTCGCCCCGAACGACGACGCCAGCTTCGCCGCGCTCAAGCCCGCGATCGAGGCCGCCGCGAAAGCAGTCTACGGCGCGCCGGCAACCATCGAGCGCATCAAAGGCGACGCGCGCGAACGGCTGACGGCGGCGGCGCGGGTCGCCGCGACGAAACCGGTCTCGCTCGCCTCGTTAGGGGCACCTTGAGCCTCATTCAGACCTGACCGTGATACAATAGACCTGCGATGGACAGGACGCTCTCCTATACGATCCACCTCGAGCCTGCGGAAGAAGGCGGCTACGTCGTCACCGTCCCTGCGATCCCGGGCGTGGTGACCGAAGGCGACACCTACGACGAGGCGGTGGCCATGGCGAAAGACGCGATCTTGGCCTACGTGGGCTATTGCGCCGACCACGGCAAGCCAATCCCTGTCGAGTCGCCAGCGTCGGCTGCGCTCGTCACTCGAATCGAGATCCAGACGCCCGTCTCCGCATGAGTCGGCTGCCTTCCCTCCGGCCGGCTGAAGTAGTCCGAGCGCTCGAACGCGCGGGGTTTGTAGCGGATAGACAGCGCGGCTCGCATTTGGTGCTTACTCATCCGGACGGCCGCTTCGTGACGGTTCCGGTACACCGGCGAGAGATGAAGCGAGGGACGCTCACCAGCATCGTCAAGGACGCGGGGCTCACTCAAGCGGAATTCCTGACTCTGCTGTAGCGAATAGAGGCCGCCGGATGCCACAGCGACAACGCACAGAAATACCCTCTTGCGCTCCCCGGTGCGCATGTGTTAACGTGTATGCGCTAGAACATTTGAAGCCTCGCAAGTTGCTTATCAAGAGCGGTGGAGGGACTGGCCCTGTGAAACCGCGGCAACCACGACTATTTCTCCGGAAATGGGCGCAGGTGCTAACTCCGACCCACCCTGCACGCGCGGGAGTAGGGGAGAGATAAGTGGCAGACCGTCGTTATAGAACGCCGTCCGCCTCGCATCCCTCCCTGGGTTGCGGGGCGGTTTTGTTTTCGGCCCGGCAGGGCCGCACGAGGACGGCAGTGCAATGGCGGCACGCAAGCGGTATTTCACGGCGCTCAAGGGACGGGAAAGCGGCAAGGAGTATTCGCCGGACGAGGTGCGCTATGTCTGCGAATTCGACTTCGGCCCGCTCGAGGTCAAGTACGACTACGAAGCGATCGCGCGCGACCTGACCATAAAAGTCATCGAGTCGCGCCGCCCGAACATGTGGCGCTACAAGGAGCTGCTGCCGATCGAGGGCGAGCCGACCGTCGGCGCGCAGACGGGCTTCACGCCGCTGCTGAGGGCGGAGCGCCTGGCGAAGCGCCTCGGCGTGACGGGCGAGCTCTGGGTGAAAAACGACAGCGTCTGCTACCCGACGCTGTCCTTCAAGGACCGCGTCGTGAGCGTGGCGCTGTCGCGCTCGAAGGAATTCGGCTACAAGACGGTGGCCTGCGCGAGCACGGGAAACCTGGCGAATTCCGTCGCGGCGAACGCGGCCTCGGCCGGGCTCGAGTGTTACGTGTTCATCCCCTGCGACCTCGAACCGGGCAAAATTCTCGGCTCGCAGATTTATGGCGCGAACGTGATCCCGATCGACGGGCCCTACGACAAGGTGAACCGCCTGTGCAGCGAGGTGGCGGACAAGTACAAGTGGGCCTTCGCGAACGTGAACATGCGCCCCTACTACGCCGAGGGCAGCAAGACGATGGGCTTCGAGATCGCCGAGCAGCTCGGCTGGCGCCTGCCGGACAACATTGTGGTCCCCATGGCCAGCGGCTCGCTCATGTGCAAAATCGAGAAGGCCTTCAACGAGTTCAAGAAGCTGAAGTTCGTCGCCGATACGCCGGTGAAGATATACGGCGGCCAGGCCGAGGGCTGCTCGCCGATCACACAAGCGGTGAAAAAAGGCACGGACCTTATCCGTCCCGTCGAGAAGCCGGACACCATCGTGAAGTCGCTGGCGATCGGCAATCCGGCGGACGGATACTACGCCGTGCGCAGCATCACGGAATCCGGCGGCTACAGCGAGAACCCGACGGACGCGGAGACGATTGCCGGGATTCGGATGCTAGCCGAGTGCGAAGGTATCTTCGCGGAGACGGCGGGCGGCGTGACGGTGGCGGCGGCGAAGCGGCTCTTCGAGAGCGGCAAACTCGACCGCGACGGTTGCACCGTGCTGTGCATCACTGGCAACGGACTGAAAACGAAGGAATGCCTCGAAGGGCAGTTCAAGACGCACGCGGCGATTGCGCCGAACCTCGCGGCTTTCGATACGCTGTTTGATTCGCTGGGCAACGGCCACGCCGCGCCCGCGCCGAAGGCCCAACCGGCGCTCGCCTAACGCCCAGGAACCCGCCGCGCGGCGGCGACGAAAGGAACGAGAGACCCATGGCTGTGAAAGTGCTGATTCCGACGCCGCTGCGCAACCTGACGGGCGGAAATGAAACCGTCGAGGCGAGCGGCAAGACGATTGCGGAGATTTTCGCCGACCTCGAACGGCGCCATCCGGGCATCAAGGAGCGCCTCTGCGACGACAAAGGCGAAATCCGCCGCTTCGTGAATGTCTACCACAACCAGGAAGACATCCGCTTTAAGGACGGCAAGAACACGGCCGTGAACGACGGCGACGACATTTCGATCGTGCCGGCCATCGCCGGCGGGTGATTCCGGTTATTTCTTTGCCGCTTTCTGCCGTTCCTGTTCGGCCTTCATCGCCTCGTGGTAGCCAGCCATGTCCTCGAGACGCAGCAGCACCAGGCGCATAAAGCCCAGACCGTGGATTTTGGGTCCGAGACTGCGTAAATTCGGCGAGGGCCCTCGCCCCTCGAAACGCAGTGTATGTTTGCCCGCGCTTAGGTCGTGCACGTCGAGACGTTTCCAAAGCGCGTCGTTCCCCTCGCAGCAGAAATCGATCGGCTGGCCCAACGCCGCGCCGTCCAGCGAGGCTTGATAGACGCCCCCAGTGAATCCATACATCATCACCGCGTCCATTCGATAGCGCCCCGGCGTCTCCACTTCGAAGTCGAATTCGATAGACGCATCCGGCTTCATCGGCAGGTAGTTCACGCCGCCGTTGCCCTTTGTGATCATCTGCGGCGGCGTGGCGCGGAAGGTGAGGGCGTCGCCATTTAGCACGCGATAGGGCGGCAGGCGCGTTTCCAAGGCCGGCCACGGCGCCGTCGGACCGCCCGCGTTGTCCGCGTACCAGAACGCCACAGAGCTGATCCAATCCGAACGCTCGATGAACTGGCCGAGAAACTGCGTCTGGTCCGTGAAAATGCTGCCCTTGTGCTCGATCATCACACGCAAAGATTTGTTGAACGCGATCGGGCCGTCCACGTGCCACCGGTACGCCGACACCCGGTCGCCCGCGAAATAGCCCTCCCACAACGGCACGCCGTAATACGGCTGGTTCACCGTGCGGAACCCCCATGCGTCGCCGAAATAGTCCTCCGTGCCCGTGCCGCGCAGCGAGGGAGTTTCCTCGCCGTCAATGTAAAACCAGTCGTCGCCTTCGCCGAACCATCCAGTCTCCATTTGTTGCACCGAGTACACGGTGCCCACGTAGCGCCCGCGGCCGGCCGTCTCCAGAATCGTATAGTCTCCCGGCCCCGCCGGTGTCGCCTGGCGATATTGCGCGTGGAAATACTGTGCGTCCGCCGGTGCGGCGTCCAGCTTCTGCCAGTCGAGATAATAATAAAACGAGTCCGTCTTCTGGACTTTCGATTCGTTCGTCACGGTGATTTTCGCGGACTTGCGGAACGGCATCGGCCAATAGCAGTTCCGGCCCCGCCCCTCCGACGACACCGCCACCATGGCCGACGACACATCCGCGTGCGCCCCGTGCCCCACGGCGAAGAAGTCGCCCAGCGGCGCTTCGACCGCCGGTTCCGCCGCGCCGTCCCAGTACATCCGCACCACAAGCGCGCGCGAATAGAACACATCCTCCGACGCCACCGTGCACCAGATGTGCGTGATCCGGCCCGGCCCCGTGATCTCGCCCAGCACCAGCGTCTCGCCCGGCGCGATGGATCGCGCATCGGCGTTCCGGTTCATGTCGGCGTTGCTGCTGCTCTCGCGGTGCGTCGTATACGCCGCGCCAGCGCTGTCGATACCGGCCAACCCCGGCGCCTGCCCCCAACCATCTGCGCAGACGGCCGCTGATAGAAGCGCCGTCATCCATCCAGCGATCCATTTCCGCACTACGCGACGTGTCATGAGAGCAATCCTTCCAGTTCGTCCACCAATTCCGCGAAGCGCTTCATCGCGGCCTGCACCGGCTCAGGTTTCGCGAGGTCTACGCCCGCATCGCGCAGCAGGTCGAGTGGATACTTCGAGCAGCCTCCCTTGAGGAAACTCAGATAGCGATCGCGCTCGACTTTTCCGCCGTTGAGCACCATCCGGCTCAGCGCGATCGCCGCGCTCAGACCGGTTGCGTATTTGTACACGTAGAACGCGTGGTAGAAATGCGGAATCCTCATGCCTTCGAGGTCTAGCGCCTCGTCGATGACGAAACCCGGCCCGAAGTAGAACTCCAGCAGGTCGCGGTATTCCTTGCGCAGGCGATCGACGGTGAGCGACTCGCCGCGCTCGGCGATCTCGTGGATCACTTTCTCGAATTCGGCGAACATCGTCTGGCGGACGATGGTTCCGCGGATTTCGTCGATCTCGCGGCAGACGAGTTCCGCGCGCTGCTTCTTGTCTTTCACGCTCGCCATCAGGTGGTGCCCCAGCAACTGCTCGTTGAAGGTCGAGGCCACCTCGGCGACAAAAATCGTGTAGTTGTAGTACTGGAAGGGCTGGTTCCGCGCGCTGTAGTACGTGTGCATCGAGTGCCCCGCCTCGTGCGCGAGCGTGAACATGCTGTCGAGCATCTCGGTCTTGTAGTTCATCAGGATGTAGGGCGGACCGGAGAAACCGCCGGCCGAAAACGCGCCCGAGCGCTTGCCGCGGTTCTCGTAGCGATCCACCCAGCGGGCCTTGACCAGCCCTTCGTGCAGCGCGTTCGCGTAGTCGTCACCGAGCGGGCGCACGGCCTCGCAGACCTGCTTCGCGGCATCGCCGTAGGCTATGCGCGACTTCGGCAGGTCTACCAGCGAGCAGTACGTGTCGAAGTGGCGGAGTTCCTTGAGCTTGAGCGCGCGCTTGCGCAGCGCGAGGTAGCGGTGGACCGTCTCGATGTTTCCGCGCACCGCCGCGATGAGGCTGGTGTACACACTCGGCGGGACATTGTCAGGAAACAGCGCGGCCTTGAGCGCGCTCGGATAATTACGCGCGCGCGCGACGTACACATCTTGAAGCACGGAAGAACTCAGCGACGCCGCCAGCGCGTTCTTGTGGCCTTCGTAGACGGTGTAGAACTTTTCGAAGGCCGCTTGGCGCACGGAGCGTTTGCGCGATTCGAGAAACACGCGGAACGCGCCCTGGCTCAGCTCGACCTCGGTGCCGGTCTCGTCCTTCACCGTGCCAAATTTGAAATCGGCGTCGGTGAGCTGCGAGAAGACGCGGCTGGCCGTGCCCGCGACCTGGCCCTGCATCGCGAGGAGGCGCTCCTCCCCGGTGCTGAGCACGTGCGGTTTGTAGCGCGAGAGGCGTTCGAGCGAGAGGCGGAACGGCTTGAGTTCCGGCGCTTTCAGGTAGGCATCCAGCGTTTTCTTCGGCAGCGCCTGTAGCTCCGGCGCGATATAGCTGGCGGCCTCGGCCGCGCGCGTCGCGAGAAAGGTGTACTCCTGGAGCATGCCCGCGTAGGTGCTGTTGGCGATGTCCTCGGCCTGCTTCAGGAATGCGTAAGACCCGGCGCGCTCGGCAAGCTTCTCGTACTCGACGTCAAAATCGAAGCACGCGCGGACGGCTTTGGCCGAGCTGCCCAGCTTGCCGCGAAACTTCTCGTAGCCCCCGACCTGCTTCTCGAGCTTCTTGTACGCCGCGCGCCACGCAGCGTCGTCCTTGAACAGGACCGAGAGGTCCCAGGTATCGGCGGTTTTCACTTTGCTTCGCGGCGAAAGGGTTTTCACGGCGGCCATGTTCCTTCTCCTCCAATTCAGAAGCCGAAAGTATACGTGAGCGCATTGAAGCGAATCTCGCGGAACGCAAGGCGTCAGCGATCACCTCGGGGCAACCGCGACTTCCAAACTTGAGGCGATCGGTGCGAATGCATGATCCCGATGATCAGAATTGCATCGCCGCGAACTTGGTAGAGAATCCCGTAAGGAAATCTCCGCGTCGGACACCGGCGGGTTCGCTTGGAGAGTTGAGTCCAAGCATCGGGAAACTCCAGAATTCGCTGAATGGCAAATTGAACTTCCAGGACAAATTCATCACCGAGCCCAGGCTGTTCCCTGGCGGCGTAGTAGGCCGCGGCCTCGTCGAACTCGGCCTGGGCGGGAACGAGGAACTCGACCTTCATCCGTTCCGCCGGCCCCTCAGCTTTCCAAACACCTCGGCGGCGGTGACGGTAGGGATGTCGCCTCGTTCGTACGCATCAACGCGATCTTCGGCTTCCGTAGCCCAGGCGCTATCAACGTCGCGGCGGCTGGCCGTGTCGAAGCTCGCGAGCACGAGTTCGACCAGTTCTGCCCGCTCTTCCGGAGGAAGGGAAAGCACCTCTTGAAGGATTTGGTTGCCACGATCCGACATTGCTGCGACTCCCATTGCGCGAAGAGCGCCTGTAATCATGCGTTCATTATAAACGATTGCCGCGCCATTGGTTTGCGGGTGCCTCCCTGGCCGTCATCAGTCCTGCCAGCGTTGGGAATCGCATCAACGCGGAGACTGCGGCGTGCCGACGTTGACGGCTTGTAGCGCATGGGCGGGCCGCCCATGCTACAAACGCGCGGCATTGGGTATACTGGCCGCTTCGCGTCAATTCCGGGACTGGATTCTCATGCGCATCGCGTTGATTGCACTCGCGTGCTTGTTTCCAAACTACGTGCCCGCCGTTACCGATGACCAAACTGGCGCGTTCCGCAAACTCGTCGCCGACGAGTGGGCCTGGCAACTCCGCGAGCATCCGGAGTTTGCGACGTACACCGGCGCGCCGGGCGGAAACGATCGCTGGTCGGACATGTCGCGTGGGGCAATCGAGGCGCGCAAGGCGCACGCGCGCGAGTTGCTGGAAAAAGTCCGCGCGATCGATCGGGCGCAGTTGGACCCGGCCGACCGCATGAACTACGACCTCTTCCGCAAGAACGCGGAGGATGCGGTCGAGGGCCAGCGATTTCCGGGCGACCTGCTGCCGGTGAACCAGCTCACGGGCGTGCAGCAGGAGCTGGCGCAGACGCTGGTGAACGCGCCCGCGCGCACGGTGAAGGACTACGAGGACCTCGTCGCGCGGATCGCGGCTTCAGGCGCGCGGATCGATCAGGAGACCGCGCTGATGCAGTGGGGCCTGGAGATGGACCTCACGCCGCCGGCGATCTCCATCCGCGATGTGCCCGGCCAGGTGCAGGGCCAGATCGTGGACGATCCGACGCAGAGCCCGATGCTTGCACCCTTCGCGCAGATGCCGGACTCGATCCCGGCCGCCGATCGCGAGCGGCTCACGACCGCGGCGAAGAAAGCGTACACGGAGAATGCTCGCCCGGCGTTTCAACGCCTGCACGCATTTCTCGTGAACGACTATCTGCCCAAGGCGCGCGAGACGATCGCGCTCAGCGCGCTGCCCGATGGCGAAGCGTGGTACGCCTACAACGTGCGCACGACGACCACGACGGACCTCGCGCCGAAGCAGATTCACGAGCTCGGCCTGTCTGAGGTGAAACGCATCCGCGCGCTGATGGACGCGGTGATCGTCGAGAGCGGGTTCCAAGGCAACTTCGTGGAATTCTGCGACATGCTCCGCGTCGATCCGCGCTTCTACTTCACGGACAAGGAAGCGCTGCTCTCGGCGTATCGCGACGTCGCCAAACGGATCGATCCCGAGCTGCCGAAACTGTTCGGAAAACTGCCTCGCCTGCCCTACGGCGTGCTGCCGGTGCCGGAATACGCGGAACAATCGCAGACGACTGCCTACTACATGCCGGGATCGCCGCAGGCGGGGCGCCCGGGCAATTTCTTCGCAAACACCTATAAGCTGGAGACGCGCCCGAAGTGGGAAATGGAGTCACTCACGGCGCACGAAGCCGTGCCGGGGCACCACCTGCAGATCGCGCTCGCGCAGGAACTCGAGGGCGTGCCGGAGTTCCGCCGCTGGTCGGGGCCGACGGCATTCGTCGAGGGTTGGGGGCTTTACGCGGAGAGCCTGGGCGGGGAAATCGGCCTTTACAAGGACCCCTATTCAAAATTCGGCCAGCTCACGTATGAAATATGGCGGGCCATCCGGCTTGTGGTGGACACGGGTATGCACTCGATGGGCTGGTCGCGCCAACAGGCGATCGATTACTTCGCGGCGAATACGGGCGGGCACTTGCACGACATCACGGTCGAGGTCGACCGCTACATCGTGTGGCCGGGGCAGGCGCTCGCGTATAAAATCGGCGAGCTCAAGTTCAAGGAACTGCGCGCGCGGGCGCAGGCGGCGCTGGGCGAGAGCTTCGACCTGCGCCGGTTTCACGACGCGTGTCTCGAAAATGGGGCGATCCCGCTCGATGTGCTCGATACGCGCATCGGCGATTGGGTTGAATCGCAGAAAAACACGGGCGGGGCGGCAGCATCGCGCTGATCGCATGGAACCCGGCCGGGAATTTGGTTTATAACCAAGGCACTCAAACGCGGAACAAGGAGACATGGACATGAAGACGAGATGGGTACGTTGGGGAATGGCGGCCGTGGCCGTGGCTGCGGTGACGCTGGGCGCCGTGCAAGCCGTGAACGCGCAGGAACGCAAGCGGCGCATCGATCAAAGCCCAGCTGCGCAGATAGTGCAACATATCGGGTTAGCCGAGGTGAAGGTGACCTACGGCCGGCCAGGCGTGAAGGGCCGCGAAATTTGGAACACGAAACTGGTCCCGTACAACGGCAACCCGACGCCGTGGCGCGGGGGCGCGAACGAAAACACGACCTTCGAGTTCGAGTCAAACGTGAAGATCGAGGGGCAGCCGCTGGCGGCGGGTAAATACGGTTTCCACATCATCCCGACCGATACCACGTGGACGCTCATCTTTAGCAAGGACAATGCCGGTTGGGGAAGCTACGCCTACAAGAAAGAAAACGACGCACTGCGCGTCGAGGTGACGCCGACCGAGTGCCCCATGCAGGAGTGGCTCGTCTACGGCTTCGACGACCTCACCGCGACCTCCGCGACCGCCTACCTCGCGTGGGAGAAAAAGAAAGTCAGCTTCAAGATCGAACTCGACGCCGCGAAGTAACATCGCCGAAAGTCTACATTCCGGCCCCGGTTTCGACCGGGGCCGGTCCATTTTCTTGGCGCGGAATCGGTGACGCCACGCAGTGGGATCGCGCCGGCCCGTATGATAGGGTATTGCCCGCCGGGGGCCCCACGTGAAGCGAAATCGGATCGAGAATCTGCGCGAGTTGGCGGACTCCTTTGTCCAGCGCGTCCGGCAAAAGCTGAGCGGCCCGATCGAGGGCGAGCCGGAAGATCAATTGCGCGCTCCCCTGGAGTCTCTGCTCGAAGGCTACGGCAAACTCACGGGCAAGTCCATCGTATGCAAGGGTGAGACACGTCTTGCTGGGCGCCTCGGCAAGCCGGACTACTCGATTCTCGTGGACGGCGCGTTGGCCGGAATCATCGAAATCAAGGCGCCGGGCAAAGGTGCGGACCCGGACCGATATAAGGGCCATGACAAGCGGCAATGGGAACGGTTTAAGGACGGGCCGAATGTCCTCTACACGGACGGCAACGATTGGGCGCTCTTTCACAGCGGCAAGCGACACAGCCATTGCCGGCTAATTGCGGACATCGCCAGCGCCAAGGCGAAAGGGCCGGACGCGGACGCCGCGCGTGCGCTGGATGAACTCTTCGGCGTGTTTCTGGGATGGAATCCGGAAATCCCCGCCGAGTTCAAGGATTGGGCCAAGGCGCTCGCGCCCCTCTGCCGGTTATTGCGCCACGCGGTCGAGGAGGCCGTCCGCGCGGAGAACTCGAACCTCAACGGGCTGGCGAAGGATTGGCGGCATCTGCTCTTCCCCACGGCGACAGACGCCCAATTTGCTGACGCCTACGCCCAGACGGTGACTTTTGCGCTGCTGCTCGCGCGGCTGGACGGCGCGGACGTCGAAAAGTTGAGCGAGGCCGAGCAGAAACTGCAAAGTCAGCACTCGCTCCTCGCTCGCGCGCTACAAATCCTCACCGAGGCCTCCGCGCGGGACGAGATCGAGCCGGCCCTCTCGATCTTGCAACGCTTCCTGAACCAACTCCGCCCCAAGGGCGGCGCAGACTGGCTCTACTTCTACGAGTATTTCCTGGAGGAGTACGACGCCGATCTGCGCAAAAACGCGGGCGTCTATTACACCCCGGTCGAGGTCGTCCGGTGCCAAGTGCGGCTCGTGGACGAAATCCTCCGCGAACGCCTGGGCAAAGCCCGCGGATACTGCGACAAGGACGTGGTCACACTCGATCCCGCCGTCGGCACGGGCACTTACCTGCTCGGCGTGATTGACCACGCGCTCGAACGCATCAAACGGGAGGAAGGAGAAGGTGCGGTTCCGGCACGGGCGAAGGCGCTTGCTGCAAATTTGTACGGATTCGAACGGATGGTAGGGCCCTACGCAGTTGCGGAATTGCGTGTGAGTCGAGCCGTCGCAGAGCACGGCTCGAAGTTGCCCAAGAGCGGCTTGACCATTTTGCTCACGGACACTCTTGAGTCTCCATTCACGCAGCCAGAAGAGTTGCCGCAATTTCTGAAGCCTATCAGCGAACACCACGAACGCGCTCTGAAGATAAAGGAATCAGTTCCTGTCATCGTGTGTCTGGGAAATCCGCCCTACGATCGCCACGCCGCATCGGCAACCACCGACGAGTCAAAGACTGGTGGATGGGTCCGCTACGGAGAATTTGGCAAGCCGGGAAAAGGCAACATTCCAATCTTGGAAGATTTTATTGCGCCGGCGCGGCGAGCCGGGCGTGGTCGCCACATCCATAACTTGTACAACTTGTACGTGTATTTCTGGCGCTGGGCCCTTTGGAAGGTATTCGAGCATCCAAAAGAGGGGGCTGGGGTCGTATCCTTCATCACCGCTTCTTCTTACCTTGTCGGCCCCGGTTTCGCCGGTATGCGCGAGCATCTGCGTCGGGTCTGCGATGAACTGTGGATCATTAATCTTGGTGGCGAAGGGCGAGGTTCTCGGCGGGAAGAAAACGTATTTGATATCCAGACGCCTGTCTGTATCGGGATTGGGCTACGTAGGGAAAAGCGCGATGCAAATCGGCCGGCCGACGTCTATTACATTCGATTTCGCGGGACGCGGGCCGAGAAACTTCGAAAGTTGAACCGGATCGTACACTTTAAAGATTTGAAGTGGCGGAAGTGCCCCAATGGTTGGCAGGACAAGTTCTGGCCCATGGGTCAAGAAGAATATTTTGGTTGGCCTCTAGTCACCGACTTATTCCCGTGGCAGCAGTCAGGAGTAAAGGCGGGCCGAACGTGGGTCATTGCTCCGGATCAAGACACTCTAAAGAGACGTTGCCGGATACTCGTGAGGGCCCAGAAGACGAGCAGGAGCGAATACTTTAAGGAATCACCAACGGGTCGTAAGATCCACGACTCGCCCATGGAGTTTCAGTCGAAGGGCCCGCGCCTGAAATCTATTTCAACGCTCGACGATTCTTTGGGAATCAAGCTGGCGCGCTACTCCTACCGGTCGTTCGACCGCGCATGGATTATCGGCGATCCACGGTTCATTGATCGTCCGAGCCCCTCGCTTTGGCTAGCACAGAGTACCCGGCAGTGTTACTTCACAACCATCTCCACGACCCCGCTCGGAGGCGGTCCCGCCGCAACCGCGTGTGCCTACATCCCCGATTTACATCACTTCATGGGATCCTTCGGAGCGAAGGACGTGTTCCCGCTATATCGCGATGCGAACGCGAAGGTCGCAAATATATCTACGGGGCATCTAGATGCACTAAGCACCCATTTCGGGAAGTTGCTCCAAGCCGAATCCTTGTTCGCGTATTGTTATGGCATTCTTGCCAATCCTGGGTTTAGCGATCGATTCCGTGGAGAGCTCGAAAGTTGCGAACTCCGAATTCCTATTACGAAGGACATATCTTCTTTTCGAAAGATCGAATCTATTGGCAGAAGGTTGCTTTGGCTTCATACCTACGGCGAACGATTCTCCCCCGCGTCCAAATCCGCTACGCAAATTTCTGCTGGCCGCGCCCGGTGTGCGGTCGCGGTTTCTGACGCTCCAGACCAATACCCAGAGACGTTTTCCTACGATGAAGTAGGAGGATGTCTTCACGTGGGCGACGGCGTCTTCGGGCCCGTACCGCAGGAAATGGTTAACTTCGAAGTCTCCGGCGTGAAGGTAGTCCAATCGTGGCTTGGTTATCGGATGAAGGATCGAAAAGGCAAGAAAAGTTCGCCGTTGGACGACGTGCATCCCGAACGTTGGACAGCCGACTTCACCACGGAATTGCTCCAACTCCTCTGGGTGCTCGAAGCGACGCTGGACGAGTATCCGAAGATGGCGAAATTGCTCGACGAGGTATTGGCCGGCCCGCTGTTCACGGCGGGCGAATTTCCGCCCGTTCCCGAGGCGCTGCGGCGGCCGCCGCGCGAGCCGGGGGACGAGTACGTGGGCGACATTGAGGAACTTGGCTGAGCGGCTGAGCGGCCGCTCCGCTGGCTTCGACGCGGGCTGCCTCGATTCGTTATAATCCGCTTGCGCATGCGGCCATTTCGGCGCTGCCGGTGCGCCCCGGTTTGGGTTTCTCTAGTTGCCATCAAGGAAAGGGTGCGGCGAATGCCCGTCGTAGATTTTGAAAAGTATTGTGCCATGCTGGACCGCGCGACGAAGGGTAAGTTCGCGTATCCCGCCATTAACGTTTTCAGCATCGAGACGGTCAACGCGGCGCTGGACGGCTTTGCCGCGGCCAAGAGCGACGGGATCATCCAGGTGTCCTCGGGCGCGGCGGAGTTCGCGTCAGGCAGCCTCAAGAAGCTGTCCGTCGGCGCGGCCTCGATCGCCGAGCACGCGCACCGCGTCGCCGCGCACTATGACATCAACATCGCGCTGCACACGGACCACTGCGTGCCGTCGAAGATCGAGGGCTTCATGCTGCCGCTGGTCGAAGAGACCGAGCGCCGCCGCGCGGAGGGTAAGCCGTCGCTCTTCCAAAGCCACATGTTCGACGGCAGCGAGCTGCCGCTCGAGAAGAACATGGAAACGGCGATCGGCCTGATGAAGCGGCTGCAGAAGAACAACCAGATCCTCGAGATCGAGGCGGGCGTCGTCGGCGGCGAGGAAGACGGCATCGACAACACGCACGCGCCCAAGGAAAAACTCTTCACGACGCCGGAAGACATGGTGGCGGTGCACGAGGCGATGGCGAAGGTGGCCGGCGGCCGGTACATGTTTGCGGCGACTTTCGGCAACGTGCACGGCGTGTATAAGCCGGGCAACGTGAAGCTCAAGCCGGAAATTCTCAAGGCAGGGCAGGACGCCGTGGTGAAAAAATACGGCCAACAGGCGTGGTTCTGGCTCGTGTTCCACGGCGGGTCGGGCTCGACCCAGGACGAAATCCACTCGACGCTGAACTACGGCGTGGTGAAGATGAACGTCGATACGGACTGCCAGTATGCGTTCACGCGGCCGATTGTCGATCACATGATGAAGAACTACGAGGGCGTGCTGAAGATCGACGGCGAAGTCGGCAGCAAAAAGCTGTACGACCCGCGCGCCTACCTCAAGCTGGCGCGCGCCGGCATGGCCGCCCGCGTGACGCAGGCGTGCATCGATCTGAGGTCTGACGGCAAGACGATGGGCCGCTAAACGCGGAGACCCCGCGCGCGGCCTGGAGCGAGTGCAGCGTACCATGAAAATTCTGCTGGCCAAGCCGCGCGGGTTCTGCGCGGGCGTCGAGCGCGCGATCGTCTGCGTCGAGCGGGCGCTCGAACGGCACGGCGCGCCGGTCTACGTGCTGAACGACATCGTCCACAACAAGGTGGTGGTGGACGACCTGCGCAGCAAGGGCGCGGTCTTCGTCAAGGACATGGGCGAAGTCCCCGCCGGCGCGCACTTGCTTTTCAGCGCGCACGGCGTCGGCCCCGAGCGCTGGGAACACGCGAAGCGGCTCAAGCTCGATGTCATCGACGCGACCTGCCCGCTGGTGGAAAAGGTGCACTACGAGGCGCGCCGCTTCGCCTCAAAGGATTTCACGATCATCCTCATCGGCGAGGAAGGCCACGACGAGACCGTCGGCACGATGGGCTGGGCGCCGGAGCACATCCGCCGCATCATGACCGTGGCCGAGGCCGAGGCGCTGCAAGTGCCCGACGAGAACAAGGTGGCCTTCATCACGCAGACCACGCTCAGCGTCGAGGACTGCGACGTGGTGATCGCCGCGCTGCGCAAGCGATTCCCGAACATCCAGGGGCCGCCGAAGGCCGACATCTGCTACGCCACCTCGAACCGGCAGGCCGCGGTGCGCGCACTCGTGCCCGACGCCGACTTGGTGCTCGTCGTCGGCGATCGCGAGAGCGCGAACAGCACGCGCCTGGCCGAGATCGCCGCGGAGTACACCAAGCCGAGCTACCTCATCAGCAACGCCGCGATGATTCAGGACGACTGGGTGCGCGACGCGCGCACGGTCCTCGTCACCTCCGGCGCCTCCGTGCCCGAGCGGCTCGTGCAGGAAGTGATCGCGTACCTTCGCCGCTTCGGCCCCTGCGAGGTCACCGAATTCGAACTCGTCCACGAAGACGTGCACTTCCGCCTGCCCGCAGCGATCGCGTAGACAAGGTCCCAAAGTGGAAGCGGCGTCCCTTTCGACCCTGCGTCAACTCGCCGATTCTGGCGTCGACATTCGGCTCGACGCAGTCACCCGGCGCCTCTACGCGACGGACGCGTCCATCTATCAAATCGAGCCTCAGGCTGTGGCGTTTCCGCGCTCGCCTGAGGAGACCTCATCCATCATCGAGGCGGCCGACGACGACGGCCTCAGTGTGACCCCGCGCGGCGCGGGCACGGGGCTCGCCGGGGGCGCGATCGGCGACGGGGTCGTCATCGATCAAGCCCGCCACAATCGCGGCATTGCGGACCTGAATGTCGACGCGCGGACCGTGCGCGTCGAGGCCGGCGTGGTGCTTGACCAGCTCAATGCCTTCCTCAAGCCGCACGGCCTGCGCTTCGGCCCGGATGTCGCCACGAGCTCGCGCGCCACGCTCGGCGGCATGATCGCGAACAACTCCTCGGGCTCGCACGTGCCGGTATACGGCACGACCATCGACCACGTCCGCGCGATTGATTTCGTGTTCGCCGACGGCCGCCGCGCGACGATCGATCGCGGCGCGGACGGCGAGGCATACCTGCACGCGCGCGCCGCCGCGATCCTCGAACCCTGCCGCGCGGAACTCGATGCGCGCATGCCTGCGGGCCTGCTCAAGCGCTGGCCGGGCTACGGCATCGAGGACTGGCTTAGGTGCGGGCCCGCGTTGCCGTGGCTCATCGGCGGGAGCGAAGGCACGCTCGGCGTCATCACGGGCGCGGAACTCGCGCTGCATCCGCTGCCGGCGCGCAAGGGCCTCGGCGCGATTTCCTTCGCCAGCGTGGCCGAGGCGATGGAGGCCGCCGTCAGCCTCCTAACTCTGCGCCCGGCCGCGATCGAGCACATCGACCGCGTGCTCTTCGAGCAGACGCGCGGACAGCTCGCGTTCCGCAAAGGGCGCGGCCTGCTCGGCCTGGATGAGACGCCCTGCGAAGCGATTCTTCTGGTCGAGTTCTTCGACGAGATCGACGGCCCGCTAGCCGAGCTGCGCCGCCGCAACCTGGGCCTGCGCGCGCGCACCTTCTCGGCCGCGGACGACATGGAAGCGATCTGGAGCGTACGCAAGGCGGGGCTCTCCCTGCTGTCCGGACGCATCGGCCCGGCGAAACCGGTCACAGGAATCGAGGACACTTGCGTCGCGCCCCAGCGCCTCGCGGACTACGTCGCCGCGCTGCAAGGCCTGCTGCGCCCGCTCGGCCTGGAGGCGTCGTTCTACGGCCACGCGGCCGCGGGCTTGTTGCACGTGCGCCCCGTGCTCGATCTGCACTCGGCGGAGGACCTCAAGAAATTCCGCAGACTCGGCGGCGAGGTGTCGGCGCTCGTTCGGCAGTTCAGGGGGTCTCTCTCCGCCGAGCACGGCGTCGGCATCGCGCGCACGGAGTTTCTTGACGCGCACTTGGGCCCGGCGCTCAGCGCCGCGATGCGCGAGATCAAGGCCGCCTTCGATCCGAAGAATCTTTTCAACCCCGGCAAAATTGTCCACGACGGGCGCTACGCCTTCGATACACATTTGCGCTGGGGCGCGGGCTACGAACTGAAGTTGCCCTTCGCCCCAAAGCTCGAGTTCGCGTTTAAGGACGGCTCCTTCGCGGGCAACCTCGAACAGTGCAACGGCTGCGGCGGATGCCTCAAAGACGCGCCAACGATGTGCCCGACGTATATCGCGACCGGCGAGGAAATCATGTCGACCCGGGGCCGCGCGAACGTGATCCGCGCGGCGCTGGACGGCGGGATCGAGGGCGGCCTCGCGTCCGCCGCGCTCGGCGAGGCGCTCGGGAATTGCCTGTCGTGCAAAGCCTGCACGACGGAATGCCCGAGCAACGTGAACCTCGCGCTGCTCAAGGCGGAGCTGCTCCACGCGCGTCACGCGCGATCCGGCCTGCCCCTGCGCGATCGGCTGCTGAGCCGCGTCGATCTCATCGGCGCGATCGGAAGTCTCGTGCCGGCCGCCGCGAACCTGACTCTCCACCTTGGGCCGGTGCGCCGGGCCATGGAGCGCACGCTTGGCCTCGCCGCCGCGCGGCCGCTACCTGCGTTCGCGCGGCAGCGATTCGACCACTGGTTCACCAAGCGCCGGCGGCGGCCGCAGGGTCCGCGCGGCCGGGTCGTGCTCTGGGACGATTGCTTCACGCGCCACTACGAACCGGAAATCGGCGTCGCCGCGGTGCAGGTGCTCGAGGCGGCGGGATTCGAAGTCGAACTTCCGGCCGATCGCGCGTGTTGCGGCCGTCCGGCCTTCAGCCTCGGCCGGCTCGACCTGGCCGAGGAGTGGGCCGAACACAATGCGAACGTCCTCGCGCGCGTCGGCGACGATTCGCCGATTGTGTTTCTCGAGCCCTCGTGCTTCTCAATGATCTACGACGACTACCGCGAGCTCGACGTCATCGGCGCGGAAAAGATCCGCGGCCGCGCCAGATTGTTCGACGATTTCATCGACGAGACGCTGAATCGCGACGGCGCCGCGCTGCGCTTCTCGCCCGTGCCCTCGCGCGCGGTGGTCCACCGGCACTGCCACGCCAAGGCGCTCACGGGGGGACTTGCGCCCGAGCGCGTGCTCGCGCGGGTGCCGGGCTGCGGCGCGAAGACGCTGGACACCGCCTGCTGCGGCATGGCCGGGGCCTTCGGCGCGCTCGCGGAGAAGTACGAACTTTCGATCACGCTCGGCCGCATGCTCGCCGCGCAGCTCGACTCCGCGCCGGCGGACGCCTTCGTGATCGCGTCGGGCACGAGTTGCCGTCAGCAAATCGAACACATGACCCGCCGCAGACCCATGCACCTCGCGGAGTTCCTCGCCATGGCCCTGGAGCCCGCGCGGTGATCGAAGGGACGGACGCCGCGACGATCGCGCGCGTCATCGGTTACCACGACCGCACAAAGCACGATTTCCGCCGCTCGGCGCGCGGGCCAGGCTACCTCGATTGGGCCCAGCAGCCCGATCCCTTCCGCCGCTTCGACGGTGCGCCGCGTTTTCTACTCCCATTCAACGGCAACGAGCCGGTGGTGACTTACGAGGAACTCTATGCGCAACGAACCAACCCGCAGCCAGTCTCCGTGCAGACGCTGGGCTGGTTTCTCGAATGGTCGCTCGGTGTCTCCGCGATGAAGTCCGCCGGGGGAATGAGTTGGAAACTTCGCTGCAATCCGTCGAGTGGAAACCTGCATCCGACCGAAGGGTATCTCGTCCTGAATACGGTCGACGAGGTCTCCGCCACGCCCGGCGTCTACCACTACCGCGCGGATGAACATGCGCTCGAAGCGCGCTGCGAATTCTCCGCGCAAACCTGGGCCGCGCTGAGCGAGTCATTCCCGCCGAACACTTTTTTCGCGGGATTGAGCTCGATCCACTGGCGCGAAGCGTGGAAATACGGCGAGCGCGCGCTGCGCTATTGCAATCACGACGCCGGCCACGCGCTCGGCGCGCTACGCTACGCCGCCGCCGCGCTTGGATGGCGCTGCACTACGCTGGAAGCCCTCGGCGCCGCGGAGATTGCCGCGCTCCTGGGCCTGGATCGCGACGCGGACTTTACAAACGCGGAGCGCGAACATGCCGACCTGCTCCTCGCCGTAACAACCGCGCCGGATCGCGGGGCACACCCGCTCCGCCTACCGGCCGATGCAATCGCGGAGATCGCCGCCGCTTCCTGGCGCGGCACGGCCTGCGCGCTAAGCGACGAAGTAGTCGAGTGGCCGATCATCGGCGAGACGGCGGCACTCTGCGAGAAACCCGCGGTGGAGTATTCGAAAGTTGAAGCCTTCGAGCCGCCTTCTCCGGAGTCCATGGCTCCGCGCGATTCAGCGACTCCCGCGGCCCGGATTTTTCGCCAGCGCCGCAGCGCGGTGGATATGGACGGGACGACCGGAATCTCGCGCGAGGACTTCTATCGAACGCTGGCGCGCACGATGCCAAAACCGTCGCGGCCCCCTTTCGACGCGTGGCCTTACGCGGCGGAGGTGCACCTCGGCTTGTTCGTCCATCGCGTCGAGGGCCTCGTGCCGGGTCTGTATTTCCTCGTGCGCAATGCCGCGCACGTCGAGACCCTGCGCGGCGCCATGCGCCCGGAATTCACGTGGACTCCGCCGCCCGGCCGCCCCGAGGACCTCCCGCTCTATCACCTCGCCGCTGGCGACTGCCGCGAGCTCGCCGCGCAGATCAGTTGCACGCAAGACATCGCGGGCGCGGGCGCGTTCAGCCTGGGCATGATCGCGCGATTCGAGGGGCCGCTGCGCGAGCGCGGCGCGTGGGTCTATCCGCACCTGTTCTGGGAGGCGGGACTCATCGGCCAGGTGCTCTACCTCGAGGCCGAGGCGGCCGGCCTGCGCGGCACCGGCATCGGTTGTTACTTCGACGATCCGGTGCACCGCGTCTTCGGATTGACCGGCCACGCGTACCAATCGATGTACCACTTCACCACCGGCGGGCCGGTGGACGATTCGCGTCTCTCGAACCTTCCGCCCTACAGCGCAGAGCGGCGCGCGCTGCGCGGATGGGTGTAGACTACCGCGGGGAGGGGGATTCCACGGCATGACTCCGGAACAATTAAACGTCTATTGGACGCGGACTTTTCCCGAATGCCCGCCGGTCGGCTTTCTCTTCAAGCATATCTACAAGGATCGCTGCGCGCGTTTCCGAAACTTCGCAAATGGCCGGCGGTTGCCGGCGGCTGAGGCGGATTTCGCGCAGGTCTGCGAGCGGCAAAACACTTTGCTCGATCACCTGTTTCGTAGCGAGCCGCGCGTGGTGATGAT
>JBCLBO010000021.1:0-38969 GCA_038916785.1 Candidatus Hydrogenedentales bacterium | reverse complement strand
TTCGCGGCGACGAAATCGAGGATGCCCTGTTTCAATTCCGGGGCGAAGACGCAACCTTGGTGCGTCGCGCCTTCGACGTAGGTCACGTCGAGACCGGGCACGATCTCTTTCCAGAGGTCGACGCGGCGTGTCAGACTGTCGTTCGTGCCGATGATGACCCTTAGCGGCAACGTGATCGCTTTCATCGCTTCCTCGGTCGTCCCGAATTCGGTGAACCCGCGCAGGCTCGCCTGCAGGCGCGGCGACGCTGCGATGTCCGTCGCGAATTTCTTGACCGACTCGCTCCCCTCCGGGAGCCAGCCCATTCCGCCGATGAGCAGCGAGCGCACGCGGTCCGGGTGCAGCGTGGCGAACTTGATCGAGATCATGCCGCCCATCGAATACCCGATGACGTGGGCCTGTTTCGCGTTAACGTGATCGAGCAGCCGAAGCATGTCCTCGACGACGTGGATTCCGTGCTGGCCCTCCGGCGGCGCGTCGCTCCCGCCGTGGCCGCGCACGTCGGGCATGATCACGTGATACTTCGCAGCCAGCGCCTGCTCGATGCCCGGGCCGCGCCAGTTCAGGTTGCCGTTGACGGTATAGCCGTGGATCAGCAGCACCGGCTCGCCTTGGCCTTCGTCCCAGTAGCGAATCTTCACGCCCGCGGAATCGAAGAATTTCTCTTCCGGAAACGCGGGCGCTGCGGCAAGAATAACGAGTGCCGCGAGACAGACGGCGTATTTGGTGTATTTCATTCGATGCTCCTGGGTGTGAACTAATGTGGAGTGGACGCTAGGTGTTCGGCGAGGAGGTCTCGGCCGTAATCGCCCTTGAAGTCGCGCCAGACGGAGTGGACGTGGTTCGGTGTAAGCGCGACGGCGCAGTACTCGATGAGAAACCGCGGGCCCTGGACCCGGTAATACTTGCGCTGAAGCCGCGCGGGATTGCCAATCCACGCAAAATACAGATTGTCCCAGCCTCCGTCTTCGACGCGCTTGAGCCGCTCGAAGCGGAGATCGTCGGCGCTGTTGTTGCAATACTCGAGCACCAGCGCCTGAAGGCCGGCCCGCTGCTCCTGGGTCAGCGCGGCCCACGCGATCCCCGCCGGCGCTATCGGGTCGGCCTTGCTCGCGCGGCCGCTCACCATGTCGCCCGGCATCTCCGTACCGATCGTCGCGGCCGCCTTTTGGCCGGTGTCGAGCGAGTTGTAAAGATTTACGCCGAGGTCTTCTTCATTCGCCAGCACGCGCCACGGCGCGCCGGGCCCCTCGCTGACGTCGTTCGGCTCCGCGCCAAAGAAGGCCGGGGCCGTGGCAAAGAGTTCCCCCTTCACGATCGTAAACGACAGATAAATGTGATGTCCGTGGAAGCGCCAACTCCACGTGCCGCCGGGCGTGGGCGCGTCGAAGATCACGATGTTGTAGTTGCGGCTGCCGTGGAAGGCCGGTGCGCGGCCGCGTCCCTGCTCGGCCGCGAGCAACACGTCGTCGACGCGAATAATCTCGGTGAGCTTGTGGTGGGCCGCGGCGCTCAGGCCAGCCTTGAGCAATTCGTGAAGCAGCCCGATCTGCTCCGGCTTCATTCCATCGAATCGCAGGCCAACGATCGGAAACGGTACCGGCTTAAAGGCCTCGCGCTCCGCATCGCCCATCGGCTTGAGCGCGATGGCGCGCTGGTCCGCGCTCAGTGAAGCGATGAACTTCTGCGCGGCCTCGGTCATGCGGATGACGGACACCGGCGGGCCGGCCGCGTGGGCGGACGAGCCAAATAAAATCAATAGCGGCAAGAAACATTTCGATCGCACGGCGGGCCCTCCCAAGCGGCGAATCGAATTGTAGTCGCGCCGTTCGGCCCAGACAAATGGACTTCCCCGGACAACCAAGGCGGGCGAGGACGCCCGCCCCACGGCCATGTGTGGAGTGATCGGCGAGTCTTGGCGATCACGGCGTTAGCCAGATCGGCGAACTCCACGCGCGCGCGACCCGGCCGTTCGTTTTATTTTCCAGCTCGGCGCGCAGATAAATGGTCATCGGTGCGACGACGTCGACCGTGAAGCCCTCTTCGAGCAGCCGGCCGGGATGGTCCCAGCGGACCAGCGTTTTCCACTGCGTCGAGCCCGATGTACATGTCAACACCTCCGCGGAAGCGATCGGGCTGGGCGCAGCGACCACCGCGCGACCCTGCATCGCGCCGGACGCCTTGCCCTGCTGCCCCATTTCGAATGCGCCGGCGGAAAACTCGATGAGGATGCGCGCGCCGGTCGTCCCGTAGCTGCGGCGCGCGCGCAGCGCATCGAAGACCGCGTCGCGCGTCAGCTCGGGCGCGAGTACAGCGGCGAGGCCCTGGTGCGGCAGGCCGGGGTGCGCCTGGTGGTCGTCGCTCGAGGCGATCACGCCCATCGGCAGGCCCGCGGCCCACGCGTCGCGCGCGTAATGCGGACCATCCGCGCTGCGCGCGCCGGTGTACTTCACCTGCTCGTACGCGAGCGCGTCGCTGCGATCGAAAAATTCCGACTGTCCGTGCGCCGAGTAGATTTCTAACAGCGGGCGCAGCGCAGCGTCATGTCCGCGCGTCCAGTCCAGCGCCGGCCCGCCCACACCGCTGCCGCCCGTGATGATTGGCTGCAACTCCGGGCCAGTGACCGGCGCGTCGCTGCCGCCCCAGCGAATGCCGAGGTGGTGCGGGATCGTGATCGCGTCGCCGGCTGCGAGCAATTCCCAAAGGCGCTCGACCGATTTCACGCGGTGTTCCGACCAGGGCTGCCCGGAATCGCCGCGATAAAATACGTTGTGGTGCCCGTTCGGCAGACTGCACTCATAACCTAGCAGTGTGACGAAACGGCCCGGTTCGTAGTATCGCTTCACGTCGGCGATGTTCTGCTCCCACTCGGACGGCGAGATGCTGTCTCCGGGCTCGTCGCGCATGATCGTTCCGTCGTCGATGCCGTGCTCGGTGGAGGCGTAGAAGTCGAGCCGGGTCACGTCGCGCGCGAAGGCGTACTCGCCCGTGCCGATACCGTCCTTGCTGGCGTCGGAATGGCTGTGCAGATCGCCCCAGTACACGCGGCGCGCGGGCGCCGTCACATGCACGCGAATCGGCCCGCCGAAGGCGTGCAGCGCGCCGGTGATCTCCGGGAAGACATAGCCCGCGGCGCTCGGAGTCCAGCGGATCTTGGCGATCGCGCGGCCGGGGCCCATCGTCACCGGTGTCGCATCGGGGCCGAGTCCGCCAACCGCGAGCGCGCCGGAAAACCCCTCGGCGAGATTGCTCAGCGAGTCGAAAAGCGCGACGTGAACGTCGAGCGGCTCGCCGATGACTGCATCGCTCGGCGCAATCACCAGCGCCGAAACCGCGGGGCCGGGATGGACGGTATAGGGCGCGGGCGTGGCGAGCAGAAATCGCCCATCGCCCGCGGCGTCCACGGCGACGCGCACCGCGTCCGCCCCGGACACGATCGGCGCGGTCGTTCGCTTGAGCGACACGCGGACGGTGTCCCCCTCGAACAGCGCGTGTTCGCGCACAATCACGTTCACGACCTGGCGGAAGCGCTCGATGCTGCCATCGAAGTTCCGGTGATCGACGGAGACCTCGAGCGAGGCGCCCTCCCGATACGTCCGGCATTCGAGGAAGTGCGGCCCCGCCGGATCTTCGCTCTGCACCGGCTTCACCAGCGGCAGCGGATTGGTAAACCACGACTTGGGAAAATCCACCAGCAACCCGCCACCGATCGCGACGCCCTCCTTGCCGATCGCGATGAGCACGGAGTAGTCGCCGATGGCCGCGGCCGTCATCGAATCCGGATACAGCCGCGCTTGGCTCGTGTTTATGCCTTCGGCAATCCGCGCGGGGCGGGGAGAGAAAACGGCAACGTCTGCGGCGCTCGCGATCGTGCACTGGTGCAAAAGCAAGAATGCAATCAGAGCAATCTGTAGGCACCGGAAAATCAGGGACACCCGATCAGTTCTCCACGAAAGCCAACTCCAGCCCAGAGGCAACCGTTTGCAATCTGTGATCCCGCGTCCAAATCGATGCTCCATCCGTAATCGCGACCGACGCGAGTAGATGAACGTCGATGTAACCAACCCCGCGGCCACTGATCGAATGCGATTCAAGAAATCGAAGTGCCTCCGGCTCGGAGACGGTCCTTGACTCAGGAAGGTTCCTGAGGAATGTCAGGGCCTCCTGGCGATTGGGCAGCCTCCCGCAAGCTAGTTCACCCAAGACCAGGGGATGCAACGAAACCCGTCGGGCGACCAGAAATCCGGACAGACGATCATTTCGCGAGCGAAAGTGATCGATCCAGATGGAGGTATCGACGAGAATCACGGCAAAGGCGGCCTACGTCGCGGAATTTCTTCAAGATCGGGTTCGGTTCCGCCAAGCATGGCCAGCCGGCGCCCGCTCTCGACTTGGACTAAGACCCGGAGCCCCTCGTGAATCAGAGCGGTCCGCTCTTTAATCCCGGTCAGGCGCTGGGCTTCGCGAAGCAATTCATCATCAAGGTTCACAGTTGTCCGCATGACACACCTCGCCATTGATGCCTTGATTATACATCAATTGATGCTTATTTAAATGCCTATTGCGCCTGAAGATTTAGTTCTGAAGCCTATTGTTAGGCGAAGTGCTTCTGCAGCAGTGTAAGGTCCAGTTCCGGATAGACGGGGTACTGGTCGAGCAAGGTCTTCACCCGCGCGCGGGCTTCCTGGGCGGCGCGGGGACCGAGGACGTAGTTGGCCTTGCTCGGCTGGCCGGCGTTGGGGCCGGACTCGATGACGCCGGGTTTGGTGTGGCTTAGCACGTGCTTGAAGATGCCGGCGATTTCCTTCATTTCGGCGGGGCCCATGCCCAGCGTCGTGAGCGCGGGCGTGCCGACGCGCAGGCCGCTGGTCGAGACGGGGCCGTTCGGGTCGAAGGGAATCGTGTTTTTGTTCAGCGTAATGCGGCACTCGCGCAGCGCGGAGGCGGCCTGCTTTCCGGTGAGGCCGAAGGATCGCACGTCGATCAGCAGCAGGTGGTTCTCCGTGCCGCCGGAGACCACGTTCATGCCCTCGGCGATACACGCCTTCGCCAGCGCCTGCGCGTTCACGACGATCTGGTGGGCGTAGTCGCGGAACTCCGGCGAGTTCGCCTCGGTGAATGCGACGCCTTTGGCGGCCATCACATGCGCGAGCGGTCCGCCAATGACCAGCGGGCAGCCCTTATCGACGAAGGGCGCGAACTCCTTCGTGCACAGCACCATGCCGCCGCGCGGTCCGCGCAGGGTTTTGTGCGTGGTCGTCGTGACGACGTGTGCGTGCGGGATCGGGTTCTCGTCGCCCGCAAAGACGCCGCCGGCGACGAGCCCCGCGAAGTGCGCCATGTCCACCATGAACACCGCGCCTACTTTGTCGGCGATCTCGCGCATGCGGCGAAAATTGATCCCGCGCGAATAGGCGCTGTAGCCCGCGAGCAGCACCAGCGGCTTCACTTCCTTCGCGCGCGCCTCGATCTCGTCGTAGTCGAGCAGCAGCGTCTGCTTGTTCACGCCGTAGTTGTAGGCCTCGAACATTTTCGCCGAGACGTTGAACCGGTAGCCGTGCGTGAGGTGGCCGCCGGAGGCGAGGTCCATGCCGAGCAGGCGCTGGTTGCCCAGTTTCGCGCGGACCGCGAACCACTCCGCCTCGCTCAGTTGCGCGACGGAGGTCTTGCCCAGCGCCTCGATGGCCGGCGTCTCGATGCGCGCTGTCAGGATCGCCCAGAACGCGATCAGGTTGGCGTCCGCCCCGCTGTGCGGCTGGACGTAGGCGTGCTCCGCGCCGAAAAGCTTGCGGGCCTGCTCGCAGGCATAGGCCTCGATCGTGTCAATGTTGTCGCAGCCTTCGTAGAAGCGATTGCCGACGAAACCCTCGGCGTACTTGTCCGTGAGCAGGTTTCCCATGGCGAGCTGCGTAGCCAGACTGCAATAGTTCTCGCTGGCAATCAGTTTCAGATAGCCGCGCTGGTCCGCCAACTCCTGCACGATCCCGCGCGCGATGGCCGGCGCCACCCGGCTGACTTCGGTGAGGCTGGCGAGATACGCGACCACGCCAGTGTCGACTTCCCCGGCGGCGGTGTTTTCGAGATAGTCCTGTAGCGCGGTCGCGGTGATTGCCATGTGCCTCTCCCCCGTCGCCCGCCGCCCAACCCCGGGGCGCGGAAAGTATCGCCGAGCAGCGCGGTTGAATCAAAGTCCCGGCGCGGCGCCGGCGGGTTCCCGCGCGATCGGCGGCGGGCCCGTCCACCCAGTCTCGCGGATATGCGCAGAGACGCTGCACTTGTAAATCTTTCGCGGCTGTGCAAGAGTAGAGGCTCGCGAGAGAAGCGGGTCGGAGCGGGTGCGCGGCGGGTCGTCGCGGCGTCGGCTGCGAACAAAAGGTCCCCGTCGCATGCCGGATGTACAAAGCAGCGCGCTGCGCATCTACTGCCTATGCGGGCAGAAGATGCGCGTGTCGGAAGAAATGTACGGCCTGCCCGGCAAATGCGTCGCCTGCCGCACGAAAATCCGGATTCCGCGCAAGCAGGACGTGCCCGACGGAACCACGGACATCCACCTCAAGGACCACCCTGAGCTCGTGCGCGGGCCGGCGAAGGCGCCTTCCGCGGCCGAGCGCGCCGCGCGCAAAGCGATGGCGAAGGCCGGCCCGGCGGAGGTCGAAGGCGAGCCCTCCACGCCCAACACCGAACTCGACCTGGCCGATAGCCCGCCGCCCGCGGACGCGGCGCCGCCTGCGCCTGCGCCGTCCAAGGCGAAGCGCTCCTCGCGCGGCGGTTCGCTGCCTCTCGACACCCTGCCGGCGCTGCAAGTCCTGTGTAGCCTGGAGTACAAGTTTTCCCGCCAGCTCGGCGCGCTGCAACTGAACAATCACGACAACGAGGTGTTGCTCGCCGAACTCGAAGGCCACCTGGCGCGCGTGCGCGGGCTGCGCACGCACCTGGACGACCAGTTGCATCAACGCCTGATGGAGGCCGCCATTGAACTGGCCAACACGCAGGAGAAACTCGCCCAGGCGCGCCTCTCCGCGCGCGTCGGGGAAGCGGCCTGGAAAGACTACCAGTCGAGCGCGCACCGCCTGCGCGCGCGCCGCGAACGGCTCGAGCGGCGCCAGCAAAATCTTCGCGGCTGGTTGGCCACGCGCGACCCCCACATCGCCGGCGGCCTGCTCGATCTGTCGCTGGAAAATATTCCACCGGACGCAATCACGGTCTCGCTTCCGGCGGAGAGCGACGACGAGACACCGCTGCTCGTGGGGCACGTTGAAAGCCTCCGCGACGCGCTCGATCAGCGCACCCGCGTGCGCCAGCGCGCGGCCGAAGTGCAGAAAATGGCGGAAAAGGACCCGAGCCGCGCGG
The DNA here is from genome assembly GCA_038916785.1 of Candidatus Hydrogenedentales bacterium. Classification (GTDB taxonomy): domain Bacteria; phylum Hydrogenedentota; class Hydrogenedentia; order Hydrogenedentales; genus VFKU01. Next base: position 31,619 of record JBCLBO010000021.1, on the reverse strand, counting down.
TGGACGATCTGCGCAAGGAATACGAACAACAGCGGCTCGTGGCGCGCGCGGCCGTCGCGTTTGCGCACGACCGCCTGCAACAACTCAAGAAAGACTACGCGGCCGACGTAGAGACCGCGAACGCCATGATGTCGGCCGCGCGCGACAAGCTGCGGATGAATGCGATCGCCCGCCCGGAATACGACGCCTTCGAGAAAGACATCCTGCGCGCCAAGAAGGACATCGCGCGCGCGCAATCCGTCATCGAGCGCGCGCTCGGCGCAAACGCCGCGGCCGACGTCCCCGCGCCCCACGGCACCTTCTTGCAACGAATGGGCATCGGCCGCACGCGCCAGAACGCGCCGGACGTCCTCCTGGCCTACGCATCGGCCGTCTTGCTCGTGCTGTCCATCTTCGCACCGAGCGTCGGCACCCTGTCGATGGTGGCGGCCGCGCTGAACTTCGGGGGCGACGGTGGCGCAGCATGGATTTTCCTCATGCCCCTCGCGCTGGCGGCCGCGGCCGTCGCGATTACGCGGATGGGCGAAGCGACGACACGCGGCTGGCTCTACATCGCGGTGTGGATGGGCGGTCTGGTCGCCGCGGCCTACCTGATCCACGAATCGGATTACAGCCTCAGTTCCGTCGCCGCGCGCTTCCGCATGGGCATGCAATGGTACCTGCGGCCCGGAGTCATCCTGGCACACGCGGGCATTTTCGGGTTGCTCGCCGCGTCGGTCGCCGCCGCCGGGGCGCAGCGCAAATTCCGCGCCTGGCCGGCGTTCGCGGGAGTCATCGGCGCCGCAATGGTGACGCTCATCGCCACGGACGCCGGCGGCGCATTTCGCCCGCGTCCACAGGTCGAAATCGTCCTCGCGGCGGACGACACCGGCGCGGGCGTCGTGCGCGTGAGCAACAACGGCGCGCGCGCGGTCCGGCTGCTCGATCGGCGGCCCGACGCGCGCGGCACCTATCTCTTCATGATCGAGCGGCGAAAGGGCTCCGCGTCCTGGGAAGAGTCGCGCGGGTCGGGGCCCTTGTGGGACAGCGCGCCCGCGCAGAATGGAGTCCTCTATACCTTAGCGCCGGGCGACCAGCAGGAGGTCGGATTCGTCTTGCCGCGCGGCGACTACCGCGTGGTCCTCGACTCCGCTCCGCCCGATCCCCTCGTCGTCAAGGAATTTACAGTCGTCGGCCCCGCGCCCGAAGCAGGGCCGGACGCCTCGGCCCCGGTGCCTGGCGCGCCGGTGTTCACGCCGGGCCCCGCATCGCCGGCGCCGGAGGCCATTCCCGGCGAGAGCGGCGCAAACGAGGACGCCGCCGATCTCCAGGCGCCGGGCGAACCGCAGGCCGGCGAAGACACGGGCGAGGCCTCCGCCGCGCCGGAAGACGCCGCCGCCGATCCGGACGCGCCGCCCATTGTGGAATTGACCGGCGTGATCAATTCCGATGATGACCAGCCGAGGTTCTCGCTGCGCGTGTACTACGCCGACGGCACCGAAGAGCGGCTGGTGCTGGGCCTGGGCGGGGCCGTCTGGGGCGAATGGAAAATCACCGAATTTAATCCCGACGAGACCACCGTCACCGTGCAAAGTCCGGAGGGTCTGCTGATTCTCCGCCGCCGCGTCCAGGTCCCGTTGAGCATCCAGTAATCGCGCTACTCGTGCGCGTGGGTGCGAATCTTCTCTTCCACGCCTTCGATTTTCGGATCCAGCCGCAGCGCCCGCCGCCATTCCTGGACGGCCTTATCGGTGTCGCCCACCAGCAGATACGCGTCGCCAAGGTGATCGCGCAGCACCGCGTCGTCCGTGTTCATCGCGCGGATCGCCCGGCGGATGTGATCCACCGCCTCGTCGCCACGGCCCTGCCGATAATGGACCCAGCCAAGACTGTCGAGATAAAAGCCGTTGTCCGGATCGAGCTGCAACGCGCGCTCGATGAGCTGCCTCGCCTCGGGGATTTTCTTGTCCTGGTCGGCAAGGTGATACCCGAGAAAATTCAAGATGTCGGCGTCATTCGGGTCGAACTCCAGCGCCGCGCGCAGGTTCTTCTCCGTGCCGTCGGCGTCCTTCAATTCCTCGTCCACCGTCGCAAGGTAATAATGCAGCCACTTGTCGCCGCCGAAGCGCTCGATGGCGCCGCTCAACGCCTTCGCGGCGTCCTCGTTGCGATCGATCGCCATCAGCGCGCGCGCGTGAATCATCTCGACGTACTTCGAGCGCAGGCCTTCCTTCAGTAGCGCGGCAATCTCGGTCTCCAAAAATCCGCCGAGGTCCTTGCCGAACAGCGACACAATCCGGTTTAGATAATCATTACACTCGGCATCCACGTCGCCCTCAACGGTGTCCAGCCGGTCCAGCGGCGCCCGGTAGGATTCGCCCGAGGTCTTGCGCGCGAGCGCGCTCAGCAGCGTCCCGAAAATCGGCGCGTCGTTGGGCGCCGCGCTCTGGCCGGGTTCGATGCGGCCGCCGCGGCGAAGCAACAGGAACGTCCGCAGGAGGTGGTGCTCCGCCTGCACTTCGGGGCCCTCGATGATTCGTGTCAGCCCATCGATCGCCTCGTCCAGCTGGCCCTGGCGCGCGCGCGCCGCGGTGAGGTTCACCTGCGCCTGCGCGTGGCCGGGGGTTTCCTTCAGGAACCGCGTGAACTCCTCCGCCGCGCGATCGTATTCCCCGTCTTCCATGAGCAACAGGCCCAGCACATAGCGCGCGCGCGTGAGCGCGGGGTTCAGTTCGAGCGCCTTCTCGAGTCCAGCCCGCCCGCCCGCGGCATCGTTCATCTGCACGAGACTCGCGCCGAGCTGATAGTGCAGGAACGCAGAGCCGGGCGTGATCTCGATGAGTTTGCGGTACGTGTCGACGGCCCCGACGAGGTCGTTGGTCTCCTCGAGGATTTGCGCCATGGCCTCGTAGGCCACCGTGTTCGCCGGGTCGAGTGAGACGGCCTTCTCGAAGGCCGCCTGCGCCTCTTCGAATCGTTCCAGTTGGTAATAGATGCGGCCGAGCCACACGTGCAGCACGACGTTGTCCGGATCGTTGGCGACCGCCCGCCCCGCCATTGTCGCCGCGTTTTCGTAGTCCTGGTTCATGTAGTACGCGCCGAGCAATTGCACGACGAGACGGCTCGAATGCGGCGCGAGGTCCGCCGCATTGCGTAACTCCGCGATCGCCTGCGGCGCCTGGCCCAGCTTTTGGTACACGACCGAACTCAGGTATCGGCCCATCGCCTTGGCCTGGATCTCCTTCAACGCCGTGGGCGCATCCGCCGCTTTCGGAGTTTGCCCCGTGGTCGCGCACCCGGCGAACAACGCAATGCCCAGCCACACACCCATCCACTTCATGCCGTCGCTTCCTTTTCCGTGAGGAATATCATCGTTTTCGCGGCCACCGCGAGCGGCGCGAAGGAGCGCCGGTGCGCCGGACACGGCCCCAGGCGCCCGAGCGCCTCAATGTGCGCCGCCGTGCCGTAGCCCTTGTGCCGTGCAAATCCGTATCCGGGATACTCCGCGTCCAGCGCGAGCATCAGCCGGTCACGTGTCACCTTCGCCACGATGCTCGCCGCGCCAATCGACCACGACCGCTGATCCCCCTTCACAATGCGCCGGTGCCGTACCGGGCAGCCGGGCACATTGAATCCGTCCACCAGCGCGAAATCGGGCCGAAGCGGCAACGCCGCAAGCGCCTGCGTCATCGCCGCATAGTTCGCCGGTTGAATCCCGACGCAATCAATGCGCTCCGCCGAAATAATCGCTATGCCCACAGCGTGCGCGCCGCTCATGATGATCTCGAAGAGGGATTCGCGCGTGCGCTCGTTCAGACGCTTGGAGTCGTCCACGCCATCGATGCGCGCGCCCAACACCACCGCCGCCGCCACAATCGGACCAGCCAGGGGCCCACGGCCCGCCTCGTCCACGCCCGCGACCACGCGCGCGCCCGCAGCGCTCGCCTCCCGCTCGAAGACAGACTTGTCGTCTCCTGTGGGCGACTGGAGCCAGGAAAACGGCCGAAAACCCAGCGCAACCGGGACACAGATCAAGAGAAAAACCCCCGCCCGCAAAGAATAACACGGCTGCCTGCGTGATTTCGCGCAGACAGCCGCAGAAAGCGCTAGTGCTCCGTGAATCGTATCAGCCTTCTTTGGTGGGCGCCGGGCTCTCGGCCGGCGCGGCAGCCTCCGCCGGCGCGGCAGCCTCCGCCGGTGCAGCGCCCTCTTCCTGAACGAAGGCGCGGCCCTTGGCCTTGACGCGCGCGGCGCGGCCGGAACGGTCGCGCAGGTAGTTCAATTTCGCGCGGCGCACGCTGCCCTGACGCACGACCTCGACCTTCTCCAGCCGGGGCGAGTGCAGCGGGAACACGCGCTCGACCCCTTCGCCATAAGCGACGCGGCGAACGGTGAAGCGCCCAGTCGCGCTCTCGGCGCCGGAGCGGCCGATGACCGTGCCTTCAAATATCTGCGTGCGCTCTTTTTCGCCTTCCACGATCCGGAAATGGACGCGGACAGTGTCGCCCACGTTGAACTTGGCCAGCTGGTCCGCGGGCTTCATCTGTTCGCGCGCAATTTGATCTACGATGTTCACGGCCACTCTCCTCGTCACTCTTTCGTACCCGGCGCATCGCCGGACGATTTCTCTTCTCTATCGATCTCGCGCAATAGCGCGCGGTCTTCTTCGCTCACACTCGCCAGCAAGTCCGGCCGGCGCGCGCGCGTCACGCGCAGCGCCTCCTTGCGCCGGTACCGCGCAATCGCCGGGTGATTGCCGCTGCGCAGCACCTCCGGCGCCGGCATCCCGCGGAACTCCGGCGGCCTCGTGTATTGCGGCGGCCCCAGAATCCCGTCGTAGAAGGAGTCCGTCACCACGGAGTCCCAATCGCCCACGACGCCCGGCAGCATCCGGCTCACCGCGTCGATGATCACGAGCGCGGCGAACTCGCCGCCGCCGATCACGTAATCGCCGATGCTGATTTCCTCGGTACACAGCGCCTGGCTCACGCGCTCATCCACGCCTTCGTAGCGTCCGCAGATGAGCACCAGATCCGGCGCCTGGGCCAGGTCTTTCACCAGGGCCTGATCCAGCCGGCGGCCGCGCGGCGACAGCAGCACGACCCGCCGCAGCGAGTTCACTTCTCTTAAACTGTCCACCGCCGCAAACAGCGGCTCGCACTTCATCACCATGCCCGGCCCGCCGCCAAACGGCGAATCGTCCACCGTCCGGTGGGGATCCGGCGCGAAGTCGCGGAGGTTCGCCGCGACGACGCGGAGCAGCCCGGCCTCGATGCCCTTGCCGAGCAGCCCGGCCTTGAGCGGCGCATCAAAGACCTCCGGGAAGAGCGTCAGCACGTCAATGCGCATCGGCCCAAGCCCCGCCGACGGCGCGCCGCGTCACTCTTCCTCGACGATCTCGAGGGTCGCGCGCACCTGCTTCTTGGCCGCGGCCGCGGCGATCAGCGTGCGCACCGCCTTGGCCACGCTGCCGTTCTTGCCGATGACCCGGCCCATGTCCTCCGGGTTCACCCGCAGCTCGTACACCTGCTCTTCTTCGCGGTCGATCTGCCGCACCTGGACGTCGTCCGGGTGCTCGACCAACTTCTTCGAAATCAGTTCTATGAACTCTTTCATGGCTTCTTCCCGCGCGCCGGACTCTGCGTCGCGTTACTTGCCCTTTTTCTTGGCGGTGCGCGCCGTGTGGAATTTCGCCATCACGCCGAGCCGGCGCAGCTCGTTGCGCACGGTGTCGCTCGGCTTGGCGCCCTTGCCGAGCCAGTCCAGCACGCGGTCCTCGAGGATCTCGGTCTTCGGCGCCGGCTTCGCGCAGGGGTGATACACGCCCACCTCTTCGATGACCCGGCCCGTCGCTTTGTCCCGCGAGTCGACCACGACCACGCGGTAGTACGGCTCGTGCGCGCGGCCGCCACGCTTCATTCGGATGACTGTTGCCATGTTGTGCTCTTTTCCTTGTGTCTATACCTTCGTTAAAAAAACCCGCTTTAATTCATTCCAAAACTTGGTATGCCGCGGCCGCCGCCGAAGGGACCGCCGCGCTTGCCGCGTTTCATCATGTCCTTCATCATCTTGCGCGACCTGTCGAAATCCTTGAGCAAGCGGTTCACGTCCGCCAACATCATGCCGCTGCCGTCCGCAATGCGCCGGCGCCGGCCCGCCGCGATCAGCTTGGGGTGGCGCCGCTCGTGCGGTGTCATCGAATAAATGATCGCCTCGATGTGCTTGAGATCGCCGTCGTCGAAATCCATCTCCTGACCGGCCATCATCTGCGACATGCCGGGGATTTTCTTCATCAGATCGCCGATCGACCCGAGCTTCTTCACTTCCTGCAATTGCGAGAGGAAATCGTCGAGATTCCACTCCGCCTTGCGCGCCTTTTCCTGGAATTTCAGCGCCTTTTCCTGGTCGACCACTTCCTGCGCCTTTTCGACGAAAGAAACGATGTCGCCCATACCGAGAATCTGATCGGCCATGCGTTGCGGGTGGAACGCCTCGAGCGCATCTAACTTTTCGCCGGTACCCACGAACTTCACCGGGCACCCGGTCACTTCGATGAAGCTGATCGCCGCGCCGCCGCGCGCGTCGCCGTCCATCTGCGTGAGAATCACGCCGGTAAGCGCAAGGCTGTCCTTGAATTGCTTGGCGGAATTGACCGCGTCCTGACCGGTCATCGCGTTCGCGACGAAGAGTATTTCGTGCGGCTTGACGGCCTGCGCGATCTTGCGCACTTCGGCCATCATCTGATCGTCCACGTGCAGGCGGCCCGCCGTATCCAGCAAGATCGTGTCGCAGCCGCGCATCTGCGCTTCGCCCTGGGCCATCACGCAGATGTCCACCGGATTCACGTCCGTGCCCATGCCGAAGAAATCCACCCCGGCCTGCTGCGCAACGACCTCGAGCTGCTTCACCGCCGCGGGGCGATACACGTCCGCCGCGACCAGGAGCGGCTTGTGGCCCTTTTTCTTGAGATGCACCGCGAGCTTGCCGGTGGTCGTCGTCTTTCCTTGGCCTTGCAGGCCGACCATCATGATGATCGTTGGCGGTTTGTCGGAAACCTTCAGCGGCGCGTTCGACCCGCCCATGAGTCTGATGAGTTGGTCGTGGACAATCTTGACGATCTGCTGCGCTGGGTGGACGCTCTTGATGACTTCCTGGCCGACGGCCGCCGTCTCGACGTCTTCGATGAACTTCTTGACGACCTTGTAATTCACGTCCGCTTCGAGCAATGCCCGGCGGATTTCCTGCAGGCCGTCCTTGATGTTCTTCTCGGACAGGCGGCCCTGTCCGCGAAGATTCTTAAAGGCGGCGTTCAGTTTTTCAGATAAGGTCTCAAACATGGGAACCGCTCAATGGGATTTCGGAGGCCGAACAGAAAAAAGACCCAGCGTCCCCAAGCAGGCTTCGCCCGCGCAGTCAGGAACCCCGGCAATCCGGCGTCAAAACACACCTTGCCAAGCGAAAGAGCCTAACACATAAACCCATGCCTCTTCAATCCTTAGGCGGGTCCGCGCTCGCCGCTGGATTCAAACAGCAAGTGCAACGGAGTGGTCGGAGTAGAACTCGTTGGGGCTTCGGTAGCCGAGTTTTCGCTCGGCAAACTATCGGTAGCCGAGTTTTCGCTGAACAAACTATCTGCGCCCCGGAGGGGCATCATGACAGTAGCCCGCCGTTTCAACGGCGGGCTACTGTCAGTTCGTCCCTCCGGGACTAACACCGCTGGCGTGTGTCTCGCGTCGAACCTTGGAAACAGTGATAGCACGGTTTAAGCCAGGCTCATCCCCAGGGCGCCGAGCATCTTGGTCCAGCCTTCCGTAACCCGATCCTTGAAAAGTTCAAAGCCGGGGGCAAGCTCGTGGACCAGGGTCAACTCGCAACCCGCGCCAGCGGGCACAATCTCGATGGTCACTCGGCTCGCGTCGTCCCTGTCCAGCGCGACAGCCCAGGTGAATACCAGGCGGCGCGGGCGGTCGATTTCGACGTAGCGGCCGATATGATCGATCTCCTGGCCTTGGCGGCGCACGACAAAGGAAAAGCGGCCGCCGACCCGCCCATCCAGCGTGAAGCGGACTATCTCCTCGTCGCGCAGGGCAGGACCGAACATGAACCGGCCGATCATCGCCGGATCGAGCCACGCGTCATAAACACGCTCCGGGGTGCCGGCCAGTTTTTGGCTAACCCGCGCGCAAACCTTTTGCTGTTGATCCAACGGCCCTTCCTCTAGTCAGCAATCCACCGCTCGAAACGGCGAATTTGGCCATACCGGCGAAAGGTACGCCCGGCGAAACCCCTTGTCAATAGGCTACATTCGCTTCTCCCGGCCACGCCGTGAATAATCCCCCGAACCAGCGGTACTACAGGAGGGAATGATGACGCTGACAGCGCCGGACGATACGGTGTTCATCGAGCAGGCCCGGCAGGGCGATCGCGCGGCGTTTGGCGAACTCGTCAAGCGCTACCAGCGGCGCGCGTATGCGGTCGCGTACAGCCTGGTGGGAAATCGGGACGACGCCATGGAAATCGCGCAGGACTCCTTCGTGAAGGCCTACCGCGCGATGGGCCGCTTCGATTCCGGCCTCCCCTTCTACCCGTGGCTCTACCGCATTATCCGCAACACCTGCCTCAACCACATCAAGAAACGCGCGCGGCGCGGCGAGTCCTCGCTCGACGGCATGATGGAACAGGGCACCGATTTCGCCAGCGCGGACCGCGGGCCCTCGGAAAGCGCCGGGGCCGATGAACTCCGCCGCCGCCTGGCGCGCTGCATGCGCGCGCTCGGCGAGCCGCACCGGGAAATCCTCTCGCTGCGGCACGTCGAAGAATTGTCTTACGAAGAAATCGCCCGGGCGCTCGAGGTGCCCAAGGGCACGGTGATGTCGCGGCTGCACGCCGCGCGCCGGGCGCTGCGCGAAGCAATGATGCAGAGCGAGACGACGATTGGACGCGAGTAGTGCGATGAGTCCTCAGGAACCGGAAATCGAAATGATGCGCGCGATGATCTCGGGCTATCTCGACGGCGAACTCGATCCCGGCGAGCGCGAGCGCTTCGACGCATACGCGGCGCAGCATCCGGAATTCCGCGAGGAGATTGAGGAAATGCGAGGGCTCGTGGCCACCGCGGCCGATATGCGCCCGCCCACGGTGCCTGACGAGGAATGGGACCGCTTTTTGGACAACGTCTACAACCGCCTCGAACGCCGCCTCGGCTGGATGCTGACCATCGTCGGCGCTTCAGGCCTGCTGGCGGTGGCGCTATATTTCGTGGTCGTGCTACCGTGGGCCCCCGCGCCGGTGAAGGTCGCCGCCAACATCCTGCTCGCGGGGCTCGGCGTGCTGTTCCTCTCGGTGCTGCGGCAACGGCTGTCCGCGCGCAAGACCGATCGCTACAGCCGCGACGTGAAGCGCTAGGAGATCCCCACCAGTGATCGTCGTCACTTCATCGCAGATCGCGGGTAAATCCATCACCGAGACGCTCGGCATGGTCCGCGGCGTCACCGTGCGCGCGCATCACGCCGGCAACGACCTCATCGCCTACATGCGCAACCTCGTCGGCGGCGAAGTCTTCGAATACACCAAGATGCTCGCCGAGGCCCGCGAACAGGCGACCGACCGCATGATCGAGGAAGCGCGGAACATCGGCGCCGACGCCATCGTCGACGTGCGCTTCAATACCTCCGACATCGCGGCCGGCGCGGCCGAAGTCCTCGCGTATGGCACGGCGGTGCGGCTGGGGTAGGAGCAATTGACAGGAGGAAAGGGAGAGAACGCAGAACCGCGAAATGCTGGGGCATTTCGAGCGCAGGTGGACACGGGTAACCCCGAAAGTTTTGGGGTTTCTACACTTAAAGCATCTAACATAGCCCAATACTTAATCCAATACTCGTAGCATGGGCGGCTCGCCCATGCGGGTTCATGGCAGCCGGAGTCGGGTATTGTTAGAAGCTTTTAATCGCTTCCGTTTTTTCTTGCAGGCCCTTGTAAGAATCAAGTGTGACCAGAATGGCGGCTGCGCCGACACAGGCCACGCGAAGCGGCTCGAGCGCCGGCACGATCAGCCAACGCAGCCACGGCCGCTCGGCGGCGCGGAACCCGAGCATCGAGTAGGTGTGGAGCGCCAGCGCGAACTTGAGGGCGGCGACAGCGCTCGGGTGTCCATCGAGATATTCTTACTGGCTCGCAGCGGGTTTGTCCATACACGATCCGGAATTCCCCGGGGCTGGACGGTATCCGCCGTCCAAGCACCCTCAAGACGCCCGGCAACTCGACTACGGAGCGGCCACAGAAGGCCGATCGGCGAGCGGCCCACCATCCTGCGTCAACCAGGCAAAAATTCTTTCCGCGACGACCCGGTTGCCCTCGTCGGTCATGTGTCCGTCGTAAATGTAATAGAGCTTGTTAATATCCAGTTGCTCGTGGAGGGCTTCGAATATGCTGAATTGCTGGACGCCTGCGCGATCCATTTCCGACGCGAAACGCTGGCGGCCCTTGCCCCGCTCGTAGGCGACCCCCGGCACCCCCGCGAGGGTGCTGCGCCATTCGTCGTCGGACACCTCCGGCCAATTGGGCAAGGTGTACGCAACATATCCGATTTCGCGATCGCGGCAGTCCTGCACAATTCCGGCAAGGTCCGCGAGCGTCTCATTCCACGCCTGCTCCAGGCGCGGATACCCGTTCACGAGATTCACCTCCATGAAACTGGGACGCGCCGGCGGCGGCGGGGGATTCGGCAGCAAAATCACCGGCAGAAGCCGCGTCCCCGAAGCCAGAAAACGATGAATGCGCCACAGACCGACGGCTTTCCGAAATGCGTTATAAGCTGCCGATCGTTTCCGCAGCCAATAGTCCGGCCAAAATCTCGCGTGGCGATAGTTTCGCCATTGACCGACCACCGGCACGCGCCGCGGATCGTAGGCCTCCAACACCTCGCCGCGTTTCTCCAGCGTGTCGGCCACGTCATTGCCGAGCAACACCTGATGCACGACAAGGTCGGGCGCCAGCGGGAATCCGCGCTCGCGCAGCAATACCGATTGCTGCCAGGGGCCGGTCGCGCCAAAACCGATGTTCATCACCGTAACGTGGCGCTTGGGAACGCGCTCGTCGAACAGCCGCTGGAGCTGGCGCGGGATTGTGCCCTCGAAATCGTTTGTCACCCCAAAGGTATACGAGTCCCCCAACATCGCGATGCGAAATTCCCCGGGCTGCTTGGGGCCATGGACCACGTCACGCAACCCTTGAGCCGAAATCTCATACCGAAGCAACTTTAGCTCGTGTTCCCCTGCACGAAATTGATTATAGCCTTTGGTGCCGGGCGCAACGACAACCCCGAGCCGAGAGTCATACACATACACGTTGCCCGGCAGTCCGAAGGGAAAAATGAACCACCGGGCTCCCAGTTCCAAAACGGCGAACGAAATCGATGCAGAAGTGATCGCGAGCAGAGCTGTCGAAACCCATCGCCGATCGCGCAGCCGCGGCCGCACGAACCGCCCTCCCCGCCCCCGCCACACCAGCAAGAGAGCCACCGACAGCATCAGGTGCGCTCCGAGCGGAAAGTAGCGGAATACCGCGAGCAGGAGCAACGCGATCACCGCGGGAAAAAGCACTCGATGTGATCTCGCATCCGTTCCGCTGACCGAGGGCGCGAGCCGCTTTCGAAATGCCAGCCCCACCGCCAGAGCAAGAAATCCAGCCACCGGCAGATCCGCCGGCGCAAATGAGTAATTCGCGAGTTCCTTAGCGAAAGCGAGCGCGATCAAACAGGAAGCAGCCGTTAAGCCTACGCAGAGAAAAATAAAAAGGTCAGCAGCACACCACAGCAACAGCAACACACCCGCCGTGACAGTCCACTCTGCGGAAAGTATCGTGACAAACGCCGCGCCGATTCCCGCAAACGCCAGCCACCTCAGGACTCGAATCTTCATGACGCTCTACACCAAGTTGGACGCCCAATACGGATTCCAGATGCTACCGCCCTCAGACTAACACACGGCCGCGGCGCTGCGGAATCGGAGACAAAGGACTACTTTGACTCATCTTCCTCGGGCCACTTGATCTCGAGATGCAGCTCTTCGAGGTGGCCGGGGTTCGGGTCGTTGGGCGCGCCCATGAGCAGGTCCTGCGCCTTCTGGTTCATCGGGAAGGCGATGACCTCGCGGATGTTCGGCTCGTCGGCCAGCAGCATCACGATGCGGTCGACGCCGGGCGCGATCCCGCCGTGCGGTGGAGCGCCGTAGTGGAAGGCCTTCCACAGCGCCGGGAACTTGTTCTTCACGATGTCTTCGCTGTACCCCGCGATCTCGAAGGCCTTGAGCATGATGTCCGGCCGGTGATTGCGGATCGCGCCGGAGGACAGCTCGACCCCGTTGCACACGATGTCGTATTGATACGCGAGCACGTCGAGCGGGTCTTTCGTCGTGAGCGCATCGAGCCCGCCCTGCGGCATCGAGAAGGGGTTGTGGCTGAAATCGACCTTCTTGCGCTCTTCGTCCCACTCATACATCGGGAAATCGACAATCCAGCAGAACGCGACCTCGTCCTTATTCACGAGACCGAGCGCCTTGCCGAGATAGTTGCGCACCTTGCCGAGCAGCGTGTTCACTTCCTTGCGCGCGCCCGCGCCGAAGAAGGCCGCGTCGCCCTCGGCCAGGCCCGCCTTCTCGCACAGCGCCTTGCGTTCGGCCTCGCTGAGGAATTTAACAATCGGCCCGCGCATCTCGCCGTCCTTGAGCACGATCCACGCGAGACCCTTCGCGCCCTCGCCCTTGGCGAAGGCCTCCGCGTCGTCGAAAAATTTTCGCGATTGCGATGCCGCGCCCTTGACCGGGATCACCTTGATCACTCCGCCGGACTGCGCCGCGTTCTTGAATATCTTCAGTTCGCAGTTCTGTAAAATCGCCGTCGCGTCGGCCATTTTCAGGTCGAAACGCAGGTCCGGCTTGTCGTTGCCATACCAATCCAGCGCGTCGAGGTACGCGATCCGCGGAAAGACCTCGTTGAGCACGGTCTTGTCGGAGAGCTCCTTGAACAGGCGGACCATCAGCGGTTCGAGCTCGGCGAACAGGTCGTCCTGCGTGATGAACGACATCTCCAGATCAAGCTGGTAGAACTCGCCAGGACTGCGGTCGGCGCGCGAATCCTCGTCCCGGAAACACGCGGCAATCTGAAAATACTTATCGAAACCGCTGATCATGTACAACTGCTTGAACTGCTGCGGCGCCTGCGGCAGCGCGTAGAACTTGCCGGGGTACAGCCGGCTCGGCACAAGATAATCGCGCGCACCCTCGGGCGATGAACTGGTCAGGATCGGCGTCTGGAACTCATGGAACCCCCGCTCGTGCAGGTGCTCGCGCATCAGCCGGATCACCTCGGCGCGCAACAAAATGTTCCGCTGCATGCGGTCCCGGCGCAGATCGAGGAAGCGGTGCGAGAGGCGCAAGTCTTCCGGCGTCTCCAGGTCCTGGTTCACCGGGAAGGGCAGCGGATCCGCCGGGTTCTCCATCACAAATTCCGCCGCGACCACCTCGATCTCGCCGGTCGCCATGTCCTCGTTCTCCGTCTCCGGCGTCCGCTTCACAACCTCGCCCGTCACCGTGATCACACTCTCCGAGCGCGCCCGCTCGGCCTCGGAGAAAAACGGCTGGCCGGGATTACATACAATCTGCGTAATTCCATAGTGGTCCCGCAGGTCGATGAAAATCACGCCGCCATGGTCGCGCTTGCGATGCACCCAGCCCGAAAGCCGGACCGTCTGCCCCGCCTCCTCAGGCCGAAGCTCGCCGCAGGTATGAGTACGATAAGGATGCATGGAAAAATCCGACCGCGGGTTTAAGAGGCGCTATGCTAATGAGGAACTGTCTTCGATTCAACTGAATCACTTGGCGCGGACCTGCTCACGCACACGAATCAGGCAATTCTCAAAGACACTTTCCCCCAATGGGCGTGGACGTGTTCCACCCGCAGACCGGCGAAGTCCGCAGCGACGGCCCCGAGGGCATCGCCTGCTGGTTCATCGACACTGACTACAACGAAGAGAGCTTCTTCGTCCGCCACGCCTACTTTCTAGGCGCGAACGACCCCTACAGCGCGCTGAAAACCACCCTAAAAGCCGAAATCAACGAAGACGCCTGGGCAACGCTTCATAGCGACACCTCGCGGCCGTTTGAGAAACCCAAATCCGGTAGAATCGCGGTCAAAGTGATCAATCATCTAGGTGACGAAGTAATGAAGGTCTTTCGCGTCTAAAACCTAGTCGGGATTTTGAAGGCGATGAGCGAGCCGAAACTGAAGCTACGCAATGCTCCGATTGTCGAAGCGGTGCTCGACATCGATTGCGATATGCCGCCTAGCTTTGACTTGAAGAAATTGGAAGCTTCAGCACGGGAAAAACTTTGCAAGCCATATCCCAAGCTGCGAACGGTAATGGTCCACGAGCATGAGCTCAAGGCCCAGTCAGACTCGCCGCCCGAGGCGTCGGTCTTGAGATATGGAGTCGAAGCATTCCAATTCATCCAAGACGATGAGAAGCAATTAGTGCAGATTCGTAGGCAAGGGTTCTCCTTCAACCGCCTGACTCCCTACGAGAGCCTCGACGATTATCTGCAGGAGATCGAGCGGACGTGGCGCATATTTTTCGAGTTGGCGTCGCCTGTGCAAATTCGTATCGTCCGTTTGCGTTACATCAACCGTTTTCTACTTCCGTTGAAGGACGGCTCGGTAGAATTAGATGATTATCTCAAGATTGCTCCGCATCTTCCCGATGAGAAGCAGCTCGGGTTCGCCGGATTTCTAAACCAGCATACTGCGATCGAACTCAATTCGGGCAACGAGGTTAGAATTATTCTGGCCTCTCAGGACCCGGAGCCCGAGGTTGTCCCAATCGTGCTTGATATAACGGCCGCGAGCGCGAAAAAGCTGGCGCCTGGGAATTGGCCAGATATATTGGCCACAATTCAGTCGTTGCGGGAGTTGAAAAACCGAGTATTTAAGGATAGTCTTACTGACAAATGTCTTCGACTCTTTCAATAGCACGCACGCCGACTGGCTTCTATAAAACTATCTACGCGGCGCGACGCAACAGCGGATTCTCGCCTGAAGCACGGGCGATGAGCAAAATAGCCGCGACTGTTGTCGGCTATTTTGAGCAATCGCAAGCACTATTCGGTAAGAAATCGATGGCTCTGTCACAACTTCGCACCATTGCGAACGAGTGCGCTCAGGAAGATTGGGACGGATACGGCGCTTCTGCCATCGAATCTCAAGCTGTCCTCACTGCGGAAGACTTCATACGCGCGCTCCCTCGCGGTGTTCCTCTTCCGGAGTTCGCGCCGGAACCTGATGGATCTATTTCCATGGACTGGATTCGTTCGCGAAATTGTTTGTTTTCAATCAGTGCCGGTGTCAGCAATCGTCTGGCATTCACTTGGCTCGATGGGACGGACCGGGGTCACGGAGTGACCAATTTCGATGGAGAGAGAATACCTGATCGAATTCTCTCTGAGATCGATGCCGTCACAAATGATGGCACTCCCGTCCGGGCTGCCTGAACGAGTCCTCGACGACGAGGAACTCGCACGATTTCTGACATCGTCCGGTCACTTCAATTCGACGACGGTGAAGCCGTCTGCTTTCCTGCCGAATCCGAAGGATTCTTCGACATCCGTATTCAGGCAGAACAGAGAGCCAACCGACCCTCTTTGGAAAACCGCGGAAAATAGTCTGGGTGAGGGACGCCGAATCTACGGTGCTGCGATGGTTAATGCGGCGATCGTAAGGGCAGCTCTCTTGGATGTGGCGGCTAAAGAACCACCACCCCGCCACGCCAATATTATAGGCTGGCCTATCGCCGATGACCCTGTTGAGCAAAAAGCTCAACAAAAGAAAGCGGCGGCTGCCGTCGCGCAATATGCGTCACTCGTAAGGCGCGAGTAAGGGAGTTAACCATATAATTCTCCTAATTTGACCGTTTCCCCCTTATTTTTGTACCCGACCCATTGTTTCCCTAGCCGAATCTTCATGCCTCCAGAGTGCAACAGACCGGAGCTACATATAGGGCGTGACATCAGTGGGCCAAAGGAACGGACAGGAGCGGCTAGGGCGGCCGCGCGAAGTCTGGCAACTCGAATTGCGTCCAGCCGCATGCAGTGACACACCGCGGCGAAACGCAGAAGACCGAGGAGTGTCCATGTCCCAACCCGTCATCGACATGTGGTCGCCGATCGTCCCTTCGTGGGAGATCATGGCGCACAGGGCGGAGCACTTCCCGCCGGACACGCTCTCATATTTCAGCGTTTTTTCAGAAGCGCGACTTGTCAAAGACCGCTTTCGCGGCGATGGCGCGCGCGATGTCGATGGACGGCACCGGCCCGTTCCCATCCGCGCCGACAACGCCGTGCGCGTCTCCGCGTGAGCACAATGGCGGCGCGCTACTTCAGCGCCGGAAAATTCGGCTTCCTCTTTTCGAGGAACGACGCCACGCCTTCGCGGAAATCGTCGGAACCCAGCGACTGCACCATTTCATCGACGGCGAGGTCGCAGGCTTCGCCGAGGGTCTGGAACTGCGCGGTGTAGGCCATGCGCTTGATGACGCCCATGCTGCGCGGCGAGGCCATTGTCGCGAGTTGTATCGCATACTCGCGCGCCGTCGCCATCAGTTGATCGGCGGGCACGGCCTTGTTAACGAGCCCCATCTCGTAGGCCTCGGTACCATTGATGACGCGCGCGGAGTAGAGCAGGTCGAGCGCGTTGTGCATACCGACCAGCCGCGGCAGGATCCAAGCGAGGCCGTACTCCGCGATGAGGCCGCGCTGCGAAAACGCCGTGGTGAACTTCGCGGTGTCCGCCGCGAAGCGAATATCGCAATACAGCGCGTGCACCAGCCCGAGACCGGCGGCCGCGCCGTTGATCGCCGCAATCGTCGGCTTGGGCACCGACAGCGGAAACGAATACTGCTTCTGAAAATCCTCGCGCGCGCCGTTGCCGATGGATGGCGCCGGTC
Source organism: Candidatus Hydrogenedentales bacterium (assembly GCA_038916785.1). Classification (GTDB taxonomy): domain Bacteria; phylum Hydrogenedentota; class Hydrogenedentia; order Hydrogenedentales; genus VFKU01. The sequence continues at coordinate 14,650 of JBCLBO010000021.1, read as the reverse complement.
CGTTCCCATCCGCGCCGCCCGGCGTCACGCTCCCGCTCATGACCGACTGGAGCAGCCCCATGTCCGCCCCCGCGCAAAAACCGCGCCCCGCGCCGGTCACCAGAATGACCCGCACCTCCGGGTCGCGCGCCGCCTCGGCGAAGGCGGCCTTGTACTCGAACTCCATGTTCACCGTCCAGGCGTTCAGCTTGTCCGGCCGGTTCAACGTAATCGTCGCCACGCGATCGCTCACGCTGTACAAGACTTCGTTGTTCTTCAGCGGCATGGTCAGTCTCCTTGTCTGCATGCACGCCTACGCTACCGCGTAGGCGCGGCACCCGACGGTGTCTTATTTCTCTCGTCTGAAAATCAGCCGTTCAATCCTGTAAATCCTGAAAGAATCCTGTCAATCCTGTCTATGAAATCGGCCGTCGCTTGATGAACTCGACGATATGCTGCGCAATCTCCTCGCCCTTGTCTTCCTGCAAGAAGTGCCCGCCGTCGCGAACCACTATCTCCGGTTCCTGCTGCGCGATCGGCATCAAGCGGCGGAATCCCTTGTCGCCGCCCGTCGTGACCGGGTCCTTGTCGGAGAACATCACGAGCGTCGGCTTCTTCCATGTCTTGAACTTCTCGCGCGCGGGCTTGATGTATTTCGCGCCTTCCATGTCCGGCGAGATCGGCACGAGCAACGGGAACTGGTGCGCGCCGCCTTTATAGGTCTTGTCGGGATAGGGCGCGTTGTACGCCGCGACGACCTCATCCGGCAGGGTCGAAACCGTCGCCCCCTGCAAAATCCTACCGACGTCCATGTCGTCCATCTTCGAAGCGGCAGTGCGCCAGGCCATGAAGCCCGCGGTCGGCGTCTCCTCGCCGGTCGGCAGGCCCGTGTTCATAATCACCAGCCGCACGAAGCGCTCCTCATTCTCCGCCGCCACCGGCAACCCGAGCAGCCCGCCCCAGTCCTGGCACACGAGCGTGACGCGCTTAAGGTCAAGCGCCTTCACGAAAGCCGTAAGCGTGTCGTGGTGCATCTTGTAGGTGTAGTCCTCGCGCGATGCCGGCTTGTCGGAGCGCCCGAAACCGATCAAATCCGGCACGACCACGCGCCCAACCTTGGAAAGGCCGGGGATCATCTTGCGATACAAGAATCCCCAACTCGGCTCACCGTGCAGGCACAGGATCGGGTCGCCCGATCCCGCCTCGACATACGCCATGCGAAGGCCATTGCCCACCTCGACATACTTCGGCGGATAGGAATAATCCGGCAAATTGGCGAATCGCGATTCCGGTGTGCGAAGAATTCGCATGATGTTCACCTCAGGCGTGGGCCAATCGAATTAGTTAATCACCGAACCGTCTCGACAGTCAAGGCGCGCAAGGGGAGGGTCGCGCTCCCGCGCGACCGAACTCGCCGACGACCCGGTATTGTAGGGGCGGCCCCCCGGAGCGGCCCGTGTTCGCCCGTGGCCGCCCGCGTTCGTCCGCGCGCATCGGTCGCGCGGGAGCGCGACCCTCCCCCATCACCTCATCGCGCGAACGGTCAATTGCATCGCAATCAGAACGAGGATCGTCCCCATGACGGCCTTCCTGCGCGGCAAACTAAGCCGCTGGTTGATCCAGCGCCCGGGCTTGGTGAAGGCGATCGCTCCGACACACACCAGCGGCGCGAGCGAGACGTTCACCAGGCCGTAAGTCCATGGCGCGTCGGCGACCCCGTCCGCCATGGCATGCGCGAGCGCGCCCGCCGCCGAGGTGGCGACCATCACCGTGTTCGACAGCGCGACCACGCGCTCATTCGACGCAATGCCCGCCCACAACGCTAGCGGCACGAGCACCAGCCCGCCGCCCGTGCCGGTGCCGCCGCCGACTACGCCCGCCGCGACGCCGATCGCGATCGACAGCAACCACCGCTTCCGGACCTCGCCCTCGCGCACGAGCCGTTGCTTCAGAAAAAAAGTTCGCAGGCCGGCGAACATCAGCAGCGCGATGAAGATCCACGTCACCAAGTCCTCGCGCAGGAGCGCCGTGATCGCGCCGGCGGCGTAACCGCCGAAAATCGATCCCGCCGCGCACGCGCCGACGACGTCCCACGGGCTCTTGATCCCCGCGCGCCGCGCCTCCCACGCCTGATACCCCGATACGAACATGATCGCGAAGAGGCTCGATCCCTTCGCGGTATTGATGTCCATCTGCGGAATCAGCGCGAGGAAGGCCGGCACCATCAGCGTGCCGCCGCCGATCCCGAGCGCAGCGCTGACGATGCCCACGCCCGCGCCGAGCGCGAGCATTGTCGCGATGAAAGTGACGGTGTCTGTCATTGGCGCTCGCGCGCGTGATACGCCGGAATCAGTGGCTCTTCACTGCGATTTCGATCGGACCGCCGTCCGCCTTGATCTCGATCGGCTCGGGTAGCTCGAAGCGCTTCGAGTCGTCGATTGAATACTGCCCGGACATCGCAGGCTTGGAGTCGTCGGCCATTTCATAAACAATCACGCGGTGCTGGCCGGGGCAGGGGCCGTGTTTCGCATCGATGCTGAACTTGCCGCCGCTGCGCGCGAATTGCACAAACGCAGGTGGCAGCGATTCATCCACGGGCATGAACGTGATCGAGCCCCAGTAGAGCGGCTTACCATCGAGCGTGACGGTACCGCTGACCGCGGCGCGCTTGGCGTCCGTCAACATTCCGTTGCGCTGGAGCCACGCGACCATCTGCGCGGGCCACTGGCTGTATTGCGGGTCGCCCGGCGCGAGCCCGAGGCCGTGCGGACCGAATTGGTAGATGTGCATTTCCGCGGGCACGCCCTTGTCGAGCAGCGCCTCGTAAAAGCGCAGGCTGTGCTTGGCGATCACCAGCGTATCTTCCGTCGTCTGTACGATGAACGCTGGCGGAGTCTCCGCTGTCACCAGCGTGTCCGTCGTTGCCCAATCGCCCATCTCAAATTTCACCAAGTCGCGATTGATCACCGCGTACACCGGCACGATGAAGTCCGGCCGCGAACTCTCCCGATCGATCGGGTCCTTCGCTTCGGGATCGCCCTGGTCGAACATCGTACCCGCCGCCGAGGTCAGGTGACCGCCCGCGGAAAATCCGAGCATACCGATGCGATCCTCGTCGACGCCGTATCCCTCCGCGTTGTGCCGCACGTAGCGCAGCGCCCGCTTGGCGTCCTCCAGCGACGTCGAGGGTTGATAGTCCGGCATCAGCCGGTACCGCAGTACAAACGCCGCAATACCGTGCCGGTTCAGCTCGTGCGCCACTTGCAGGCCCTCGTGATCGGCCGCGAGCCCGCGATATGCGCCGCCGGGATTCACCACGATCGCCGTGCCCGTCGCGTTGCCTTTCTCCGGCAGATGGATCGTCAGCGCGGGCTGGTCCTTCGTGTCCGATCCGAGCGCGCCGGGCGCCCCCTCCGGCCAAAGCAACTCGCGTTTGTAGTCCGGTTGCGCGCTCACCGTTGCCGCGCAGACCAATGCAATCGCCGCCAGGACCATCGTGGATCGAGTCGTGTTCATCGCCGTCTCCTCCGTTGGCGAGCATCATAGCCCAACCAAGCGCCAGCGATGCACCCTCGTCTTTCGGGCCGTTCTTGGACGCCGCGCCGCCGCACGCTAAAATAGGAGGCCACCCACGCGAAGGTTTCCGCGAAACCATGTTTCAGCGCATCCAACACTACGCCGGATTCACGGCGCATTTCGTCGAGCACATCCTCTTCCGCATGGGTCTGCGCAATTCGCAGCCCTCACCCGAGGGCCGCTGGGAGGACTTCCAGTTCGTCGTCGGTGATTTCGTCGGCTGGAACCAGTACATCCGCACACACAACACGCACCTCGTCCCGCGCGATCATCCCGCCATTTTCTACGGCAACCACATCCGCCTGGACGATCCCTGTTACCTCTTCCGCGCCGCGTATCTCGCCACGGGCGGCGAAGTGAAAATCGGCGCGATGCTCCGCAACGACTTCTTCGCGGGCATGCCGCTCCTCAAGTCGCGCTGGCTCGACCTCGATGAAGTTCTCGAGACGACCAATGTCTACGGAATCAGCCGCGACAACGTTTCCATCTCGCAGCTAAAAAAATTCGTCGACCTGCTGATGCGCGGCACGGGTTTCATCCTGTATCCCGGCCGGACGCGATCGTGTTCCGGCCTGTTGATGGACTACAGCGACAGCGTCGCGCGGCCTGGCGGCATCTCGTTCTTCCTGCACGCCGTCCAGGCGCGCGACGCGAAGGCCAGAGTCTCGGCCATGCCGGCCGTGCGCAATTTCAATCCCATCAGCGGACACTCCTCGGTGATTTTCGGCGAGGAAATGTTCCTGCCGCGGGGCGCGTCGCGCGCGGATCAGCGCGCCTTTGACGAGCGCCTGATCGAGCGCCTCGGCCCGCTCGCCGAAGTCAACGCGGCGCAGGTCGTCTCCGCAATCCTGTATACGCGCTGCCTGCACGGCCTGACCGCGCCCATCCCCATGGACGAGCTCGTGCGTCTCACTTCCGGCCTCTTCGACGCCTTACCCCACCCCTACCTCGATCCCGAGGACAAGGCGGACCTTGCGCGGGCCGTGCGCGGGACCCTGCGCTATCTGCAAAAATACGGCATGCTGGCGATGAAACGGCGCGAAGTGGTTCCGAATACCGCGGCCATCCTCGCCACGCCGGCGTTGACGAAAACCTTCCGTAAACTCAACCCCGTGAAGTACCTCACCAACCAGATTCTTCATTTGGGCGAGACTACCTCGCTGATCGAAAGCCGTACGCTGGGCCTCCATGAAACCGATCCCGCCGGGGCACGTGCCGCCGGCGCCTAATCGTTTCGGGCCGGGGTGCGGAGGATTGCGCGAATCAGGCGCGGGCCGCGTCCATCAGTTTGGTGAAGCGGGTGAAAAGGTAGCGGCTGTCGTGCGGGCCGGGCGACGACTCCGGGTGATACTGCACGCTGAACACCGGCAGTTTCCGGTGCTCGAGGCCCTCGACGGAATCGTCGTTGAGGTTGAGATGCGTGATGACCACGTCCGGATCCTTGAACGAGCCGGGATCGACCGCAAAGCCGTGGTTCTGACTGGAAATCTCCACCGTGCCGGCCGCCTTGTTCAACACCGGCTGATTTCCCCCGCGGTGGCCGAATTTGAGCTTGTAGGTGCTACCGCCGAGCGCGTGCGCGAGCAATTGGTGCCCGAGGCAAATGCCGAACACCGGCACCTTACCAATCACCGCGCGCAGGGTCGGGTAGAGGTAGTCCAGCGCCGCGGGATCGCCCGGGCCGTTCGACAGAAAGACGCCGTCCGGCTTCTGCGCGAGAATCTCCGCGGCCGTCGCCGTCGCCGGCATCACAATCACACTGCACCCCGCCGCTTCGAGCAGGCGCAGGATGTTGTACTTGATGCCATAGTCCATCGCCACCACGCGGTACTTGCCTTGGAATGCCGCATTCCACTCGTAAGGCTTGTCGACCGTCACCTCGCGCACGAAATCGCTGCCGGCCATGTCCTGCGAAGCGCGCGCCTTGGCGATCAGGCTCGGCGCGCTAAGGTCCGTCGTGCTGATGACGGCCTTCTTCGCGCCCTGCTCGCGCAGGTGCTTCGTAATCTGCCGCGTGTCGACGCCGTCGAGCGCGATGATGTGGTTCTCGCGCAGATAGTCAGGCAGCGACTTCGTCGCGCGCCAGCTACTCGGCTCGAAGCAGCACTCGCGCATCACGAATCCCCGGCAAAAGGGCTTGCGCGACTCCACGTCTTCCGCATTCACCCCGCAATTGCCGATCAGCGGGTAGGTCATCGTAATGATCTGGCCGGCGTAGGACGGGTCCGTCAGAATTTCCTGGTAGCCCATCATCGACGTGTTGAACACGAGCTCGCCCGAAGCCTCGCCCTCCGCGCCAACGCTCCGCCCCTCGAAGACGAGTCCGTCCTCGAGCGCAAGCATGGTTCTCTTGGATGTGGAGTTCATCGGAGGCATTCCCAGATCGCAGATCGCGCGGAGTGTAACAAATGCGCGGGCCGCGATCTCGCGCACCCGTAGCCACGCATCTCCAACCGGCGGCTCACACAAAAAAGAATCGCCCCCGCGGGCGGACCCGCGGGGGCGAGGAACTACACGTGATTCAGCTTAGAAGCTGATACCCGTTTCGAGGAACACGTAGTCGATGTCGTCGCCCTGGCCGCCCGAGCCCACCGTGTCGAGACCCAATCCGGTCACATCGGCACCCTGCTGGTTGGCCCCGTCCACGTCGAACGCATTGCCGGCGAAGAGATGGGCATAGCCCAATTGGAAGTACAGGTCTTCGCTGTAGTCATACTTCGCGTAGATCCCGACCTCGATACCCAGGTCCTTCTCGTCCGTAAACCCGGGGCCTTCAAGGTCCTCGCGGGACTCGACCGCGTTGACCCAGGTGACAACACCCGTCAACCCGATCGCTTCGGTCACCTGCGCGCTCACGCCGCCGTTGACGAACCACAGGTTCGTCGCGTCGGTGGTGTCGAGGAACTCGCTGTACTCGTGGTCCGAGAACAGGCGGTTGAAGCCGACATCGGTCGTGTTGGTGTTGGTGCTGTCCCTTTCGGCGCCACTGTAGTAGCCGCCGTTCACGAAAATGCGCGGCTGCATGTTGACGTCGAAGGTATAACCCCCGGCGCCCTGCACAGCGAACGCACTCACGTCCGCCGTGTCAACCGCGGTGGACGGATCGGTCAGGCCGCTGTCACCGAACTGATAGGCGCCGTTCGCCGCCCAGTCAAACTGCGACGCATTACCCGCGAAGCGCGCGCCGATGGTGTGGAGCTCCGTCGCATCGCTGAGTCCGTTCAAGACCGTCGCGACCGTCGATGCCTGATGGTAGAAATAGTAGTAGCCGTCGATCGTCATGTTCTCGAGGCCGGTGTAGCTACCGTAGACACCCGAGAAGTTGGCGTCGCCGCTGGACTCCAACGGGAGGAACGTGTCCTGCAGAATGCGCGTCCAGAAGCCCGTCAGGTTGAAGTTCTCGTTGTTGTACTTCAGCCACACGCCGTCAAACGACAGGCCGCGGAAGTTCGAGCTCGTGTCGTTGTTACCGACAAGGAACTCGTCGCCGTGCTGCATCTCCGAACGACCGATCTTGATGTCGATCGGAGCGCCCCACGCGTCCTTCATTTCGATGTACGCCTGGTACAACGACACCGAACCGTCGGAGTACTGATGGATCGACAAGTCGATACTATCGGCGCCCGAGAGCAGGCCCTCCGAGTCAAGACCCCGGAACTGGTCACCCCAGTTGCTGTAGTGATCCAATTCGATGAACGCATGGACGTCATCGGTGAAATCCGCACCCACATTGACGCGGGTACGCTGTTCGACGTAGAGCGCATCGTCCTGCAGATCCTTGTCAAACGTCGCCACTTCTTCGCTGTACCAGTTGCCGCGGATACGCAGCGAACCACCGACCTTCACGTTCTGAAGTTCGGCGAAGGCCGGGATGGTCATCCCGACCATCATCACCGCCACCAAAACCACTAATGTCTTACGCATTGTGCGTAATCTCCTGTTTGTTGTTGAGTCATCTCGCCCGGCAAGAGGCCGGCCGACATTTCACGGCGAGGTACTTCCCGCCGCGCAGGGAATCCCTGCTCTTTATTCAATCCACATCCATTTTTATCCCGGGACACGGCCAGTGTGTGCGCTTGGTTGCCGCATGTCCATCCCCTCCTCTCGTCTGAGATTTGTGACCCGGTCGGATGGTATATTCAACTTTGAAGTGCGAATTTCGCAGAAATAGAAATATCTGCGATCACTACAGATTGCGGTTTACCCGAATTCCCCCCTGAGAATTGTAGCCTATTGTATATGGTCTGTGCACATCTGTCAACAGTTTTAAAAGTTCCGTTATGGAACCAATCGGTTACTGCAAGTTGCCCCAAACGTCTGACCCAAACCTTCCGCGACTCGTAAACGCCCAACTACCCTCAACGTACGGGTGTTTCCGTCAACGCTTCGAGCATCGCCGAAGGGGTAATAAATTTCTCCCTCGGCTTGCCTACTGCGCGGCCCCGTTCTATCTCGGCAGCATCAATTCGCTGCCAATCCGAGAAGGTGACGACCCTCACCCCTCGGGTATTCAGCAACTCTAACACCGCAACGCCGGATGGGTTCTCACAACCCGCCCATTGCTTGGAATCCGCGATAATCGCAGCCACGGTTTCCTGACTGTCCGGCTTGTTAGTCCCTATAGTACCACTCGGACCCCGCTTAATCCAACCGGCCACATACACCCCGGTCCGAATCGCGTCCCCCTCCATGACCCTACCCCCACGATTGGGAATGGTCCCCGACTTGTCGTCGAACGGAAGTCCCGGGGTAGGAGTGCCATGGTATCCAACACTGCGGAAAACCAATCCGCAGGCCAGCTCCTCGAATTCGCCCGTCCCTACAGCCGAAACGCGCAATGCCTCTCCCTGCAACCGATTTCGCTCAAGTAAAATACTCTTAACACGGTCGCCGCCCCGGATTTCCACCGGGCCCCTTCGAAATAAGATATGAAGCCGACGGATGCCCGGCTGCGGGCGATTTGCGCTGTAAGCCTGCAAGAGCGAAAAAATCCGGCCGGCCCCGGCATTGTCCGGATGCGCCAGATCCGCCTGCGAACTCGGCTCGAGTTCAAGTTCGGCCGGCGCCACCAGCGGCGTGCACTCGGCCATCTCGCCCAGTTCCTTGATCTCGATCTGCGTGAACTTCGCCTGCACCGGTCCGCGCCGGCCCACCATGTACACCTCTCGCACGCGGCTCTCCGCGAGCGCATCGAGCGCGTGCTGCGCGATGTCGGTGCCTTTGAGTTCATCCACCGTGCAGCACAGGATCCGGCAAACGTCCACCGCGACGTTGCCCTGCCCAATCACCACGACGACCTCTTGACTGAGGTCGAACACGCGGTCGCGATATTCAGGGAGGCCGTTGTACCACGCGACGAACTCCGTGGCCGTGTGGCTGCCCGGAAGTTCCTCGCCGGGAATGCCGAGCCGCCGATCGGACGCCGCGCCACTGGCGAAGAGCACCGCGTCGTAGAAGCGCTGCAACTCCGCCACCGTGATGTCGGCGCCCACCTCGACATTGCCGAAGTACCCGACGTTGGGCCGCGCAGCGACGCGCTCGAAGACCTTCGTGACAGACTTTATCCGCGGATGGTCCGGCGCGACGCCGTAGCGCACAAGTCCGTAAGGGCTGGGCAACCGCTCGAAGATATCGGCCTGGACCTCGATCCCGGCCTTCACCAGCGACTCCGCCGCATAAAAACCGCTCGGCCCGCTGCCAACGATGGCAACGCGCAAAGGTCGCCCGCTTGTCCCCAGTGAACTCATCGCGAATGCGGCTTGTGCCCGGAAAAAGAAATGAAATCGGCGTGAATCGCCTCAAGCGATTCTGCCCCCACCCGGCCCTGAGCATAGCGGCGATCCGGCTGCCGATCAACCCTCGCCGGGCGATCGTCCCTCTGCAGCGATGTAACACTTGAGGTCCAATTCCGCAATTCACGGAGGGAAGGCCCATGCAATAAAACTCCCCTGCGGCAGCGTCAGTAGGGGGAAGGCACACGCGTATCCAGATCCGCGGCGGGAATCTCCATATGATCGAGATCCATCTAACTACGGCGTCCGCCGACGGCTATCGTCCGGACAGAGTGGCCGGAGCCTTTGGAAAATACTTTCGGTGTCACTCCGCGCGCGAAAGCGAACGCTCACATCTGCCGCGCCTGCATCTGACCTCCGAGCGGCTGCCGGAGCCTTTTCGGGTCTGGCCCGATCGCGGCGTGGTCGTGTCGACTTGGGACAGCGAGGCGATTTGCGCATACACCGGAATTCGGCTCGACCGCTACGTGCTCATCGCCAGCCTGCTCGCGCTCTCGCAGTGGCGCGTGCTCAAGCGAAACCCGCTCTTGCGGCTCGATGACCTGCGCCATCCCGCGGGCGTGCGCTGCGTGTTCACCGACCTGCCGAGCGTGCAGGAATTCGCACTGCTCCTGGACCCGCCCGTCATCTGCCCCGGCTGCGTGGACTTCTATCGCTGCCTCGGCGCCGACTCCGAACTCATCGCGCTGCGCGAAGTGATCGGTGAATCGCTGCGCGACGCTCCGGCCGCGGCCGGCCGCCCCGCGAACTGACGCCTGCGCCTACTCGCGCCCCGTCGTGATCGTGATGCGCGCGCCGATACCGCCTTCGTGCGTTTCGACGTACTGGAGGTAGCCGTCCTTCTTAAACGAGACGACCGCGCTGCCCTCTTGCTCCATCACCGCGTCTTCTTCCCAGCCGTTGTCCTGGAAATATTTTACGAAGTAGTCCAGCACTTCCCGCGAACTCGCGCGCAATTCACCCATCACCTTGTATTGACCCTGCGCAGCGTCGACCGTCTCCGCACTGCTGACCGTCATCTCCGGATGGACGTGGAAATGCGCCGAAAAACCCTCGGGCAGCGCAACCTCGGCCTTCGCCGCGGGGGTGGGTTCCGCCGGCGTCGCCGGCGCCGGGGTCGAAGCGGGTTGCGGCGCCGGGGCAGCGTCGACTGCGGCCGGGGACGCCGGCTCGTCGGCGGGCTTGGCGCAACCGGCCACCGCAATGGCGGCGGCAAGCACGCAAACAATTGAAAACAGTCGCATCGAAATTCACCTCACTCGTTCGGTCCCGCGCCCATGCGGCGGACGCCTATCCTAACACCTTGCGGCAAATCTCGTTCAGCATTTTTCCGTCGGCGAGATCGCCCAGTTCCTTTTTCATCGCCCCGGTCAGCTTCCCGGCGTGGTTCGCCTCCGGGTGCGCGGCGAGATAGTCGCGTACGCGCTTCTCGACCTCGTCCGCCGAAAACTGCTTCGGCAGGAATTCTTCCAACACCCGAATTTCGTCTTCGGTCAACTTCGCCGCGTCTTCGCGCCCGTGTTGCCGGAAAATCTCGATGCTCTGTTGGCGCTTCTTCACCTCCGCGCGGAGCACCGCCGTCGCGGTCTCGTCAGTCACCGCCTCGCCCTTCTCTTTCTCTTTCATCAACAGCGCGGCCTTTGCCAACCGCAAACACTCGAGCCGCAGTTGCTTGCGCGCCTTCGTCGCTTCGGCGATCGCGTTCTGAATCTGGTCCCGAATCGTCATCGAACTCCCCTCGTCTCGCGGCGCCATTGCCGCGCCTGCGCTCACTGCGCCCGCTCTATGCGCGCCCTGCGCCGCGCGGAAACGCCCGCTGCGCCCCGGCACAGAAGGAAAACCCAAAAAGACCTACAGAAGCAAAAGTCTTGCTCATGCCTCCGGCCCTACCGTGGCGACTGGCCCGAGCACAGCCCCCGGAAAGGAACCGACATGACCCAAAACCCCTCCCTCGCAACCCCCACGCCTGCGCCCCACGACCCCCTGGAGCTCCCGGCCCATCCCATATTCCTCGGCCGCCTGAGCATCTCGCAGACGCCCTGGTTCGAGACCGCGCAACAAATCCGGGCCGGCCTCGAGCATGGCCGCCAGACGGCCCACCTGCTCGAATGGGTCCGCAGCCAGATGCGGCTGCGGCTCAGTCCCGTCGAACGCCGCTGCATCGAACTCTACTACTTCGAGGACCTCAACTACCGCCAGGCCGCCGAGGCCCTCGGCGTAAACGTCACCTCCGTCTACCGCGGCGTCCGCCGCGCCCTGCGAAAACTCCGCACCGCCGCCCAAAACCACCCCCCGCGCCCTAGGCGGACCCGGTGACGCCCTTCACGATTCTAGAAAAAAAACAATGAAAATCGATTGAACAGAAGTCAACAAAGAAAACGAAGCAGGGTCAATTCCTTCGTTACCTTCTGTAAAAGGGCTTGACCCGCCCTACGCCCTACTCCGCGGTCATCCCGCCCGCGCGCAACGCCGCGCTGAATTTCACCAGCGTGACCGTGAGGTCGCGCAGGCGATCGACTACCGCCGTGTCCACCAGTTGATCGCCCTCGAAGGCCGTGTCCGCGGCGTACACGAATCGCGGCAGAATGTACGATTGGAAATCGAGCATCAGCATGTTCGCCAGCGCCATCACCGCCATGTAGCTGAGCTGGCCGCCCGCCGCGCACAAAAAACTCACTGGCTTCTGCGACCACGCCTCGCCCGTCAACTCGACGAGGTTCTTCGCGGATGCGCCGATGCTGTAGTTGTAGATCGGCGTCGCCAGAATAATTCCCTCCGCTTTCGATATCCGGACCCTGAGCGCGCGCACCGCCGGATGCTCGTAGCACGCGGTTCCGTCGCAGGCCGGCAGCCCCAGGTCGCGCACATCGATGAACTCGACCGGCGCCCGCAGTTCTTCGAGCAGCGTCTTCGCGCGCGCGGCGAGGATGCGGCTCTTGCTCGCCGGGTGCAGGCTCGAACTGATGACGAGGTGCGCCATCGCCTCAGGCCTGCAACACGCCCTGGGGCGTGATCACCGCGTTGCGAATGTCCTCACGCGAATCCACCGTGACCCCCGGCATCACCACGCAGCGCTCCACCCGGATCGGGTGTTTCACCGCCGCGCCGTCGCCGAGCACCGTATCAACCAGCGTCGCGCCGCGCGCCACCGAGCAGCCCCTGCCTTGCAGCGACGCACGCCCCTCGCGCCGCAGCACGTGCGCGCAGCACTCGATGAGGTCGCCAATAAAAGTCACGTTCATGTCCCACTCGACCACCGGCGCCATGCGCACCGGGTAGCCGTAATCGATCAATATCTGAATCGAATCCGTCAGCTCGTACTCGTCCCGCATCGCCGTCCGAGGCGTGCGCCGCACGGCCTCGAAAATCCGATCGTCAAAAAGATATATCCCGCAGCCTTTGATCCGGTTCGGCACGACCCGCGGCTTTTCAATCACCCGCTTCACCATGCCGCCCTCGCCGGCAATCACCGCAAAGTTCTTGCGGATCGCGGCAGGATCCGATTCTTCTTTCACCGCCAGCACCGCCGCCGTGTCCGCGCTCTCGAACAGCGCCGGCAACGCCGCCATGTTGTCCATCTCAAAAAAAATGTCACCCAGCATCAGCACGAAGGGCCGCTGGATGTGCGGCTCGAGTTGGCCCACCGCGTGCGCCAAGCCGAGCCGTTTTTCTTGCTCGACGTAACGAATGCGCACGCCGTACTCCGCGCCGTCCCCGAGCGCCTGGGTAATCCGGTGGCCGAGATGGCCGATGACGATAGTCACGTCCTCGATGCCGATGCTGCGCAGATGATCGAGCTGGTAGGCCAGCAGCGGACGGTTGCACACCGGCGCGATCGGCTTGGGCATCGCGTCGCCGAAGGGGCCCATGCGCGAGCCGTGGCCCGCCGCGAGAATTACCCCTTGGTATTGCCCGGATTTCATCGCTATACTCCAACGAGGCTCTGTCCGCGCGGCGGATGCGGCCGGCGCGGCATTCTGACCGACCCGGCCGAAGCGCTGCAACCCGCGCGGGCGCGCGCCGCCGGAGGGCCGTGCGCGCCGTCGTGTTCGATGGAGAGTTGCGCCTCGCCGATCTCCCCGAACCGCAGCCCGCAGCGGGCGAGGCGCTCGTGCGCGTGCTCAAGGCCGGCATCTGCAACACCGACCTCGAAATCACCCGCGGTTACATGGGCTTTCGCGGTGTCCTCGGCCACGAGTTCGTCGGCATCGTCGAGCAGGCGCCGGACTCCACCCTCGTCGGCAAGCGCGTCGGCGGCGAGATCAATTGCGCCTGCCACCGCTGCCCCCTGTGCCAGATGGAGCTGCCGCACCACTGCCTGCACCACAGCGTCCTCGGCATCCAGGGGCGAAACGGCGCCTTCGCCCAGTTCCTCACGCTACCCGCGGAAAACCTGCACGTCGTCCCCAACGCCGTCAAGGACGAAGCCGCTGTCCTCACCGAACCGCTCGCGGCCGCCTTTCGCATCCTCGAACAGGTGACCATCGAATCGTCGGACCGCGTGATTGTCCTGGGCGACGGCAAACTCGGCCAAATCATCGCGCAGGTGATGTTTCAGCACACGAAGAACCTACTCGTGGTCGGCAACAACGAGTGGAAACTCGAAGTGCTGCGAGGCTTGTCGATCCCCGCCGTGCATTCGCGACAGCCGATCGAGCGCGCCCAGACCGACGTCGTCGTCGAAGCCACCGGCTCGCACGAGGGACTTCCGCGCGCGCTCGAACTGGTCCGGCCCGAAGGCACCATCGTGCTCAAGACCACCGTGACCCACCCGACCGCCTTCGATCTCAGCATCCCGGTGATTCACGAAATCCGCATCATCGGCTCGCGCTGCGGCCCCTTCCGCCCGGCACTCGACGCCCTCGCCCGCGGCACCATCCAAGTCGCGCCGCTCATCACCGATCGATTCCCGCTCAAAGACGCACTCGGCGCCATCGAGCGCGCCGCCCAAAAAGACGTCCTCAAAGTCCTCATCGAAGTCACCCGCGACGCCTAAGCAAACGCAAATTCACCACCAATGAAAAATGCTGAACACCTACAGGTTCCATCATCACCCAAAGTCGCGCCATCTAAATACATCCAACATAACCCAATACTCGTAGCATGGGCGGCTCGCCCATGCGGGTCCCCGGAGATCGAACCGGGTATTGTTAAAACCTCGGAGCAGACTCTCAAAATTCCAAGGCTATTCCAATTCCAAATGACCACTTCGCAAAACTTGTCGTTCCGAGTTCCCACCGGCCGTCGCCGGAGTTTGTAGAAAGAACAACGAGTCCTTTGGTGGCATCAGCTTCCAGCCGATG
>JBCLBO010000020.1:0-42815 GCA_038916785.1 Candidatus Hydrogenedentales bacterium | reverse complement strand
CGCAGATGAACCCTACCGCTTTTCCTCCGCGTCTCCGCGCCTCCGCGTGATCTGAATTCATTTCGCCGCCGTCTCCAACTCCGCCTTGCCCTTCTCGATCCATCCCGAAAGCTTCTCTGCGATGTCCGGATGTTCGCGCGTGTAGCTATAAACTTCCGGGGGCTCTTGATCCATATCGAAAAGCAATCCCGGGTAGTAGTAATACGCCTTCGCGCCAATCTGCGCGTTCACCTGCCGGTACCAACTCTGCACGACCAGCTTCCACCGTTGCGTGCGCACCCCGGCGATCGTCCCGCCATCAAAAAGATACACATACTCGTGCGGCGACTCCGCGCTCCCCTGCAACACCGGCCACAAATCGCGCCCGTCGATCGTGCGATCGGCCGGTGCCGGCGCGCCCGCAAGCGCGGCGAAAGTCGGCAGAAAATCGATGTTCATCGCTATCGCGTCCGAACGCGTGCCCGGCGCGATGCGGCCCGGCCACCGCGCGATCATCGGCACGCGCATCCCGCCCTCCCACGAACTCCCTTTGCGATTGCGGAGGTCGCCCGCGCTGCCCTCCCACCATGGCCCGTTGTCGCTCGTGAAAACTATCAGTGTCGATTCATCCAACCCCAGCCGCGCCACCGTGTCGAGCACCTGCCCCACGCTCCAGTCGATCGCTTCGATCACGTCGCCATACAGACCAGCGGCGGATTTTCCCTCGAATTTCTTCGACACAAACAGCGGCACATGCGGCATCGAGTGCGCGAGATACACGAAGAACGGACCGTCCTTGTGGGCCTCGATGAACTTGACGGTCTCGTCGGTGTATTTCTCCGTCAACGTGGTTTGATCGACCGTCTCCTCGACGACATCGCTCATGCGATACAACGAAAACGGCAGCATGTCGTTGCTGTACCGCGCGCCGAAGAAATAGTCGAAGCCGTTCGCTGTCGGCCACTGCTCCGGCTGGTGCCCCAGGTGCCACTTCCCGATGCAGGCCGTGGCGTAGCCCCGCGTCTTGAGCAACTCCGCGATCGTGATCTCGCTCGGCAAAATCCCCAGCTTGTTCGTCGGCCGCGCGACATCGCCGAGACCCAGTCCAATCCGCGCCGGATACCGCCCCGTCAACAAGCCCCCACGCGACGGCGTGCACACATTCGCCGACGAGTAAAAATTCGTCAGCAGCGCGCCCTCCGCCGCCATCGTGTCCAGCCGCGGCGTCTTGATCAGCGTATTGCCGTACGGGCCGATATCGCCGTAGCCCAGGTCGTCCGTCAGAATCACCACAATGTTCGGCGCCCGGCCGTCCGCGCGCGCGCAAAACCCGGAAAACACAGCCAACGCCAAACACATAACCCCGAAGCGCATCATCGAAGCCCCTCCCGTGGAAGGCCCCGATTATAGCCACGCCCGATCATGGCGCGGACATCCTGCCCGCGGCTCTTCGGTATGTCTGCGCCAACAGGCGATGCCGGCCCTCCGCCCCAGGAGAGCCGACCGTCCTTATATCTAGCGCCGCTTGTTGCAGTCCGGAAAGGCGGGGTGCGAAACAAGGTTATTTATAGTTTATAGCAGTAAACTCGCATTTGATTATTTTTGATCTCGGACTACGTGGACGGATCTGACGAGCGGAGCATGTAGGGATCCGGTATGTGGTCTGGCATCACGGATCGAATTGCTTTGCCCACAGATTGACACAGATGAACACAGATTAAATCTTGTTAGGGACCGCGTGTGTTGGATTGCGACGATCGATGGGAATTATATACATCATTCCCACAACCCCTTTAGAGTGCGCATACCGTCCCAGCGCAATAAGAAGGTGAAGCGATAAGCTGGATTCTAACTGCAAGTGCAACACTTGGAAAACCTTAGTATTTCGAAGATCAGAGTAGGAGCTTTTCCTTCTGACCCATCCGCCGCAGGCAGGTGTGAGCGGCGGATGGGTCAGCATGTACGCCCGCTTGCGGTGAGGCCCGCGCGGCGAATTGTCCCTGTGTTACACTTTGGCCGAAATTTCCGGGGGGCACGGCATTGGCGCAGGCATTTCAAATCCGGCCGGGACTCGAGCAGGACGTCCCGGCGATTGTCGAAATTTATAACCACTACGTCGTGAACACTGCGGTCACTTTCGACCTGGAACCCTTCACGGTGGACGAGCGGCGCATGTGGTTTCGGCAATTCAAGCCGGCGGGGCGTCACCAGATCGTGGTGGCCGAGCGTGCGGGCGCGATACTCGGCTACGCGTATAGCTCGGTATTCCGCACGCGCGCGGCCTACGACACCACCGTCGAGACGACGGTGTATGTCGATCAATCCGCGCAGCGCGGCGGCATCGGCGCCGCGCTGTACACGGATTTGTTCCAGCGGCTCGCGCGCGAGGACGTGCACCGCGCAGTCGCGTGCATCGGCCTGCCCAATGAACCGTCGATCGCGCTGCACGAGCGGCTCGGCTTCCGCGCGCAGGGATCGCTCGGGGAGGTGGGCAAGAAATTTGGAAAGTACTGGGACGTCGGCTGGTTCGAGAAGTCGTTGCCCTGACCATGCGTGACGCGCGCCGGAATATCGTGCTGATCGGCATGGCCGGCGCCGGCAAGAGCACCGTCGGCGTGTTGCTCGCCAAGGCGATGTCGCGCGCGTTTATCGACACAGACCTCGTGATTCAGGCCGCGGAGGGCCGCCGTCTGCAGGACATCCTCGACGGCGAAGGCGTCGAGGCATTTCGGCGGATCGAGGAGAAGCATCTGCTGGCGCTGTGCGCGCAGGGCGCGGTGATCGCGACGGGCGGGAGCGTGGTATATAGCGCCGCGGCGATGGCGCACCTCAAGGCGGCGGGGGCCGTCGTTCACCTCTATCTGCCGGCCGAGGTGCTGGAAGCGCGCGTGACGAATCTGGACTCGCGCGGAGTTGTGATGGCGCCGGGCCAGACCTTCGCCGAGGTATATAGAGAGCGCCGGCCGCTCTACGAGCGCTGGGCGGACATCACGATCGATTGCACGGGGCTGAGGCACGAGGACGTGGTACAACGAATCGGCGCCGCGCTCGAACGGATGAAGGCGTAGGCGGTGGCCGCGCGCATGACGACCGAGGCCGCGCTCGCGGCGATCGCGGCGCTGGCGAGCACCGATCCGGGCGCAGACATCGAGTCGGAACTGCGCGCGCTGCTCAATCACCGGAGCAACTTTGTCATCGGCAAGGCCGTTAAACTTGTGCAGGAGCGAAACATTACCGGCGCCGCGCCTGAGTTGATCAAGGCCTTTGCGTATTTCATGGACGATTGCGTCCAACGCGATCCCGGATGTTCGGCGAAGCTGGCCATCGCGAATTGTTTGAGCACCTTCGGCGAGGCGGCGTGGGACGTGTATCTCGCGGGCGTGCGGCACGTGCAGAAAGAGCCTGCCTGGGGCAAGCCGTTCGACACGGCGGCGACCTTGCGCGGCATCTGCGGCCGCGCGCTGATGGCGATGGGCCACCACGACGCGTTCCGGTGGCACGCTGTGCTGTTGGCCGATTCGGAGCCGATGACGCGCACGCTGGCCGTCGAGACGCTGGGCGGCGTGCCCGACGAGCGCGCGGAACTGCTCCTGCGATGCAAGATCGCGCGTGAACCGGATACGAACGTAGAGATGGACGCCTTCGAGGGGCTGATGCGCATCGCGCCGGACGAGTCCTTCGATTTCGTGGCGGGTTATTTGTACGACGAGGACCCGGATCGCGTGCGCGGCGCGGCGCTCGCGCTGGGGCAGACGCACCAGCCCGAGGCCTTTGCCGCGCTTCGGGAACGGTGGGCCAGCGCCCGCGGCCGCGACGAGGAAATCCGCGAGGCGCTGGCGCTGCCCATCGCGCTCGTGCGATCCGGCGAGGCCTTCGCGTTTCTGTTGGAGGCGCTGGCCGGCGCGCCGGGTCCGCTGGCGATGGCGTTGATCGAGGCGCTCGCGCTTTACCGCGAAACGCCCGCCCGGGCCGGGGCCGTCCAGCGGGCCGTCGAGAAGCGCAAGAACCGCACGCTC
The DNA here is from genome assembly GCA_038916785.1 of Candidatus Hydrogenedentales bacterium. Classification (GTDB taxonomy): domain Bacteria; phylum Hydrogenedentota; class Hydrogenedentia; order Hydrogenedentales; genus VFKU01. Next base: position 38,820 of record JBCLBO010000020.1, on the reverse strand, counting down.
TCGCAGACGTATCGCAAGTACTTCGAGAACAGCCCCGCCGGCGAGTAATTCGGCCCTCGTCGCCCGCGTCGGCGTGATACACTGTATGTGTTAGATGCTTGGGCACGGTCGCGGGCCGTGCATCTTGTTGGGACGGGTATCGGGGGATACCATGCGCGCACGCCTATATTTCTGGAGCGCAATCGGGCTGATCGCCTTGCTGGCGCCGTGCGTCGCGTGGAGCGCGGAGCCGCGCAGCGCGGCGGAGCTTGACGCGGCCTTCGCGGGGCTGCGCGGATGGAGCGGCGGCAAGGAGACTGCTTCGATCGCGGCGGTTCGCGGGTATGTCGAGCGCGCGACGAAAATTTACGAAGTGCGTGTCGACGCGGAGCGGCGTCTCGTAGGCGTGATCGAATCCAAGGACGCCGCCAAGCCGGCCAAGCTATTTGCGGCGGAGCAGTTGTATCGGCTGGCCGACGAGGACACGATTCCTGCGTTTGAGCGCATGCTTGCCCAGCCGGACACGTGGGACCTGGCGTGCACCGGGCTGGAAATCATCAAGCACCCCAAAGCGGAGACCGTGCTCGTCCACGCCGCGGAGAATGCCAAGGGCGATCGGCTGATCGGGATTCTCACGACACTGGGCAATCGTCGCGACCCGGCCGGGGTGTCCACGCTGCGGGCGCAGGCGGACGAAGGCGACGCGCGCACGACGGAGGCGGCACTGACCGCGCTGGGAAAAATTCCGGGCAAGGAGTCGATGCAGGCGCTCGACTGGTGCCGCAAGAACCTCTCGCGCAAGATGCGGCCCGCGGCGACGCAGGCGTATCTTCAATGTGGGCGGACCTCGCTTGAGCGGGGTGACACGGCCACGGCGATCGCGCTCTTCGAGGCGCTGCTGCTCGACTTCGAGACGGCCGAGGTCCAGGCGGAGGGCCTGCGCGGGTTGATTCAGGCCCGGGGCGAGGACGCGGTGCCGACGATAATCGAAGCGCTGACGAGCGGGATTCCCGAGCTTGAAAGCGTGGCCGCGGCCGAGGCGCACACGGTGTCCGGACGTAAGGCGACGGAGGCCTTTATCGCGGCGTATCCGGATTTGACGACCGAGAATCAGGCGGTGCTATTGCGCGCGCTCGGCGATCGGCGCGACGAGGCGGCATTGCAGACGGTGCTGCTTGCGGCGCAGAGCCGGCTACCGGTGGTCCGGCTGGCCGCGCTCGATTCGTTGGGCCGCTTTAATCATCCCAAGTCGGTGCAGGTGTTGCTGAAGGCCGTGGTGACGGGAACGGCGGAGGAGCAGAAGCTTGCGCGCGAAGCGCTCGCAAAGCTCGACGCGCCCACGCTGAACGACGAGCTGCTCGTCGCCGCGATGAGCGCGGACAACACGGTGCGCGTGGAGGCGATCAAGACGCTCGCGGCGCGCCAGGCGCACGAGGGCGTGCCCGTGCTGTTGCGCTTGGCCGAGCGCGACGTAAAGCCCGTGCGTCTCGAAGCGCTCAAGGCGCTCGGCGCGGTGGGCGCGGAAAGTGAACTCGCGGCGATGGTGGGGATGCTGACCCACGAGTGGAGCGACGAGGAGCGCGCGGTGATCGGCGAGGCGATCATCGCGGTTGCCCGGCGCGCGCCCGCGGTCAAGTCGCGCACGGAGCCGATTGCGAAGGCCTTGTCGGGGTCCGGCGCGAGTGAAGGCGTAAAACTCACGCTGGTCTCCATCCTGGGCGCAATCGGCGACGACGCGAGCCTGCCGGCGCTCGAGGGCGCGGCGAAGAAACCGGGCGCGCGCGTGCAGCGCGCGGCAGTCGAGACGCTCGCCGGATGGCCGACGGCCGCGCCGCTCGAGACGCTCGATCGCGTCGCTCGCGGGGACAAGGATCCCGCTGTGCGCGCCGCGGCGATCGAGGGTGTGTTGAATCATCTCGAGCGAAATCCGGGCGTATCCGAGGCGCAGCGGCTGAAGTATTGTGAGAATCTCGCCGCCGTCGCGGGGACCCCCGAACTCAAGCAACGGATCGTCCAGGCGATCGCGGCGATTTCGGGGCCGGACGCGGACAAGCTGCGCCAGAGGCTGGCGGCTGATTCGTCTTGATCCTGATCGGGCCTCCGCGTAGAATCCCGCGGCGTGGCGAACGGGCGAACGGGGGGCGTGCGGCGATTCGCAGTCAGATGATCGCAACAAGAGTGCTCATAGCCGTATTGATCGCCGCGTTGGCGGCATCGTGCAGTTCGCCGCGCGATCGCCAATCCACAGACGAAACCCAAGGGCCGGGTCAGCCGGCCATTGCGGAGACTCCCATGCCCGCCGCGCCGATCCAGGCCCTACACGCGACCATTCACACGTCTAAAGGGGACATTCATCTCGTCCTTCACGCGGACAAGACCCCGATGACTGTGGCGAACTTTGTGAATCTTGCCCAGCGCGGTTTTTACAGCGAAAAAACTTTTCACCGGGTCATTGCGAACTTCATGATCCAGGGCGGCTGCCCGAAGGGCACGGGCACGGGGGGACCGGGATACATATTCGGCGACGAGATGGTGCCGAGCCTGAAACACGACACGCCCGGCGTGCTCTCGATGGCGAACTCCGGCCCCGGCACGAACGGCAGCCAGTTCTTCATCACGCACGTGGCCACGTCCTGGCTCGACGGCAAGCACACGGTGTTCGGCAAGGTGGAGTCCGATGCCGACCAGAAAGTGGTCAACAGCATCAAGGGCGGCGACACGATATCGAGCATCGAGATTTCCGGCGACACCGCACCGTTGTTCGCCGCGCAGAAGTCTCGGCTCGACCAGTGGAACGCGGTCCTAGGCAAGTCCTGAGATTGCAGCGGATTGGGCGCGCTGGGGCGCTGGAGTTGAGCGGTCCGAATCCCACCTGTTAGTCTTAGGCAGCGACGCCCAGGGGGACCGCGTTCCGCGGGCCGGACGCCGCGCCGCAGGAGACGCCGAATGATTCGCTTCGTTTCGGGCCTGATGACGGTCGCCGTCCTGTCGGCCGCAGGTACCGCGTCGCCGCAATGGACTTGGACGCCCGAGACGGGGCGCTTCGTCAACATGGACAATCTTCCCAAGGAGACGCCCGAGCTGCAGGTGGAGTATACGCGCACGCTGCTAGTGGGGGGGGAATACAATCAGGCCTTCGACGAGACGGACAAGTTCAACGAGTTTTACGGCGACAGTGATTTCGCGGACGAGAACCAGTATCTCCGCGGCGATATCCGGCTGGCGGAAGGGAAATACGTCCCCGCGGCCAAGGAATACCAGGCGGTCATATCGAAATATCCGGAGAGCGACCTCTACGGCGACGTGATCCGTAGGCAATACGAGATCGGCGATGGCCTTTTCGCGCGCGGCGAGAAGCGGATGGACACCCGGCTCTCGGGGGCAATGCAGCGATCCCGCTACTTACGCAGGCTGAATTTCATGGCGAACCGGCCCTTCAAGAAGGCGGTCGACGTCTACACGATGGTGATCGAGAACCAGCCGTTCACGCCGGAGGCCGCCGAGGCGCAATACAAGATCGGCAAGTGCCATTTTGTGCGCCAGGATTATCTCGACGCGGGCTTCGAATACCGCCGCGTGATCGAGGACTACCCGGATTCGGAGTGGGTGCTCGAGGCGTCGTTCGATCTGACCCGGTGTTACGAGGAGGCCGCGGCCGACCCCGACTACGACCAGGCGCCCGCGCAGCTTGCGATGGACTCGATCGCCGAGTTCAAGCGGCGGTTCCCGGATGACGCGCGTGTGGCCGATCGCGAAGCAGTGAGCGGTACGATGCGCGAGAACATCGCCGAGCAGCGCTTCCGCACGGCGCGGCACTACGAGAAGCGGCAGGATCTGAACGCGGCCTGGATTTATTACGAAATCGCGGCCTACGAATTTTCGGGCACCCAGGCCTCCGGGAAGGCCGTGGAATGGATCGCGAAGAACCCTCGGCAGAAGGATTTGCAGTCCGAGTTCATTGGCCGCGCCGTGGCCCAGACGCCATGAGCGCGGCCCTGCGCGCGGTGTGGAGCGCGGTGGCCTTGGCGGCGCTGGCCTCGGGCTGTGGATACAGCACGTCGTCCTCGCTGGACGAGCGCTACCAGACGATCTTCGTTTCCGGGTTTCAGAACCAGAGCCGCGAATACGACCTGCAAGCGCCGCTGACGAACGCGGTGATCCGGAAATTCCTGAACGACGGCCGCCTGCGCGTGGTCGGCGCGAACGAGGCGGACCTCGTGGTGACGGGGACGATCACCGGATACGAATTGAATGGTCTGACCTTCGATCAGAACGACGAAGTGACGCAGTTCGAGGGCTTCGTCACGGCCAGCGTGATCGTGACCGATTCGCGTACCGGCGCGGTGCTCTGGCAGGATCCGAAGGTGGCCGGGGAGACCAGTTTCACCACCGGCGTGGTGGGTTCCTCGTCGGACCGGCTGCGCGGCAATTCGCAGGCCTTCCTGGAGCCGGTGCGGTCCTTCCAGACGAGCGAGGAGAACCAGGCCGCCGCGGAGGCACTGGAACGTCTCGCGGCGGATATTTTCTACCGCACGATCGATCCCTGGTGAGCGCGTGACGCCGCAGCAACTGATCGAGTCCTTCGACCCCGAGCGGGCCGCGCCGATTTACCTGTTCTGCCCCGGCAAGGGCCCGCGCGCGAAGATGCCCACCTTCGAGCCCATGCTTGCCGATCGCTGCGTGGATCGCATCGTGGACGGCGCGGTCGACCCGTCCGTGCGGGACTTCGCCTTCGCCTCGTTCTACGCCGACGAAACGGCGCCGGCCGAGATCGTGCTCGACGCGCAGACGCTGCCATTTCTGGCTTCGCGGCGGGTCATTCTGGTGCGCCACGCGGAACGCTACAACACAGAAACGGGCGCGGGTGTGCTGCTCGATTATCTTGCCGCGCCGAATGACGCCACTGTGCTCATGATGATTGCGAACAAGGCGGACAAGCGCACGAAATTTTTCAAGGCCTGCGAGAAGGCGGGGGAGGTCGTCGAGTGCGCCGCACTCAGCCGCGGCGAGGTCGAGCAGTGGCTGCGCGCCGAGGCCAAGGCGCGTAAACGGACCCTCGACGCCGAAGCGGTGCGCACGCTCGTCGATCGCAGCGGCACGCACCTGAGCGACGTGCTCAATGCGCTCACCAACGTGATCAATTTTCTGGGTGAGGAGCGCACGGCGATCGCCGCCGCCGATGTGAACGCGGCCTGCGCCGATGTCGCCGAAGAGGAAATCTGGACGCTGACGGACATGATCGCCGCCTCGCAGCCGGGCGAGGCGCTTGGCGCGTTGCGGCGCCTGCTCGATCTCGGCAAGCACCCGGACGAAATCCTGGGCACCATCAATTGGTTGCTCAAGAGCGCCTACGCGGTGGGCACGGCATCCGGCGATCCCGGCATCAGCAGCTTCGTGTCGCAGAAGGTCGGCCCGCTGGCCCGCAAGCTCGGCGTGGTCAAGCTGCGCGCGGCTTTTGCGTTGTGCACCGACACCCAGTTCATGACTCGGAACACCGGCGTTGACGGCGGGTTGGCGCTGGAGCTGCTCGTCGTCAAACTGGCGGCGCCCGTTCCCCAGCGTAAATCGGCCTGAAAACATGGGGAATCTTCGCCGGGGGCCCGAATACGGCCCACGGCGCCCGGCAAATTTTCTTTGTTCGGGCGGAATCAAGGGGTATATACTATCGTTGATCTAGGATGCGCGGCGGGTGCCGGATGACGGGCCCGGCTGCGCTGGGAGACGTGACATGTTTAGCATGTGGCATTTGGTGATCGTGCTGCTCGTGGTTGCGCTCGTGTTCGGCACGGGCAAGCTGAAGAACATCGGCAAGGACCTCGGCGGCGCGATCAAGGACTTCAAGGACACGATGACCCCGGCCGACAAGAAAGACCCACCGCCGTCCGCCTCGTCCGAGAACAAGACCGCTGAGTAAGGGCACGAGTTCGTTTCGGGCGCTTCCGCGATGGCGGGGGCGCTCGTTCTTTTTGCGGCGCCGCTTGCGCGCGCGCTGCGGGATGCTCGTCTGCGCGATCGATACCGCAGCGAGGTTGGAGCCGCCCCGGACGTGACCGAGCCGTTCATCACCGAAGACTTCCTGCTCGAAACGGAATTCGCGCGCGAACTCTATCGCGGGTATGCGGCCCCCGAGCCGATTTTCGACTTTCACACGCACCTCTCCGCGCGCGAAATCGCGGAGGACCGCCGGTTCGCGACCATCGCCGAGGCCTGGCTCGAAGGCGACCACTACAAGTGGCGCGCGCTGCGGGCGAACGGCGTGCCCGAGGCGCTCATCACCGGCAGCGCGCCGCCGCGCGAGAAATTCGAGGCCTGGGCGGCATGCATGCCGCGGCTGCTCGGCAATCCGCTGTATCACTGGACGCACTTGGAGCTGAAGCGCTATTTCGATCTCGATGTGCTGCTCGCGCCGCAGACCGCGGACGAGGTGTGGCAACGCTGCAACGAGCGCCTGGCCTCGATGTCCTGCCGCGACCTGATCCGGCGGATGAGGGTGCAGATTATCTGCACGACCGATGACCCCGCCGATACCTTGGATTATCATCGCGCGATCGCGGCCGATCCGGCGCGCCCGGCCCGGGTGTTGCCGACGTGGCGTCCGGATGCCGCCTTGCGTGTGGAGGACGGCCAGGCGTTCAATGACTGGGTCGATCGGCTGGCCAGGGTGAACGGAAAGCCGATTCGATCCTTCGATGATTTTTGGACGGCGCTCGAGCAACGGCACGCGCACTTCCACGCGGCCGGGTGCCGCCTTTCGGATCACGGCATCGAAACGTTTTACGCGGCGCCGGCGACGCTGGAGGATGCCGCCCGGATTTTTCGGAGCGCGAGGAACGGCGAGGTGATCGAAGAAAGCGGGGCGCTCGCCTACAAATCCGCCCTGCTCTACGCGTTCGCGCGGATGGACGCTGCGCGCGGGTGGGTGCAGCAGTATCATGCCGGGCCGCTGCGCAACAACAGCCCTCGGCTCCTGCGCGAGGCCGGGCGCGACGCCGGCGGCGACTCGATCGGCGATCGGAGCTTCGCGCGCGAGATGAACACGTTCTTCGGGCGGCTCGATGCGGAGGGCTGCCTGGCGAAGACCATCGTGTACAACATCAACCCGGCGCACAACGCGGTGGTGGCGAGCGCGCTGGGCAACTTCGAGGACGGCAGCCTGCCCGGCAAGATGCAATTCGGCAGCGCGTGGTGGTTCAACGATCACATCGAAGGGATGGAGGCGCAGCTCACGTGCCTCGCGCGCATGGGAGTGCTCAGCCGATTTGTCGGCATGCTCACCGACAGCCGATCGTTTCTGAGTTTCCCGCGCCACGAGTATTTCCGGCGCGTCCTGTGCAATTGGCTCGGCGGCGAAATGGCGAAGGGGCGCCTCCCGAAGGATATTCCGTTGGCCGGCGAAATGGTCCGCGGCATTTGCTACGCGAACGCCGAAGCCTACTTCGGTTTCCCGGAATGAACCTGGACCCCCTGGGGCCGCCCGCGCCGCCGCTGCGATCCTTCACGCATCACGGGATCGAGTTTCATGTGTACGAGCGGCCTGCGGACATGGGCGCGGCCTCCGCCCGCGCGCTCGCGCAGCGCCAACTCGAACTCGCGCGCGCTCAAGCCCGAATCGGTTTCTTGATCATGGCCGCGCCCTCCGCGTTCGCATTCTACGAGAGTTACGGTGGTCTGGCCGCGCGCTCGAAACCGCTGCGCGACGCGATCGCGCGCACGGATTTTTTTCAGTTCGACGAGTACCCGCTGCCCGCCAGCCATCCCGCGTCGTTCCGGTACTTACTCGAGACCCACTTTTTCTCGAAGCTTCGCGCGGTCTGCGCGCAGGTCGAATTTCATCCGTTGGCCGTGGACGCGGCCGGGCCGGAGGAGGCCTGCCAGCGCTACACGGACCGCGTGCTAGACTCGGGGCCGGACTTGCAACTCAAGGGCGTGGGCGAGAACGGACACTGGGGTTTTCACGAGCCCGGAGTGCCGCTCGACCAGGCGCCGGCGTTCATCGCCGTGAAGTTGTCCGAGGAGAACGCCGCTCAGCAGCTTCGCGATCACCCGCGGCTTTTTCTTCAGCCGAGCGACGTGCCGCGCGAGGCCTACACGGCAAACGTGGCGCTGTTTCTCCGGACGCGGGTGTGCATCGAGGACAACGTGCCGCAGGCGAGCAAGGCCTTCGCGCTGCTCGCGGCCTACGGGAGCGGCGTGGTTGACGCCGCCGTGCCCTCGAGCGCGCTCAAGCGGCATCCCGCGGCGACAGTGCGCACGACGGCGGCCGCGGCGTGGGCGCTCGAGGACTACCGGGCGCGCGGCATTGTCACGCCGGAGGCCGTGCAGCGGATGGCCGGTAGCCTTGGAACGGACGCGCCCGGCCCGAAGGATCTCGTCGAGCGATTGACGAGTGTCTTGCGGAAAATGGAGTTGCGACTCGCATAATGTGTCCGATTAGTCGAATCGAGGCGCCGTCGCGTGGGGGTGCTGGTGGGCGGCGATTGACCGGCGGAACCGCCAGTATCGTCACGCGCGGAAGTAGGCGACACCGGCGACGCACAAGGCCCGCGTCCGGCGCGCGCACCGTGCCGACACACCGACAGATTGACTCAGGGAATCGTTCCTTGCCGAAATCCCGAAGTCGCCCACAAGGCAACGTTGCGCGTCTGTTTCGCAGCTGGGAATCGCAATTGGCCCGGGGCGGTCTATTACTCAGGTTTTGTGCCGGGCCTTCGGTTCCATGCGTCGATTGGGTCGGTCGGAGTAGATGTCATTGCTGCATCGAAATCCCGCACTAAGCTATGAGCGACCTCCTCAGCCGCCGCAGGGGTTAGTTCCCAACGTATTGCGATTGCGGTTAGGCCACATTGGACGCAGCTAACCATCGGCACGTCGTGCTTTACCGGGGGTCGCTTGTACTGTTTTGGTGTGACATCTTTTATATCCCGGTCATAGGACCGACTTTTGATAGTTACATCGTTATTGCCGCAGCAGGGGCAGGGTAAGAGGCTTGCCGTGCCTGCATCCGCACCATCACGCCTATTCCATGCCGAGATTACAGTAGCCCGGATTGCGCGCTCCTGCCCGGCTTCAACCGGCGTTTGGTAAATGATCGTCTTGAGTATGAATGCCTTACACCCCTTGCACCACACGCGGCACCACGAGCCGTCAAGCAGCAGCACCACCTTCATCGGAGTTCTGCCCCTGTTCTTGTATCTCATAAGGGCAGTGACGCGCTTATATGGCCGCTTCGTCTTCTTGACTGCCCCAAAGGGTCCGCGATGACACCAGATGACTGCGTGGCCACAGAACGGACACGGACTTGGCTCAGGCGTTGCCATTGAGGTTCCGTCTGTAATTCGTCTTCCAATGGCCGTCGCTCATACTGCCTGCATTTCTCCATAGTGAGGGCTGATCTAGTCGTTCATGCCCGAGGCCCGTCTAGCGATCCGGCGGAATGGCAGCTATTTCATGTCAAAACCGAGCGCTGGCGAGTATGATGCCACTTTTTTACCCGAGAAACGATCATACACATCAACACTACTGAGCAAATCAGTCCCGTCAAAGAAGTAACAGTACACCATCCTTATAACACCCTTTTTCCCCTCAAAGTCGAGCACATAGAATCCGGGTTCAACCCAGACTTTTACGTCGTGCCATTCATTGACTGGTTCAACTTTCTGGAAAACGCCTAGCTTGATGGCTTCGCCAATTAGTTCCATCCGTTTCGCTTGCATCGCGGGTGACTTGTCCTGCACCGTCGGCGTGGGAGGCGGGCCGGGAAAAACGGACTGCCATGCAATGACTCCGAGAATAATTAAGACGGGAAAACCTGTGAACATCCAGCATCCGCACCCCGTCATCGCTACGCCCACTTTTTGCAACTTGTTGGCCGTATCCATTAAGTCCCACCCCGGTGCCGTCCTCGTATTTTGCTGCGTACCGGCGATATTCCGCGCCTCGGCCATCACTTGTTGCCGATGTTCTTCGCCTCTCGCCCCTTTCACACCTTCGGCAACCGCCCTCTTGAAATCATCCTCTGTCATTCCGGAGACTTCACGCCGCGGCGATACTGGCTGGCCGATCCACGGCACCTCCTCAGGGATTCGCGGGGGCGTCGCTTTCAAAAGCGCGTCGAGTTCTTGATATCGATCTCTAAGTAGCTTCCGATCCGAAGGCGACGAACAGGTTTGAAGTGCGGTCCGAATTGCATTTGCCGCCTTGAGTATCTGCTCGCGTGTCAATCGTGCGTCGCCGTCCATGTTCGGATTCCAAATTCGTTTTAAGCGGTGGCGATCATTGCGGCGGCCTACTTGAAGAGTTTGCGAAACAGTCGGCCCGTGATCTTGCCCGAGGCCCGTCTAGCGATCCGGCGGCCTACCTTGCCCTTGCTGACGGCCTGCACGTCCCCGAGGAGCCGTGCGAGGCCGTAGAGAAACGAGCGCGTCTTACCGATGGACATTGTGGGGCACCTCTCCGGGGCAGTATGTCACAGGCTGGCCGGTTTCAGGCGGTGTCCCCGATGGAGTTTTCATACGCCTGTAAGAAGGGTTTTTTTCATTCGCGATGTTACCCCCCAAGTTACCCCCCAGGTATTTTGACCGATAATCTGCAATCGCGTATATATGCGTAATCGTCAATGTTGACGGGTATATAATATGGTGGGGCCGGAAGGACTTGAACCTTCGACCAAGTGATTATGAGTCACCTGCTCTAACCAACTGAGCTACGGCCCCGGTTCGCGGGTTATAGTGCGGCGGACAACCCGCTCGGCGGCAGAATAGCAGGAAATCGAGGGTTGATTCGATGCGCGGCCGGGTCTGATTGTGCGAATCGTTGATTGAACTCGGCGGCGTGTGACAGAATTACACGGAGTGTGAGGGTGTCGTATGCGGCAATGGGTCTCGGGAATTTTTCTGGTAGCCGCGCTTACGACTTCGTACGCGGCACGCGCGCAGGGCGGCGCTCCGGCCGAGGCCTCGCCAGGCCGCGTCACGTTCACGAAGGACATACTGCCGATCCTCCAGGCGTATTGCCAGGATTGCCACCGGCCTGGGCAGATCGCTCCGATGTCGCTGATCGAATATGCCGAGGTGCGGCCGTGGGCCAAGGCGATTCGCACGGCGGTGGCGGAGCGGAAGATGCCGCCATTTCATGCGAACGCGCCGCTCGGGCATTTTCAGGACGACAACCGCCTCGCGGAAGCGCAGATTGACCTGATCACGCGCTGGATAGACGCGGACGCCCCGCGTGGGGACCTCAAGGACGCGCCGCCGCGGCCGGCGTGGGCCGGGCTGGAGTGGGTGTTGGGGACCCCGGACCTGGTGCTCGAATTTCCGGAGTACACCTCGAAGGGGAACGACGCCGACGAGGAGATTTTGCTGTACAGCGACCATGTATTTCCCCAGGAGGTCTGGGTGCAGGCGATCGAATTCAAGTCCACCAACTATCGGGTGATCCATCATACGGGGATCAACGGGGTCGACCCCGGATTTTTTGTGCCCGAAGATCGCACGCTGGATTCCCATGACGAGCACCTCGCCAAGTTTGGCGGAAAGTCGAATGGTGGCGGGGCGTTGATGGCGCACAAGAACCATCTCTACACCTGGCTGCCCGGTCAGCGCGTGGAGCGCCGGCTGGCAGGCGACGCATTCCGGATTGGCGCGGGCGAGCGCATCGTGATGCAGACGCACATCGCGCCGACGGCGGAGCCGGTAACATTCAAAATCTCGCTGGGGTTGGAGATGATGGACGGCGAGCTGTATAACGAAAGCCAGATACAGGTGTCGTTCATGCGGAATTTGCGGGTGCCTCCCCGGGATCCCAAGTACGTGGTGACCGAGTGGAAGCAATTCGGTAGGGACTCGCTAGTGACGGGGTTCAATGTCCACATGCATCTGCGCGGCAAGTCCTCGAGCATACGCTTCCACTACCTCGATGGACGCGTGGAGACGGTGTTCGACGTGCCGCAGTACAGTTTCGACTGGCAGCGGGTGTATTTCCTCCAGAAGCCGTATATGGTTCCCGCGGGCACGAAGATCGAATACACGGCGGAGTGGGACAACAGCGCGAACAATCCGCTGAATCCCGATCCGGCCGCCGAGGTCGTGTGGGGCGGGCTGACGACGGACGAAATGTACGGCGGGACGGTGCTCTATACCGTGCCGCGCAAAGAGCCTCTGCGCATCGTGAATGGGGTCGCGACGACTCCCACCGTCGGCCGATCAAACGCGGGCGGCGCTACCGTCCACGAGTAACGCCGGGCCGGGACCCGCCCTACGAGTTCAGGCTCCACTCGACAAAGGATTTCAGTTCGCGCGCGCGCGTGGGGTGGCGCATTTTGCGCAGGGCCTTCGCCTCGATCTGGCGCACGCGCTCGCGGGTGACGTTGAACACGCTGCCGACTTCCTCGAGCGTGCGCGGGTAGCCGTCGCCCAGGCCGAAGCGCAGGCGCAGCACCTTCTCCTCGCGCTCGGTGAGCGAGCCGAGCACGTCGTCCAGCTTTTCCTGGAAGACCGTGAAGGCTGTCGCGTTCGCGGGGGACTCCGCGCCTTTGTCCTCGATGAAATCGCCGAAGGTCGAGTCGCCATCGTCTCCCACGGGCGTCTCGAGGCTGATCGCTTCCTGCGCGATTTTCATGATGCTGCGCACCTTGTCCGCGGACATCTCCATCGCTTCGGAGATTTCCTCGGGGCTCGGTTCGCGGCCCAGCGTCTGCACGAGGCGGCGGCTCGTGCGCACGAGCTTGTTGATGGACTCGATCATGTGCACGGGGATTCGGATGGTCCGGGCCTGGTCCGCGATGGAGCGCGTGATCGCCTGGCGAATCCACCAGGTGGCGTAGGTCGAGAATTTGTAGCCGCGCTGATATTCGAACTTGTCGACCGCTTTCATCAGGCCGATGTTGCCTTCCTGGATGAGGTCGAGGAAGGACATGCCGCGGTTCGTGTATTTTTTGCCGATGGACACCACGAGGCGCAGGTTCGCCTCGACGAGTTCCATCTTCGCATGGTAAATCTTTTCCTCTCGCAGATTGATGGTCTCGATCAGCGCCGAAATCTCGCCGGCGTTGAGCCGGGCGTCGGTCTCGATCTGGTCGATCTTGCGCTGCGCCATGTTCACGCGGCGCTCGGCGTCGAAGAGGACTTCTTTTTCGATGCCGAGCGTGTCCGCGTGCTTGAAGCTGCGGCGGGTCTGCGCGGCGTTCGTCTGGATTTTCTCGGCGGGCATGCCCAGTTCGCGCTCGACCCGGTCGATCTCGTCGCTAGAGGTCTGGATTCGGCGTTTGAGCCCTTTGATCTTGCGCGCGATCTTCATCATCTCTTTGGATTTGAGATTGAATTCATTGATGATCACGGCCTGTTTCTTGCGAATCTCGCCAATCTTGGCCAATACCATAGCGAGCAGTCTGTCCGACACTTTCGTGCGGCGGATTTTCTTTTCCTGGCCCTCGGATTCCTCGCTGAGCACGGCGAGGTGGTCCATCAGCTCGGGCAGCTTTTTCACGAAGCGGTTCTGCTCGGGGATGTCTTCGGACTCCGTGATCTGCGCGAAATTCAGCCGGCCCGCCATGATTCGCGCGGCGAGCATCTGGATTTCCTTGATCGTGTACGGCGTGCCTAGCAGCACTTCGGTGAGCGCCTCTTCGGCCTCCTCGATGCGCTTGGCGATCGTGACTTCCTGGTCCTTGGTCAGCAGCGGCACGCGGCCCATTTCGCGCAGGTACATGCGGACCGGGTCGTCCGCGCGCTCGTAGCGGCTGTGGGACGTGTCCTTGCGAATCTCGTCGCGGCGCGCCTGTTTCTGCTTCTTCTCGTGTTCCTTTTGCGTCTCGGCGTCCAGGCGCAAGTCATCGACGATCTCGACGTCGACGTCGCTCAGCGCGACCATCACCTCGTCGATCTGTTCCGTCGTCGCGTTTTCAGGGAGGATTTTGTTGAGGTCGTCGTAGGTCAGCTTGCCGGAATTTTCCTTCGCGAGTTGGATCGCGCGCTCCGTGCCGGGCGCAGGCGCCGCGGCCGCAACCACGGCGCTCTTCGCCGGGGCCGGAGTGCCCTTCGCAGGCGGCTTCACCGTCGCCGCCGAGGCCCGCATCGCTCGCTTTGTCGTCGTGCTCATACCACTCCTTCGGCGGGATCCACTCCCGCCGCTGTTGCCCTGGCTGTCGCCGGCCGTTCCAGCCAAATAAATCTCACACTGCGATCTGGCGCCGTTCAGACTTTATTTTCTCGATTTCACTGTCGAGCCGCAGTTTTTCTTGAAACAATTCGGCGACCCTGGCGTCATCGCCCTGTTTTTCTGCAAGCCGGAACTTCCGCATCGTTTCGACGCGTTCGCGTTCCTTAATTTGAAATTTCAGATGGTTAATGTGTTGCCGTACCAACAACTCGCCTTTGTCGCCCCAGCTTTTCGTGACCGCGGCTCCCGCGGAATACAACTGCCGGGCGGCCGCGCTTTCCAACCCCCGTGCCAAGTCGCCACCCGGCGTCTCCGCGAGCGCACGGACCACGTCGAGGACCGCGGAATCAGGCACGCTGAAACCCGAAAGGGCCTTCCACACGGCCTCGGCCCATCCGGTGTTCTCCATTAGAATTCCAACAAACTCCGCGTCGTGAGTATTCACGGCCGGAACCGCGGGCGGGGTCATGCGTTCCATGCTGGCGATCTTTTGCGCCTCGTCGCCCGCGCGCCGGAAGGCCTCGCGGCACCGGTGCTCGTCCAGCCCCAGCTCGGCCGCGACGAGTTTGAGGTATTCGTCTTGTCGCAGCGGTTCATCCAATCCGCGAATGACGTCGAAAAGTTCCCCGGCGATCGCGGTGCGGCCCTCGATGGTGCCTGAGCGATCCTCGTTCATGCGCACGTAGAACGGCACGAAGCCCGGCGCCTCGGAGGCCCCCTGGCGGAAGGCGTCGGCGCCGTCGCGGCGGATGAAGTCGTCCGGGTCGAGCCCATCGGGCAGGACCATCGCGCGCACGGTGAGCCCCGCGGCGCAGAGAATGCCCACGCTGCGCAGCGCCGCGCGGATGCCGGCGGCGTCGCCGTCGTATACGACGAGCACGTTTGCCGCGTAGCGCCGGATCGTGCGCGCCTGCTCTTCGGTGAGCGCCGTGCCGCAGGTCGCGACGACGTTTTCGATCCCGGCGTCGAAGCAGCGCATCAGATCGAAGTAGCCCTCGACGAGGATCGCCTCCTGGGTCTGGCGCAGCGCCTCGCGCGACTCGAAGAGGCCGTAGAGCACCCGGCTTTTTTTGTAGATGGGACTCTCCGCGGAGTTGAGATATTTCGCATCGTCGTCGCCGAGCGTGCGTCCGCCGAAGGCGACGACCTTGCCGGCGACATCGCGGATCGGAAACATCACGCGGTGGCGGAAGCGATCGTAGATCCCGCTCTGCCCGCGCTTGGCGAGGCCGGCGGACTCGAGGATGTTCTCGCCGATGCCGTCCCGCCGCGCGGCATCGACCAAGTGCTGCCAACCCTCCGGCGCGTAGCCGAGGCCGAATTTCTTGATCGTCTCCGGGCGCAGCGCGCGGCCCTCGACATATTCGCGCGCGGCCTGGCCGCCCGCCCCGGTGAATTGGTCGTGATAGTACGTGGCCGCGAAGGTGGTCGCTTTGAAGAGCGCCTGCCGGCTATCGTGCCGCGCGGGGTCGCCGCCGCGGATCTCGAGCTTGATGCCTGCGCGTTCGGCGAGCTGCTCGAGCGCCTCGCGGAATTCGACGCCTTCCATTTCCTGCACGAATGTAAGAACGTCGCCGCCCTTGCCGCAGCCGAAGCAATGGAAGATTTGGCGATCGCGCATCACGTGAAAGGACGGAGTCTTCTCGCGGTGGAAGGGACACAGCGCCTTGAAGCGCGCGCCGCCAGCCGGCTTGAGATTGACGTAGCGCGCGGCGACATCGACGATGTCCACCGCGGCCTTTACTTCGGCGACATTATCGCGTTGAGGATTAGCCAAGTCGGGTCGCTCTCTATTCACTCGGCGCTGCGAGACGCAGGATCCCAACACTGGCGGACACGACCGATCCAATGCAGGGAACCCGAGAAACGCAGCGACAAAGTCAAGAAATGTGTCTCAAAAAATCCAGAAACCGCGCCAATTTCTGCCGGAAGGACAGATCACCCCGCCGAGGTGTCAAACCAATTTAAAAAGATACCAGAGAAAACGACTCTTAGTCAAGCGATTCGGGCAAGATTTTGCCCCGCACTGGCAGCCCGCTCAAAAGAGTTCGGCTCAGCAATCTCTAAGGTCAGGCGTGTTTCTCGTCCCCATATTACCGATCGACTTTTATCAATAGGCGGCCAAAGTGGAAGCGGCGTCCCGCCGCTTCAGAAGAGCCGGGACGGCCCTTCCACTCTGACTTCCCGTGTCTCTCGCGTTGGCACGAAAGCTGTATATCTCTCCGGCACGAATACGACGCCCGGTGGGCTGGGCGGTACCGGACGCGGCGCCAAGGTGCGGGTGGTACGGCGATAAAAACGCTTCCTGGAGCGCGGATTCAGACTTCTCGCGAAGTCCCCCGCAGAATTTGAACGGAGTACCTTTTGGTAATTCATTGATTATTTAATACCAAAATGTATTAACTGGAAAGTTTTAATACATTTCAGTAAGTAGCGACTACCGCGGACTTGGTTGACTGCGGGGTGGAAATCGGCAGAGGGCGAATGACGGGGTTTGGCCCCGTGAGAGGAGAGGAACAATGCGACTGCTGCGACGACGGTGGAAGGGTGGTTTGGTGGCGTTGGCACTGGCGGTGACGGTGCTGATGACGCCAATCCTGGCGATGGCTCAGGAGGAAGCGGCCCCGGCGGCCGCGGAGGCCGCGCCGGCGGAGGTGCTGAATTCGGGGAACACGGCCTGGATGCTTACGTCCACGGTGCTAGTGCTGTTCATGACAATCCCAGGGTTGTCGTTGTTCTACGGCGGCCTTGTGCGCACGAAGAACGTGCTCTCGGTGTTGATGCAATGCTTCGCGATTACGGCGTGGGCCACGATACTGTGGGTGGTGATCGCGTGGAGCCTAGCGTTTGACACGACGGGCATGGAAGGCGGCGTGATGAATCTGAATAGCTTCATCGGCGGCACGGGCCAGGCGTTCCTCAGCGGCATTGACGCGGGCACGATCTGGACGGGGTATGGCATCCCAACGACGGTGTTCGTGACCTTCCAGGCGACATTCTTCATCATCACACCGGCGCTGATTTGCGGTGCGTACGCCGAGCGTATGAAGTTCTCTGCGATGTTGTTGTTCACGACGGCGTGGGCGCTGCTCGTGTACGCGCCGATCTGTCACATGGCGTGGTCTGGGCCGGGCGCGTTGTTCTGGGATTGGGGTGTGATTGACTTCGCCGGTGGTACGGTTGTTCATATCAACGCCGGGATCGCGGCGCTGGTGACGTGCTTGCTGCTCGGCAAGCGCGTGGGATATCCCGAGCGTCAGATGGCGCCGCACAGCATGGTCCTCACGGTGGTGGGTGCGGGAATGCTGTGGTGCGGCTGGTTCGGGTTCAACGCGGGCAGCGCGGTCGCGGCGGATGCCTTTGCCGGAATGGCGATGCTCGTGACCCAGGTGGCGGCGGCGACGGCAACGATGACGTGGCTGGGCGTGGAGTGGATCAAGCACGGCAAGCCCAGTGCGCTCGGCGCGGCGACGGGCGCCGTGGTCGGCCTGGTCGCCATCACGCCGGCGTCCGGTGCTGTCGGCCCGATAGGCGCGCTCGCAATCGGGTTTGTGGCCAGCTTGCTTTGCTTCCTCGCCTCGACGACGATGAAGAAGAAATTCGGTTATGACGATTCCTTGGACGCCTTCGGCGTGCACGGCATCGGCGGCATCGTGGGTGCGCTGCTCACGGGCGTTTTCGCTTCGACGGCATTCGGCGGTCAGAAAGAGATCGAGTCGATTGTGACGCAGGTAATCATTCAGGCCAAGGGCGTTGGGGTGACCATCCTATGGAGTGGTGCGTTGTCGTTTATTATCCTGAAGATCATCGACATGACCATTGGTCTGCGCGTGACGGCGGAAGAGGAGAGCCAGGGTCTCGACCTTTCGTTGCACGGGGAGTCCGGGTACAACCTATAACGCGCCGGCCGGGCGCATAAACCCGCGGCTGGGTACGGCTATACCCGGCGCATACGAAGGAGGTTGGCGCGATGAAAAAGGTTGAGGCGATCGTGAAGCCTTTCAAGCTGGAAGATGTGAAAGAGGCCCT
Organism: Candidatus Hydrogenedentales bacterium; assembly: GCA_038916785.1. Classification (GTDB taxonomy): domain Bacteria; phylum Hydrogenedentota; class Hydrogenedentia; order Hydrogenedentales; genus VFKU01. The sequence continues at coordinate 20,658 of JBCLBO010000020.1, read as the reverse complement.
CGCCGGCATCGGCATTCAGGGCATGACCGTCACCGAAGTCAAGGGATTCGGGCGTCAGAAGGGCCACAAGGAGCTGTACCGTGGCGCGGAATACGTCGTCGAGTTCCTGCCCAAAATGAAGGTCGAGGTCGTCGTGCCCGACGACCTCGTGGACCGCACAATCAAGGCGATCGTGGATGCCGCGAGCACCGGGCGCATCGGCGACGGCAAGATTTTCGTGTATCCCGTGGATGACGCGATACGAATCCGGACCGGCGAATCCGGGGACATCGCCATCGGTTAGTTTTCGGGATAGGCATCGTCAGCGTAGGAGCGGCCGGGCCGGTATGGTCCGGCCGCTTCGTTCAATTTCCGATCGAGGCTTACACCGAAGAGTCGCAACACAGAGTCACAGAGGAGACAGAGAGTCTCGTGAGGATGCGGGCCGCTCCGTGGTCTCTGTGACTCTGTGTTGAATTCGTCTCGTTTGCTCGCACGATTGCAATTTGCCGATCGCACACGTGTACTCCATACGATAGAAGTCAAAGCGTTCCTGGACGGACGTTGCCCTTAGCTAGAACGCGGGCGGCCCGATGGGCCGCCCGCGCAGTCATACTTGGAATTCCTCGCCGTAATTGCGGCTATTTAATGAACAGCATTTCCTGATAGGTCGGCAACGGCCAGAGGTCGTCCGCCACGTAGCCCTCGAGCTTGTCGGCGGCCTTGCGGACTTCCTGCATGGCCGGCCGGACCACCTCGTGGAAGAACTTTGCCTCGCCTACGAGGCCGCCCTTCTGGTGGTGCCGCTCGTGCATCTTGTGCTCGAGCGCGTTCAGGCTGTCCTGCAAGTGCTTGATCGACTCGGTCACGATGTCGAGCGTGTCGGTGTCGAAGGTGTAGCCGATCGCTTTGAGGTTGCAGCACGCGACCGCGAGTTCGCTCTGGTAGCGCACGGCCGCGGGGAAAATCTGCGTGCGGCCCATCTCCAATACCAGGTTCGCCTCGATGTTCACCGCCTTGCAGAACTGCTCGAAGTAAATGTCGTGCCGGCTTTCGAGTTCGCGCTTGGAGAGCACGTTGTATTTCCCAAAGAGCGCGATGCTTTCCTTGCTGGTAAGCGCCGGAAGCGCCGCCACCGTGCTGCGGTGGTTGGGGAGGCCACGCTTTTCGGCCTCCTTGTGCCACGCCTCGGTGTAGTTGTCGCCGTTGAACACCACCGCCCAGTGCTCTTTCAAGATGCTCTGGAGAAGCTTCTGAATGGCACCGTTGAGTTTCTTCGGGTCGCCCTTGGTCGCGTTCTCCAGTTCGGTCGCCATGTAGTCGAGCGACTCCGCAATGGCCGTATTCAGCGCCACCAGCGGCCCGGCGATGGATAACGACGAGCCCACCGCGCGGAACTCGAACTTGTTGCCCGTGAACGCGAAGGGGCTCGTGCGGTTGCGGTCACCCGCGTCCATCGGGAGCGGCGGCAGCGTGTCCACGCCGACGGTGAGCATGCCGGCCTTTTTCGATCCCTTCGCCTTGCCCAGGCGGATTTGATCGAGCACGTCGTTGAGCTGATCGCCGAGAAAGATCGAGATGATGGCCGGCGGCGCTTCGTTCGCGCCGAGCCGGTGGTCGTTGCCGGCCGAGGCGATCGCCGCGCGCAATACGGCGCTGTACTTATGCACCGCGCGGACCACCGCCGCGCAGAAGACCAGGAACTGCGCGTTGTCGTGCGGCGTGTCGCCCGGATCGAGCAGGTTGCCCTGCGTCGCGTTGCCTAGCGACCAGTTTACGTGTTTGCCGGAGCCGTTGATTCCGGCAAAAGGTTTCTCGTGCAATAGGCATTCGAGGCCGTACTTGTTCGCCACACGCCTGAGCATCAGCATCACCATCTGCTGATGGTCCGTCGCCACGTTCGCGTCCTCGTAAATCGGCGCGATTTCATACTGGGAAGGCGCCACCTCGTTGTGGCGCGTCTTGATCGGAATGCCGAGCTTGTACAGCTCGCGCTCGCAATCCAGCATGCACGCCAACACGCGATCGGGGATCGCGCCAAAGTACTGGTCCTCCAGCTCCTGGCCCTTGGGCGGCGGCGCGCCGAAGAGCGTGCGGCCGGCGTTCACGAGGTCCGGCCGCGCGAAGTAGAAGTTGCGATCGATGAGGAAGTATTCCTGTTCCGCGCCGGCCGTGCTGCTGACCCGCGCGACGTCTGGATGGCCGAAAAGCGCCAGCACGCGCCGCGCATGCTTGTCCAGCGCCTGGTTCGAGCGCAGCACCGGCGTCTTCTTGTCGAGCGCGTGGCCCGTCCACGACACGAAGGCCGTCGGAATGCACAGCATCGTGCCGTTCGGGTTCTCAAGAATGTAGGCCGGGCTGGTCACGTCCCAGGCCGTGTAGCCGCGCGCCTCGAAGGTCGTGCGGATGCCGCCCGAGGGGAAGCTCGAAGCGTCCGGCTCGCCCTGGATCAGCAGCTTGCCGGTGAACTCCGCGATCGCGCCGCCTTCGCCGTCCGGCGACAGGAAGCTGTCGTGCTTTTCCGCCGTGATGCCCGTCAGCGGGAAGAACACGTGCGTGTAGTGCGTCGCGCCCTTTTCGATCGCCCAGTCGCGCATCGCCGCGGCGACGACGTCCGCGATCGACGCATCGATCGCCGTGCCGTCGTCGATCGTCTTCATCAGCGACTTGTAGACAGGTTTGGGCAGGCGCTCCTTCATCGCGCGCTTGCCGAATACGTTCACGCCGAAGATCGCGCTCGCAGGCGTATCGTGGAAATTCAACGGCGGGGAACTCGACTTAAACTCATTCACCGCCTGGATCGCGCGCAAGCGCGCCGCACTTCCGCTCATGTGGTCCTCTCCTTCGCTATCCGCTCATTCCTGTTCGTCCGCGCCGCCCTATGCAGCCCGGAAGTGCCCGCCGCGCGCGCCACGGTCTCGCGATCGTGCCGGCGCGATTCATTGGACTGGCCCGCAGCCCGCCCCGCGCGCGCCGTGAAGATACACGGCATGCGTGGTAACGGAAGCTTGGGAAAAGCAACGCCCGTGCCAGCCCGCTCCAAACCGGGCATCATGCCAAAAACCCGCGCCATATTTCGTGCGGGCCGCGGGCCGGGCCGGATGGGGGCATCCGGCGAAAAATAAAAAAGATACTCAAAGGTATTTATTGGAATAAATCGCTACCAATATGTCAGATATGGCCTACGAAGGGACCAATTGAGCTGGCAGGATCGCCGAATTACGCCCCCCGAAATGGACGCGGCACGGTTTCCCCGCGTAGCATAGCCAGCTTAGCCTAGGAATCCGCCACGAATGACCAGTCAACAACGAAAGCAACTCCGCAGCCTGGCCCACCACCTCGACCCGGTCGTGATGGTCGGGAAGTCCGGCCTCACCGAGGGCGTCGTCGCCGCGACCGCCAAAGCGCTGAAGGCCCACGAACTCATCAAGGTCCGCTTTCTGGAACACACGGACGAGAAAGAGGCGCTCAGCGACCAGCTCGCCGCTGCGACCGAGTGCGAGATCGCCGGCATCATCGGCCACGTCTGCATTTTCTACAAAGAACACTCCGACCCCGAAAAGCGCGAAATCGTGCTCGATTGATCCCTGTGCCCAGCCACGGGCCGCGAATAATCGGACCTATCGCGATGTATATCCAATCTGCCGGTTGCGTCTGCTCGCGTGTCAGACGATACTACAATGCTCCGACTCGTTAAGCCTAGGACTTGGTTGGGATGACAGAGAAACCGATCTTCGGACGTAAGGCCGACTTGGCGGCCCTCAAGGGCCGCATCGAACTTCCCGGCGTAACTGTGGTCGTCGGACGCGCGCGCATCGGCAAGAGTCGGCTTCTCGAACAGTTGGTCTCGGATTTGCGCAAGGCAGACAACGGACCGCTGGTAGGCTACAAGGAAGGTTTCAGAGGAAGCAGGGGATTGTTCGCTCAGTCTCTCGAGGATTTACGTGCAAAGTGGCCCGGTGGTCCGCTCAAGATCACGAAACTGCGCGTATGGTGGAAGACCACTGATTTGAACCCGCTGAGTTTTCTGAAGGGCTCGGCAAAAGTCGCAGTGGGTACCGTCCCAAACTTTTATGATCCCAGCGGACTCACCGCGACGGGAGCGGGTGCTGCGTTCGACGGCGCGGAGAGGCTCGCTTCCGGTGGAAAGAGCGGCGGCATGACGTTTGCCGTGCCTCAATACGAGGAAATCCTCAAACTGTACAGTGCCATTGCCGAAATCGCACAGCGGCCGATAGTGCTGGTGCTGGACGGGATGGATCAGATGCTGCCGGGGGACGCAGCGGCGGATGCGGATACAATTGAGCAGATTCTGCATCATTTGGAGGACTGGTCAGGCCTGCATGTGTTAGTTGGCGTGCGTGATGCCGATCCGCACCCGCCGGCCCTCGTGCGCGCCTACCGCTGGTTGACTCTTTATCCGGCGTGCCAACGTCACCAAGTTCGCGAATTCGATACCTCGTCTCCAACCGAACAAGCCCGAATCGCCGAATACATAGTTTCTAAGAACTCCAATGCGAATGGTGTGAATAGGGAGCATCTACTGTCGCTCGTGGGCGGAGACCCGGCCGTACTCGAACATTGGATTCAAAATCCGCCCGCCAATGAGGAGGAGTTTGCACAGCGGGCCCGGGACGCTAAGGTCCTTCGGTACAAAGAGCTCATCCTTGACTTGGAGGCGATCGCACGAAAGGGAGGTCAGGAGGCGGGTTTCCTGGCCCGCTTGGCCCTACTTCCGGAAATCGTTTCCCAGGAACAATGGGAAAAATTCCAGCCCATTGTCCAGGCGAATGCCGACGAACATATCCTCCAAACACTTCGGGAAAAACGTGTGCTGGACGTCGAGAGACCGTATCCGTCCTACGGCCACAACACCCGGCATCAAGCCGCTACGCGGTTCTGGCTGCAGAACCTCGTTGCCCGGAATTGTAGTCTGGAAACGCTCGAAACAGTGATCCCCGCGCTCGCGTCGCGGATTACGAGCGTAAGTGCGGAAGTGGCCGACTTTTGTCTTGCGCTGGTCGCCTTCAAGTCGCCGGGATTCTCGACCCTGGTCGATAGCGCTCGTATCTCGCAGACCGTCGGTCCCCTAGTCGAGTGCGCGGTCACGCTGGTTCGCGTTGATGCAGCGCAAGCGGCCGACTTTGAAAAAAGCATAACGGCCACGCGGACCGCGAGCGGGTCATACCCGGACTGCGCTCCGCTGATCGCGATGGGCTTGGTTAACACACTGAGCTATGGCGTGTCGGAAGGCGATCGGCCGCGTCGTGACGAACTACTGGCGGACCTGCGTGGGTTGGCGCAGGCGCACGGGGACAACCCCGGCGTGGTGGAATCGTTCGCGAAGGGCTTGTTTAACACACTGAACGATGCCAAGTCGGAAGGCAATCGGCCGCGTCGTGACGTACTACTGGCGGAACTGCGCGGGCTGGCGCAAGAGCACGGGGACAATCCCGGCGTGGTGGAATCGTTCGCGATGGGCTTGTTTAACACACTGAACGATGCCAAGTCGGAAGGCAATCGGCCGCATCGTGACGTACTACTGGCGGAACTGCGCGGGCTGGCGCAGGCGCACGGGGACAACCCCGGCGTGGTGAAACATCTCGCGATGGGCTTGGTTAACACACTGAGCTATGGCGTGTCGGAAGGCGATCGGCCGCGTCGTGACGAACTACTGGCGGAACTGCGCGGGTTGGCGCAGGCGCGGGGGGACAACCCCGGCGTGGTGGAACAACTCGCGATGGGCTTGGTTAACACACTGAGCTATGGCGTGTCGGAAGGCGATCGGCCGCGTCGTGACGAACTACTGGCGGACCTGCGCGGGTTGGCCCAGGCACACGGGGACAACCCCGGCGTGGTGGAACGACTCGCGATGGGCTTGGTTAACACACTGAACGATGCCAAGTCGGAAGGCAATCTGCCGCGTCGTGACGAACTACTGGCGGACCTGCGCGGGTTGGCGCAGGCGCACGGGGACAACCCCGGCGTGGTGGAACAACTCGCGATGGGCTTGTTTAACACATTGCACGATGCCGTGTCGGAAGGCAATCGGCCGCGTCGTGACGAACTACTGGCGGACCTGCGCGGATTGGCGCGGGCGCACGGGGAGCACGAGGGAGTTCTGAAGGTGTTCGCGTATGGATTGGTAGTAACTTTGTCACTGGTAGAAACTGAAAGCAATCCAGATCTGGAGACGCTTCTGCGTGAAGAGTTGGAGGAATTCACGAAGGAGCATCCAGAGTTGGTGGAGGCGGTGAAGGAGAAAGGGGCTGACGCCTAGCCTCGCCACTGCGACCGAATGCGAGATCGCCGGCATCATCGGCCACGTCTGCATTTTCTACAAGGAACACCCCGACCCCGAAAAGCGCGAAATCGTGCTCGATTGATTCCTTGATCCCGCAGCGGTTGACTTCGGCGGCTGCATGCAACGCCGATCCTCAGAATTACTCGGCGCGGTGAATCGGCTCGTCTTCGCCCCGGAGGGGCAGCATGATAGTAGCCCGCCGTTGAGGGGCGTGTTGCCCAAAACAACGGCGCGGAAATTCAACGACTCGGACTTCTTTGGACTGCGGCAGCGATAGCTGCCGCTTTCGCGCCGGGAGCTTGCTCCGGCGCAGTGCACACAAAAAACCGGGATTCCGGTGTGACGACGCCCAGCTCCGCTGGGCTCAGTAAAGCGGCAGCTATCGCTGCCGCAGTCCAAAGAGGCCCATCACCTCTCTCCAGGCATGCCGGATCGGTTGGGCAACACGCTCTGAAACGGCGGGCCACTGTCGCCGCGTCCCTCCGGGACGCAGCTTTCACTTTAAACCTTTGACGGGCTGTTAGGCCCCCGCTAGCACCAATTGTTCGCCCGGCTTCTTGATCATGCGCGCCTCGTGTTCGAGGAGCGCCTGCTTGATGTTCAGCCCGCCGGCGTAGCCCGTGAGTTTGCCGTTTGCGCCGATCACGCGGTGGCAGGGCACGACGATCGCGATCGGATTGCGCCCGTTCGCAGCGCCGACCGCGCGCGAGGAGCCGGGCAAACCGATGGTCGCCGCGAGTTCGCCGTAACTGCGGGTCTCGCCGCAGGGAATCTCGCGCAGCGCCGCCCACACCTTTTTCTGGAAGGGCGTGCCGCCGGGCGCGAGCGGAAGGTCGAACTCGAAACTCTCGCCGCTGAAATACGCGCGGAGTTGATCGATCGCTTCGCGCAGCGGACCCGCGTCGTGCCGCCAACCATCACGATTCTTCGCCGGGTACTTGTGATTCTGGAACAGAATATGGGTGATGCCCGCCTCGACTCGCGCGAGGAGTATCGGCCCGGCCGGGCTATCGATGTGTGTGTAGACCACGCTGTCGTTGCTCTTCATCCGCCGACTCCATCGCTTAGACTCGCCCACAAGTGCAGCGCGGCATACGCGCGCCACGGCCGCCAGGCCTCCGCCGCGCGATCCAATTCTTTCGCGCTCGCGTCGGCTTTCGTCAATGCTTCCCACGCGCGGATCAGGCCGAGGTCGCCGGTTGGAAAGGCGTCCGGCTCACCGAGCGCGCGCAGCGCGATGTATTGCGCGGTCCAGGGCCCGATGCCGGGCAGGGCGGTCAATCGCTCAACCGTGTCCTCGAGGCTGCCGTTCATGCCGAAGGCGATCGATCCCGTCGCGGTCTCGCGGGCGATCGTGCGCAAGGTATCGACGCGACGCGTCGTCAGCCCGAGGCCGCTCATCCGCGCGCGGGCGATGCGTTCGGGTGTGGGGAAGACGCGCGTCAGCGGGCCTTCGCCGGCGATCGGCCCGCCGTACTTGGCCACGATGCGCCCGCAGATCGTCCGCGCGGCGGCGACGCTCACTTGTTGTCCGACGATCGCACGCACCGCGATCTCGAAGGGGTCCCACGCGCCCGGCACGCGCAGGCCCGGCCGCCGTTTCAGAAGCGTCCGCAGCCGCGCGTCCGCCGCGAGCTGGCCTTTCACCGCCTCGGGGTCGGCCTGCAAATCGAACAGCCGCCGCACGCGGCCGGCAATTCCCGGCAGGCTTGCCGCGAGCCGCGCGGGCACTTGCAACACGACGTGACGGCGGGCCGCGTCGTGTTTCACCGAGATGACGCCGCGGTGCTCTCCAAGTTGAATTGTGCGCGAGTAGATTCCGCCGTCGACCGTCTCCACGCGCGGCAGCGCGCGCTGCGCGAAGAATGCCAACAGGCCATCCCAGTCAAACGGCGGGCGGTAGCTCAAGCGCACTTCGAGCGGCGCTTCATTCTCCCGCAGTTGTCCATTCCGATGCGCGCGGCGCACGTCGCGCGGAGAGCGATCGAAGGCGGTCTTGAATGCCGTGTTGAACCGCCGCACGCTGTTGAAGCCCGACGAAAACGCGATGCCGGTGATCGGCAGCGCCGTGCTGTCGAGGAGCATCCGCGCGGCGTGGAGCCGCCGCGACTGCGCGACCTGCACGGGAGACGCGCCGAGGTGCTCGTCGAAGAGCCGCCGCAGATGCCGCGCGCCAACGCCGAGGCGCGCCGCGAGTTCGTCCGCGCCCGCCTCGTCGAGCCCGCCATCGCCGATGAGCCGCAGCGCGCGTGAGACCGTCGCCGAAGTGCCGGCCCACGCGGGAGTGCCCGGCGCGGTTTCCGGCCGGCACCGCCGGCACGGGCGATATCCCGCCGCCTCGGCCGCCGCCGCGCAGGCGTAGAACGTCACATTCTTACGGAACGGCGTCCGCGCGGGACACACCGGCCGGCAGTAGATCCCCGTCGTGCGCACGCCGATAAAAAAGCGCCCATCGAAACGCGCGTCCCGGCTGCGCAGCGCGCGGTAGCAGATGTCGGCATCGAGGTCCATGCGCGCAGTGTATCACCGGCGCATGCGAAGACTAGCCGTTTTCGGACATGGTCATTGGATCGGAGTCCTCCCGCGAAACGTGAGGACTATGATCGGCCCGTTGTCTCGGCGGCGCCGTGATGATCGGTACGTCTGCGCGTTCCCGTTGACGCTCCTTGGTTGTGGGCGGGGCCGCGGGTATTCTAGGCGTCTTGGTCCAAGACGAATCAATCGCTTGCCGCGCGGACGCATGGGCGGGCCGCCCATACTACGAGCGGAGTGAGTTTACCCGGAGATGTATTTTGGACATCATCAGCTCTTCCTCGTTCCTCGACTACTATGAAAAAATTCGTGGCCGCACGCGCCGCGTGGTCCAGGCGATTCCGCCGGATCGCATCGAGTGGACTTTCCGCGCCGGAAAATGGACGCTCGGTGATCTCGTGCGCCACATCGCCGCGATCGAGCGCTGGATGTACGGCGAGACGCTGAGCAATCGTCCCAGCCGATACACCGGCTGTGGCCGCGAACTCGCCGACGGGTACGACGCGGTGCTCGTCTATTTCGACCGGATGCATACCGAGACGATCGAGATTCTGAAGGGATTCAGCGACGCCGATCTGAAAGAAAAATGCGCGACCCCCGCCGGCAGCCCACTGGCGCGCGCGAAATGGATGCGCGCGATGGTCGAGCACGAGATTCATCATCGGGGACAACTCTATACGTATCTCGCCATGCTCGAGGTGCCCACGCCGCCGCTCTACGGCCTCAGCTCCGAGGAAGTCGCGCGAAAGGCGGTCGTATGAACCAGTCAAATGAAGGTCTCGTAGGGGCGGCCCCCCGTGGCCGCCCTGTTTCGACGGAAATCTCCGTGCACGCACAAGGGCGACCACGGGGGGTCGCCCCTACGGCGGCTTGGCGGGTCGCATTACTCGCCCTATGCTCGTTGCTCACTGCGATCGCTCCTGCACGCGCGGACGAAGCGCCGGCCGATTTCCCCGCCTTTGATGTGCCGGGCAAGGAAATCGAAATGGCGCAGTTGCGCGAAATGTTTTGGCTGCATTATCCCGGCGCGGGTCCGAAGGCGACGCTCTGGGACGACTGGCTCAGCGGGCCCGCGCTGTGGCCCGCGGTGGAGACCGGCGGCCAGGCCGACGCGATGCGGCGCGAATGGCGCGCGTCGCTCACCGCGCGGCAGATGGACGCCGAGGGCTACGTCGCCACGCACCAGCACGCCTCGATCGCGCATCAGCAGGGCTGGCCCTTCCCCGCGTGGCACCAGGGGCTTGGCGGTTTCGGCTGGCACTTCTCCTTCGTCGATGGGCCGCCGCCCGGCTGGCGGCCGGACACGCTGAGCACCACGGAGGGCTGGTCCATCTCCGGCCTGAGCGACGAGGGCATCCGCGAGGACGGCTGGCACATTCTCCTCAACGCTGCGAAGGCCTTCGTCGTCACGCCGATCCCCACGCGCGAGCCGAACCACGCGATCGAGGCGCGCCAGGCGCCTTTTCTCCAGCTTCGCTGGAAGGCCACCGGCCTCGGCGCCGCGCGGCCCTACATTGAATGGCTCACGGAGGAAGAAGTCGCGGCCGGCCTCGATTTCCACGAGGACCAGCGCGCGTACTTCGATCCGATCGAGTCCGATGCGCTCGTGTACACGATGATCCCTATGTACAAGCATCCGGAGTGGCGCGGACAGATCAAGCGGCTGCGCATCGCGTTTGCGAATCCCGCGCCCGGCGCGCGCGTCGTGATCCATTCCTTCTTTTCGCAATACGACACGCGGCACAACATCAACGGCCCAAATTTCGTCCGCGGCTGCGCGAAGTATTTTTGGTGGACGGGGGACGTCGAATTTCTCCGCGCGCAGATCGATCGCATGCGCGCTGCGCTGCGCTTCATGATGAATGAGCACAAGACGCTCGAAGAAAACGTCGTCGATGTGTCGTCCTGGTGGGGACACGAGGGCCGCAGCGGCCTCGCGCGAAATCCCGACGGCTCCAAGCGCATCCTCGCGGGCGAGGGCGTCGGCAACAATTACTGGGACCTGCTCCCCTTCGGCGGGCGCGATTGCTACGCGACGGTCCATTACTTCGACGCGCTGAACGCGATGGAAAAAATCGAGCGCGGCATCCTCGCGCATCCCGAGTGGAATATTGCTCCGGGCGAGGGGCTCTTCACGCCGGAGTGGCTCGCGGGCCACGCCGTGCGCGTGAAGGAAACCGGCAACAGCCTATTTTGGAATGCGGCCACCGGGCGCTTCGCCGCGTGCGTGGATGTGGACGGCCAGCAACACGATTTCGGGTTCACGTTTTTGAACCTCGAAGCCGTCGCCACCGGGTTTGCGACGGACGCGCACGCGACGTCGATTATGAGCTGGATCAACGGCGACCGCATCGTCGAGGGCGACACGGCGCAAGGCGACGATATTTATCACTGGCGCTTCGCGCCGCGCGCGACGACGCGCCGGAACACCGAGTGGTACGGCTGGTTCTGGTCGGACCCGGAAAGCATCCCGTGGGGCGGCCAGGTGCAGGACGGCGGCGCGGTCCTCGGGTTTTCGTACTACGACATCATGGCGCGCATGAAAGTCCTCGGGCCCGACAACGCCTGGCGGCGGTTGGAGGAAATCCTCGCGTGGTTCCAAGAAGTCCAGCTCGCTGGCGGATATCGAAAATACTACGACGGCACGCGCGAGGGCAGTTTGCAGGGCTGCGGTACGCCCGGCGGTCTCGGGCTCGATTGCGAATTCTTCGAGAGCGCGATGTTGCCGCAGGTGATGATCGAGGGATTCCTCGGTCTCGATCCCTCGCAGGACTCACCGCGCCCTGCGCCGAATCTTCCGCGAGACTGGCCGTCGCTGCGGATCGATCAAATTTTGTTGCGGGGCCAGGTGACGCAGTTTACGGCGTCTCGCTGACTTTTGAGATTTTCGGTTCAGCCGTCCCGCTGGGACTTGAAAGTTCTATATCAACCCGCACCCGGCGCTGAAGGGCGTGTTGCCCAAATCAACGGCGCGGAATTTCAACGACTCGGACTTCTTTGGACTGCGGCAGCGATAGCTGCCGCTTTCGCGCCGGGAGCTCGCTCCGGCGCGGTGCACACAAAAAACGGGGATTCCGGCGCGACGACGCCCAGCTCCGCTGGGCTCTGGTGTTTGGCCCTTTAAGCGGATCGCGAGGCATAGAATAGGGCGGATTCGAGTGGTATTTTTGTTTTCTTGGGCTTGGGGTCTGGTTGTGCTTGGAGGGCGAAGCCGGAGAAATGGATGGCGCGTGACCACAGTTCGTAGCGCAGGTTGCGGATCAGGTCGGGGGTGGTGGTGCGTTGTGTCTTCCGGCGTTGCCATTTGGGCGCGGGGAGGTGGTCGGTGGGGGTGTTGTTGGCGCGGCATAGGCACGAGGCGCTGAGCAGGGTGGCGTAGGCGGCGACGGCGAGTGCGGTGACGTTTTGCACGGCGTGGGGGGTGCGCACTTGGGCTTCGCCCAGGCCGAGCAGGGTTTTCTGGTCGCGGAAGTTGACCTCGATGTCCCAGCGCCACAGGTAGTGTTGGATGAGTTGCTGCACGGGGGCGTGGGGGTCGGTGCAGAGCAGGTAGGCGGGTTGGCGGTAGAGCAGTTTGCTGTGTGTGCTGAGTCTGTAGCGTGTGGGGGCGATGACGAGGAGTTGCACGGTGTGTTGGGCGCCGGCCGCTCTCCAGCGCAGGGGGCCGAGCTGTTTGACCCGCAGCTCGCGCGGGGCGCCGCCGAAGAAGACGGTATGGGTTTGCCAGGGGTGGTGCTCGTCGAGCCGCAGTTGTTCGGGCGTGGGCGCGCGCTCGCCGTAGGTGCGGCGGCGGCCTTGGGCGCAGGGTTGCGTCTGGGGCAGATGGTAGAGCTTGGCGTCCAAGCGTATGCGGCCCACGAGCGTGGTGTGGTGCGGCAGTGACTTGAGTACGGATGAGTTCGTAAATGAGCCGTCGACGACGGCCCACAGCGGGCGCGCAGCGGCGCCGTTCTGGTCGAGCCAGGCGCGCAAGTGGGCCAGGCGCTGGGCGCCCACGGCGCCGATCCGCGCGGCCAGGGCGCGGGCGTGGTAGTCGCGCCGCTCCTGCGCGTCGGCATCGCGCGCGGGCTTGTCCGGCCAGGGCGCATGCACCCAGTCCACCGGGATCATGCGGGCCGCGCCCTGCGCATCGCTCCAGGCCATCGAGGTCTGCAAAAAGCGCTGGGCGCGGATGAGATTGAGGTGAAAGGGCGGCCCCAAGGGATCGCGCACATACTTCGCGCCGTGCACCTTGCGCCCGGTCTTGCGCAGACGGGTATCGTCGAGCGCGGCGACCAGCGGCCCCTGGGTGGCCTGGCACAACTGCTCACGCACCGCGGCAAACAGACGCTCGGGCTCCACACGCCCCTTCCCATACATACGGTAATGCGCCGTCCAATCCTCAAACTGCCGGCCGCACGCGCTGAGCACCCCGGTGATCGTGTGGGTCCCCAAACACACCAATTGCGCCAGCAGATGCTCCGCGGCCCGCTCGCGCTGCGCCCCGCGCGAGGCACACTGCGCGCGCACCAACAGCGACTCGATCACGCTCAAGAGCGGCGTGTCTTTTTTTTTATGCTCACCGCCGAAGGCCGCACACCGGCGCGATGGAGCACCAGATGGGCCTTGTCCTCCACATGCCAATAGACCTTCTCGCCCTTCTGAAAATCCATGGCCTCCGCGAGTACGGTAGGAAAGTTGATGTACCACTGACCGGGCCCTTTGGCCCGCTGAATCAATTGGACCTTGGTGGGATATCCCATGCGAGACGCCTCCTGAACGTCTAGTATCTATACTAGACGTTACTTCCCAGGAAATCCACCACAAAATTCACCCAAAGAAATTGAAAACTAGTAAATAGCCAAACACCAGCGCCCAGCTCCGCTGGGCTAAGCAAAGCGGCAGCTATCGCTGCCGCAGTCCAAAGAGGCCTGTCACCTCTCTCAGACAAGCCGGATCGTTTGGGCAACACGCCCTAAAGCGCCGGGCTACTATCATGGCGTCCCTCCGGGAGGCCTCGTTACTTGTGTCGTGTTTTCGGTAAGAGGGGGGATATCGTTGAGTCGGTGAAAACCGCGTCGGTTTGCGCAGTTTCGTCATCGAACTATTTCGACGAAGCGGCGCGAATCAATAGCCGCCACGCGATCTGTTATCTTGGAAACGATTTAGGCGAATCGAGGGGGTATACCCGATGAAAAAACTGCTGATCTTGCTGTTTCTGTTGGTTTTCCTCGTGATCCTCGTGGTGGGCGGCGGGCTCGCGTACGCGGTGATGAATGCCAACGCGATCGCCAAACAATACAAGCCCGAATTGGAAAAACTCGCCAGCGACGCGCTCGGCAGCACGGTGACCTTCGGCGATATCTCTGCGAAGGTGTTCCCGACGGCGCGCCTCGTCATCTCCGATGCGCAGCTCGAATCCGATGGAGAAAAGCTTACGCTCTCCAGCCTCTCGCTGAACGTCGCGCTCATGCCGCTGCTCCAGCGCGATCTCCAGGTGAAGGAGCTCGTGCTCGACACTCCGAAGATCACGATCTATCTGGAGAAGGACGGATTCTACATCGCCGGCCTGCCGCGCGAACGTCCCGCGGAGGGCGCGAGTAAGCCGGCGTCCGCGCCCGCGCAGCCTGCATCCGCGCCGGCCGCGGGCGGCGGCGACGTGCCGCTGAACGTGACCCTCGAACATATCACGCTGAAGAACGCGACGATCGCGCTCGTCGACAAGACGGCGGCGGCAATCCCTGATCGCGCGGCATAAAGAACACTTTACAGAAGGAAACGAAGAGAACGAAGAAACGATCATTTCTCTTGCAACTAGAAGGCCTGTACAAGATCGGCCGTCAATGAGCCTTGTCAATCATGCAAGTCATGTCGAAAAAAGTCCTTGGTGACTTGCGGCTGTCCGCCGCGCCGCCCAACACACCGGACGGCGCGGCGTTCGATTTTTCGGGATCAGCCGATCAGCCACTGCGGCGGCTGCGCGGGTTTGACGAACTCTGACACACTCGGCGCGCGGAGGATGAGATTGCTTCGTCAGCCGCGAAATTGGATCGGCGCGCGAAGGCGGTCCGACCGTCGCGGCTTCCTCGCAATGACGGCGCGTGTGGTGGCTCCAGAGTCGCGCGGCATGGCTACGCGCTGTAGCGATAACGGAGCCGTCGATCGAAGGGTTTCGGCTCTTCGCTATTTCTTCTCGCTGGCCGGCACCGGCGAGGCCATCATGAAACCCATCATCATTTCATCGGTGGATTTCTGGCCGAAGGTCACGCGCTGTTCGGAATCGAAGCCGCGCACGGCGGCCATCTCGGGCGAGTTGTTGTACCAGGCCGTGTATTCGACGCGCGTGCCGGCCGGCAGGCGCTTGATGTCCTCGTAGTAATAGACCGTCTGCCAGGCGAAGTCGTAGTGCGGCACACTCAGCAGCACTTCGCTGGTGCCGTCGGGATAGAAAGCCTCGAACTTCGCCTTGTCGCCGCGCATGTGCGCGTGCGGCATCAGGCCGAGCACGTCGACGTCGGTCGCCAGCGTGGTCTTCACGGGCCCGATCTGGAATGCCGGATCGCGCGGCGGGATGTTGATGTTGAAATTCATCAGCGCGGGCACGCCGCCGATGGTGCGCTTGGGCTGCTCGAAGGTCAGTTTGAAGCCCATGGCGGAGGACGCGTCGGTGACGCTGGTGCCCGGCCCCGGCTCTTTGTGGTAATGGACATCGAAGGTCACGCGCGACCCCTTCTTGATCGGGATGCCGAAGCCTTCGGGATACGGGTATGCGTCCGTGCCCGACGAGACCCCGCCGATGTATTGGCCGGCGCCGACCGGCGCGAGTTCCGACGACAACGCGCTGTCGCGTTTGGGCGGCAGCTTGCCTTCCGCATCCGGCGCGAGCAGGTGGCAATTGAAATGGTGAATGATCGGCGTGCCCGGCTTGCATTGGAAGCCCGTGATCCAAGCGTCCTGCGAGAGCTGCGCCTCCGTGAGGTCCACTTCAAAGGCCGTGTACTGGTCGGCAACCTCGTCGCCCACGGTGAAGGGCTGCGGGATCGGCACCATCAAATCCGGCTCGCCGATAAGCCAGCCGTCCTGGCTCTGAAACACGCGGGGCTCCGGCGCGTCCTTCGGGTTGCCCTTCGCAGCGCCGCCGCTGACCCAGCGCGTGATCAACGCAATTTGGTCGTCGCTTAGCGTGCGCTCGTTTTTGAATACGCCATGAAAGGAAGCGTCCGCGTCCCACGGCGGCATCTCGCGGCCCGAGACCTTCTCCGCGATCGCCTTGGCCCAGGGCCGCACTTCCTCAAAGGTCTGCAGCGACATCGGCGCGACCATCCCGCCGAAGTTCGCGCCCGCCGGCCGGTGACACTCTTGGCATTTCTCCTGGAGCACCGGCAGCACGTCGCGGTAAAAGCTCGGCGCGCCGGAGTCCGCCGCGAAGACCATCGCCGGGGCGCAGAGCATGAAGAGGGAAGACGTGATTTGGATCGGGCGAAACATGCACAAGCGCCTCCAGCCGGTGGTCGGACGCTAGGGTAACACGGAACCGCCGGAGGAAGTGCCGCGCCGCTCAGACGGCCGCTTTGGGGTAGTCCATCAATTCGGCGACCGCATCCAGCAATTCATCCTGCTCGAAGGGCTTCGTGATCACGCGATTGGCCTCGGCCAACACCGCCCGCGTCAGGTGCTCGACCCGCAGCGTGCCCGAAATGGCGATGATCCGGATGTCCGGCGCGTGCGCGCGAATCTCGTTGATGACGTGCACTCCGTCCGTGTGGGGCATGATGAGGTCGGTAATGACGACCGAGGGATGCGACGACGCAATCATCGCCAGGCCGCGCTCGCCGCTCGAGGCCGTCGCCACGGAATAGCCGCCCGCTTCGAGGATCTCACGCATGACGTCCAGAATCAGCAAGTCATCGTCTATGACGAGAACCTGTTCCATAACGGCTCCCTTCCAGTACCCCATTCCAATTGAACTGTACCCGGCGAACCGAAAATCCCGCAAACCAGACCCTCCTGTGATTGCCTAAGCGCATTGTTCGCAGTGGGTTACACGGTTGCCCCCAGAGCGCTCGCGCCACAAGCATGGGCTATGGGATTCATCCGGCCGGAGGTGGCGATGTGAAGGAGGTCCGTGAACTCGGTATCGTGAAGCTGGCACGCCGTTCAGCGCCTAAAACTCATACGAACCACGGAGAATGTACATGCGCCGTCCGCGGGGCCCATATCACGAATCGCCGCTTTTCAATAGGCCGCCAAAGTGGAAGCGGCGTCTCGCCGCTTCAGACGAGCCGGGATGGTCCTTCTGAAGCGGACTGTTTCAACGGGCTGCTAAGGCCGCAACGATTCGTAGAGCGAATCGAACAGAGCCGTCGCGGCATCGAGCCGCGCCCGATCCTCGGCGTGACGCCGGACGATGCCGTCAATTACCGTCGCCACTCCAGCCGTTTCGTTTCGGTGGTGAGTGGGCCCCTTCAGGTTGATGTCGTGCACGATTTCGGCCAGGGCCGTGAGGCCCGGATATGGGACCGATCTTTTTTTGCGGCAGTTATCGGTGTTCATCAGTATCTATCGGTGGATAAATTGCTCTAAATAGCCGGTGATCAATCTGAGACACTGGTGTGTTCTCCACGCCGGAACCTTCACTTTTGTCATTCTGAGCGGTAGCGAAGAATCTCCCCGCCGGTCCGCCGAAAGACATACCCTGATCTGGCCGCAACGGGCCCAGCGCGATCTATTTCTGCACAGTGAAGTGATCCAGGTATACCACCGGCTATTTAGTTCTTGGGCTTGGCCTCGGAAATGGACAGGTCGCTAATCCCGGTGGACTGGCACAGGTCCAGCACCCGGGTCAGCCGTTGGAGCGGGGCGGTGGGGTCGACTTCGAGCAGGAGGCCCGCCTTGTGCGCGGGCGCCTCGGCTTTGAGCTTGGCCGCCAGCGCCTCGGGCGCAACGTCCTCGCCGCCGACTCTGTATGCGCCCGCGGCGGTGATCTCGACCGTCAGCGCCTTGTCGTCGCTGGGCGCGGCGGCGGGCGCGTCGGTCGATCCGAGCGCGGCGGAGAGTCCCGTGAAATCCAGCAGCGGCGTGACGACCATCATAATGATCAGCAACACGAGAAAAATGTCCGTCAGCGGGGTGATGTTAATTTCTGCGATGATTTTCGGATTGTAGCTCTTCATCGCCCGCTCACTTCAGCGGCGCGGGCGTGACCCGCGCGATCTGCCCCGCGATGAAGGCCTGCTCGAATCCGGCCTCCTTCGCGGCGCGCAGCACATGAAGAATGACGCCGCTCTGGGCCGATTCGTCCCCGCGCACGACGATGCTCTTATCGGGCTGCGACACCAAGCGCGACGCGAGGTAGTCGCGCAATTGCGCCTCGGGGATTTGCTGCTCGTCGATGAACACCACACCCGCCTTGTCCACCTCGGCGACGAGCCATGTTTTCTTCAACGTCACCGCTCTGTTCACTTGCGGCGTCGTGATCCCGCTGTGCACATTCGAGAGCGCCGGCGCCGCGATAATCACCACGACGAGCAGGACAAGGAACACGTCCGTCAGCGGCGTGACATTGATGTCGCTAAAGGTTTTTTTGCGGCCTCCGCCCGCCATTTTAGCCCCGCCGCTCGTGGTCCATGCGCGAGATCGGCACCACCGTCCGCGGGGCCGGCGCGGCGGACGGCCCGGGCCGCGTGCTCAGGCAGAGCAGCTTCACCAATTCAAAGTCCTTCATGAACCCCTCGGCGACGGACTGCAGATAGTTATTCGCCACCACCGCAAAAATGGCGACCGCCAGACCGAAGGCGGTCGCGATCAGCGCCGAGCCAATGCCGAACATGATCGACGCCGAGTCTCCACCGCCGCCCGCCGCGTTCGCCAACTCGCCGAAGGTGAGCAGGATGCGCACCACCGTGCCGAAGAGGCCGAGGTAGGGGCTGATGGTCGCGATGGTGCCCAGGATCACCAGCCCGCGCGTGAGCTGCCGCGCCGCAAGTGAGGACGCCACCTCGTACAGCGTCTCGAAGCGGTCCGGGTACTCGTTGATGATGCGCAGGCCCTCGGACGCGATGTGCGGCACCAGGCCGTCCTTCGTGTCCACCCAGTGCTTGGCTTCCGCCGGGCCCGAGCGCAGCAGTTGTTTCTCAAACTGATCGAGAAATTTCCGTACGCCGCGGCTGTTGATCTTGTAATACCAGATACGCTCGATCGTCACCCCAATCGCCAGCACCGAACACAGCACGATCGGCAAGAGCACCGGCCAATCGTGCTGGACTGCGAAACGATACATTTCCATGCGAAGAGTCCCCCGACTAGGGGCAAATGATACCCGAAACCGGCCCGAAGTTGCCTGCGAGCGCGGCCGGCCAATGCCCGGGTCGCCGCGAAAGGCAGCGCCTAAGCGTGCCTCGCTAGACGGCTGACTTCCAAAACCTGCGCAATTCGGCGCGGATGATCATAGGTCGCATAAGTCTCATACGTCCCATTCTTCCCATTGGGCCCCCTGTGCATTTGCCGAAACACACTTCTCAACCCAGGAGTGCCGCGTTCGCAGCCAACTCGATGACCCCCGCGATCAGCTTCCAGCATACAGGCGCCGCGCCGGTGGACGAACTGAAGGGCATGCTCAAACTCATCGTGAGCAGACACGGCCCCGACGGTTTGTAGCCGCCGTTCAACTTGGCGTGGAACACTGGGTCGCTGATCGTCGCATCGAATCCCTTCCCGCCCGAAGTCAGCCTTCCGGTCCATCGGCGCCTCCCTAGATTCCAGGAATCGCGTACCACGAAGTTGTCCACGCGAACGAGTTGGAGCGTGGCCCGTTTCTCGAATGGCATCGCCTTGAGCACCTCGGGCGAAACGGTCCTCTCGCGGCTGTGCAAAATGAGCGGGGGTTGCACGGCGTGCCGCACGATCGACTCCGGCGTCTCGACGCCGAGATGCCGCCACACGCCCGGCAGGATCCAGCGGTTCTCGCTCTCGAAGCCGAAGTCCGGCCCGGCCGCGTCCAGCGGGATTTCGATGACGTCCAACAGCGCCGGGGTACGGCCCTTAAGTTTCATGTCCGTAAGACGGATCCGGCCATCGTCGAGTTTCGTCACCGGCCGGACCCATTTTCCCGTGTCCAGATCAATCCCGGCCAGGCAATAGTCGTGGTGCTTCCAGGAGTTGGCGAGCACTACTATCCGCGCCGGTTTCACAGGTGGACAATTTCGATCCGAGGTTGGTTTCGATGCACAAGTTCAGCCACGAGCCGCCGGTGGCAGCGCTCCGGCTCGTACTCGCTGCACAGAAGACAGTCGCCGTCGCGCAATTCGGCCGCCGCGACAGCCGCGATATCGCGATCATGCAGCAGGGCATTGAAATCGCGCTCGTAGTCCGCCCAGGCGCCCTTCTTTTTCTTGAAGGCGTCGAGCATTTCCTGCGTTGGCGCGTAGACCGGCCGGTGCGCGTACTCAATTCCGGCCACGGCCTTGAGAAAAAATTGCAGGTCGCGCGATTTCGCAAACCCCGCGATCTGCGACGTGTTGTTGAGCCGGACATCGACCACGCGGCGGACTCCCGCGTCTTGCAAGCGAGAAAAGAAGTCTTCCGCCGAGCGTTGCGTGAATCCGATCGTGAAGAGTTTCACGGGTCCGCCGAGGCCGCGGTATACGCGATTTTGCCGGCTTGCAAGTCGTAGGCGCGCTCGACGAGGCCCTCGCGGCTCGAGAGCTCGCCGAACAACTCGGGCTCGAGCTTGTGCAGCGCAATGAGCCGTTCTTCGGACGCCTCCTGAGTCTCCGTGCCGCCGTCGCCGAGGATATGGACGACGCTCAGGTCCGGCTCGATTTTCTTCAACTCGCGGCACACGAGGATCGTCCGGTGGCACGTGA
>JBCLBO010000019.1:0-44724 GCA_038916785.1 Candidatus Hydrogenedentales bacterium | reverse complement strand
CCGCGATAGTAGGGGCGGGGCCCAGTCCCCGCCCTGTGCACGCCGGAATCCCAGGGCGGCCACAGGGGGCCGCCCCTACAGCGACCCACTGTTTTCTTAGCGGACCGTTGCGTAATTCCCCGCACCGGAAGATCCCTTTTTTTGTCATTCTGAGCGGAGCGAAGAATCTCCCCGCCGGTCCGTCGAAAGACACGCCCCAATCGGCTCGCATTCGCAGGAGCGCGATAGTCTTCCTTGAGCGTGAAATGGTTCCGATAGACCGCCGCCTATTTAATGCCTGTAACAAATCCCAACGATCGTAACACGGGCGGCCCGCCCATGCGGATCCATGGCGGCCGGCGTCGGTCATTGTTAGAAGCTTTCAGGAGGACCCCATGCCCAAACGACAACGCAACGGTAAGATCACAATGGTCTCGACGATGCCCCCTACGGTAAGATCAGCAAATGGCTTGACAGGCCTTTCCCGATCGAACCGGAGGTCGACATGAAAAACTATGTGCTCCCGATTTCTGCTGTTGTGGCCGGCGTAGTCCTCGCCACCAGCGTCGCGATGTGGCCCGTGCTCGCTCAACAGACTCCGAAGGTCGATGTCGCCGCGCTGCCGTTTAGCCCCGCGCGGCAGGCGGGGCCGACCTTGTACGTCAGCGGGCAGATTCCCATGAAGCCGGACGGAACTCCGATCACGGGCGACGTCGCCGCGCAAACGCGCCAGACCATGGACAACATCGACGCCATCCTCAAGCAAAACGGCTACACCTTCGCCGACGTCGTCAACGTGACGGTCTACCTCTCCGACATGAAGCACTACCCCGCCATGAACGCCGCCTACCGCGAATATTTCCCCAACGGAAAATTCCCCGCCCGCGCCTGCACCGGCGGCCTCCAACTCGCCTTCGGCGCCAACCTCGAAATCAGCGCGATCGCCTACAAGGGGGAATAGCCCCGTCACCATGAGCAGCCCGATCACACCTTCGTCATTGTGAGAAACGCGACTACCCCACTGTCATTGCGAGGAGCGAGGTTGCGACGAAGCAATCTCTACCAGCTGACTCTAGCAGCCGACAACCCGCTTCCTACCGATCAGCCATCGGAAACTGATTCACAAAAACGATTCTATTGCGCGAAACTCGGCATTTTCCCGCCCGCCCAACGACACTTTTCGACTTGTACTGTAGTATGGGATATCGTGGTAGCTAAATCTATTGCCGGATGCTCAAAATGTTTGGACATAAAAAACTGAGCCTCGAAGAGGTGGCTCCTCAGATGAGCTTACCCGAGCTCAAACGTCGAGCGAAGATTCTTGTCATCGACGACGACCCCCACGCGTTCCCCGTCGACCTATTGCGCAAGGAAGGGTATTCAATAGAGTACTGGGAGAAAGTGGAGTCGATGGATCGCCTTGAGCGTGGCGACTTCGACATTATCATTCTTGATATTGGGGGAGTCGCAACCAATTGGGGTGAAGGCGACGGACTGGGTGTTCTAGATCATCTGAAGAAATTCAATCCGGCGCAGATCATTGTGGCGTTCTCCGGGCAGTCGTTTGATTTGAGCAAAAACCGTTTTTGGCAGATCGCAGACGACGCGCTCTGGAAGCCGGCCGATGCAATCAAGTGCAAAGAAGTAGTCGATCAACTGCTTCAAGATAGATTTAATTCGCTCCATTACTGGAACGCACTTTCCCAGGCACTCGCGACGTGCGGTGTATCCGTTAAAGAGCGCTCCAAAATCGAAGGCCGCATCGCTAAAGCGCTTCGGGGTGGACATCCCGACAAAGCGCGTGCACTCTTGCGGGCTGTCTTGGAGAAAGCCGAATTACTTTCAAGATTCGCATTTGTCGTCGAACGAATCATTGACCTATGCGTGACGTAAGCTCGCTAGATCGACTTGGTCTAATACTTAGCCCTTTTCCTAGTATTGACCATTTTGGCGCGCTCCGAAACGGACTGGTCTATCAGCAGCCGAGGAAGTGTCAGAAATGCAGTAGCCGCTCCTGCCGTTTCCGGCTGACCGACGCGACGACTTCAGCCGTTTCTCACTCTATCTGCAGCGAGAGCAAGATGTCTGTGTTCCTAATTAAAGGCGATGGCTGGAAAATCCTGATCAATGGGTTGCTTGAAACAGAATTGAATTCCGGCTGCCCAAAGCATATTCGCGACCAACTCAAGCCGAACAGGGTTCGCTTGGCCGAAGTAACGCGGTGGAGGTCCGTCTTTGCGGAGGCTCTCGGAGAAGTGCAGAAACTTGTCGAGGAACGCGTAGACGAAGGAGTCGCTAGTCTTCATGATGTGAAGACTGCTACGAGCCTCGTCTATAGAAACGCAGAAGCTCTAATCCAGAAATATCCGGGAGATACTTTCCACGAGAAAGCCGATTCGGCGCCCAGTGAACTTACTAGCCTGCTCAAGTCCGTCAGTCTTCTCAATTCACGATTCATGTTTTCCTCATTAGTTACCAATCCTGAGTCCGCAAAAATGGGAAAACAGCGACCATTCCCCGTATACAAGGTATTCGACAAGATGCGAAAGCTCTTTAGCGAAATCGCATTGCGCAGAAACATTCACATAGAACTTCGCGGATCCAGCTTCAAGCGCATTCTTGCCTACGACTCGCTTGAAACTGTGGCGCTCGTTCTAATCGATAACGCGGTCAAATATTCGGACGCCGGAAGAGCAATAAACGTCACGATCCGGGATGAGGAAGACGGAGTCTATGTATCCGTCGAATCTAAGGGTCCCGTGGTGCCGGACGCAGAACGCGACAAAATCTTTCAAAAAGGCTTTCGTGCGACTTCGGCCAAAGATCAAGTACGGGACGGATCGGGCCTTGGGCTTTACATAGGTCAGGTCGTTGCCGAAGCCCACGACACGAAGATATGGTACAAGGCAACGGATGTCCAGTCTGACGGTTGCGGGACAAATGTCTTTTCAATCAAGATAAAACAGTCTAACGCATAGAGCGTCATAATTGCGGGCGCGCCTCGACGTAACGAAGTTCGACCTTCCAAAAAACTCCTACGCCGCGGAATTTTAGGATCGAGATCGAACAAGCCCGCAAGATTCCTATCAAATCGGCTGTTGGAATTCGTCGAGCCCTTGTTTCGCACCTGCATACAACGTTTGCTCTCGAACTATCCCCAGTGCAACAACCTACGCCTCTATATAGGGCCCGTCACCGGTCCCACCGGAGGCACGCATGTCGACCATCGCCCCACCCCGCGCCACCACCCGAGGCACCCCCTGCGCGCTTTCCTGGGACGACGCCTGGGTCGCGCAGGTCGAGGCGCGCGAGCAGGCGATGGATCGCCGCATTTGCGGCGCGCGGAGCATCGGCGGCAGGCCGTGTCCTTTGCCGAGCGACCACCCCTCGGGCCGGTGCCGCCACCACGGCGGCTTCCCGCTGACGGGCGCGCCGGCGGACAATCGCAACGCGGTCATTCACGGGCTGTACTCGCGCCGTCTGTTGATTTGCGGCACGCACTGCCCGGCCTGGCAGAGCTGCCCGATGGGCGGCGGCGCGATCGACCAGGGGCGCTCGGTCACGCAACTGCCGGCTGCCGATCGCCCGCAATGCCCCTTCGAGCAAGCCGAATACAACGCGGCCGTCACGGACCTGATGCACCGCACGATGGCGCGGCCGGAAAACTCCTACGGCCTGCACCTCGCGCACCAGATCGCGCTCATCACCGTCATGGTCAGCCGCGCCGCCCGCGCGCTCGCGCTAAAACCCTTCACGGAAAAGATGGAGCAGACCGCCGAGGACTACTACATGAGCGTGGAGAAACCGAGCGCGGGGCTCATCGCCTTTGAAAAACTCTCCCGCGAACTCCGCCGCTGGATCGCGATGCTCGACCAGCATTACGGGCCTTACAACATCGCGCCGCAGACCGAACGCGAACACGCGCTGCGCCAACAGTGCGACACCAACCCCGACCCCGACGAGCAGGCCGCGCTCGACCTCACCGGCCTCCTCGCGCAGAAGGAGGCCACCCGCGCCACGGCAGAGCGCATGGCCGCGCTACACCGCATGGACAAAGAGATCGTCGAGAGCATCTTCGCGCGCGTGGGACTGAAACCCAAAGGCCAAACCAATTCAACCGCAGAGGCCGCGAGGAAGCCCGCAGAGAACGCAGCGGAACCGGGAGGGCGAGTGTCCTCACGAGCCGAGGACGGGTAGGGCGGTCATGACCCGCCCTACCCGGACGCGGCGCACCGATGCTCTGGTCGAGGAATCGATCCGCTCAATCCGTCGAATCCGTGGCTAGAAAGGGCTTCGCACGATCGCATTCTCCGCGTGTTATTATCGCCGCCTTCATTCACACGGATCGGAGACCGCCCCATGCAAGCCTACGAAGTGCAGACCGCGTTCGGCCTCGACAATCTGAAACTCACGGAACGTCCTGAGCCGCGGCCGGGTCCCAAGCAAATTCTCGTGCGGGTGCGCGCGGTGTCGATCAATTATCGCGACCTGTTGATGGTGCAGGGTTTCTACAATCCTCGGCAGCCGCTTCCGCTGGTTCCATTCAGCGACGGCGCGGGCGAGGTGGTCGAGATCGGCCCCGGCGTCACGCGCTTCAAGGCCGGCGACCGCGTCGCGGGCTGCTTCTTCCAGGCCTGGGACGGCGGCCGGCCGACGGTAGAGAAAGTCGCGGCGTCCGCCATGGGCTCGCCGCTGGACGGTATGTTGCGCGAGTTGGCCGTGCTCGAGGAGGGCGGCGCAGTCCACCTGCCCGCGCATCTCAGCTTCGAGGAAGGCGCAACGCTGCCCTGCGCGGGGCTGACGGCGTGGAGTTGCCTATTCCGCCACGGCAACGTGCGCCCCGGCGACACCGTGCTCACGCTCGGCACCGGCGGCGTGTCCGTCTTCGCGCTGCAATTCGCGCGCATGGCCGGCGCGGACGTGATCATCACGTCCAGCAGCGACGAAAAACTCGCGCGCGCGAAGCAGCTCGGCGCGACGCACGGCGTGAATTACAAGACGAACGAGCAATGGTCGAAAGAAGTGAAAAAGCTCACCGGCGGCATCGGCGTGGACCACGTCATCGAAGTCGGCGGCGTCGGCACGCTCGACCAGTCCATCCGCTCCTGCCGCCTCGGCGCGCACATCAGCCTCGTCGGCGTGCTCGCGGGCCCGCAGGCCCCGCTGAGCCTCACGCTCGTGCTCATGCAGGACATCCGCATCCAGGGCGTCTTCGTCGGCCCGCGAGAGACCTTCGAGGACATGAACAAGGCCATCAGCAAGCACAAGCTAAAGCCCGTCGTCGACAAAGTCTTCCCGTTCAAGGACGTCCGCGCCGCCATGGACTACATGCTCGCCGGAAAACACTTCGGTAAGGTCTGCGTCACGGTAGGGTGACGATCGATGCCGGTTCACTACAGTACGGAGTTGAACGCCCCAGCGACCTTCCGATATCCGGTGTTGGTCAGGTGGAACTCATTCTCCCAGAGTTCGTAGCGGTTAACCACTGGGCGCAAATCGATGTATTTGATCCGGCCGGACCCCCGGGGATTAAGAGTGAGGTCGGCTGCCAAACCGGCCAGCATCCGGTTGAATCGATCCACGAGGTCGATCATGATGCCGCGCGCCACTCCCTCATCAATATAACGCTTTTCGGTAAGCGTTGGCCGCAACCACGGACCTCCGAAGGAGAACCCGAAGACCTTAATGACCGGTCGACCATCCGGATACGGGTGGGCGTACCCGTGCGTCACGATGTCGATCTTGGGATCTTCCGCCCAGATCGTTTGCGCGATATGGACAAACGCGCTCCGGGAGTATCCACCGATCAGTTCCTGGACGACATCGTTGCGAATTGGCGGCAGTAGGGAATCCTTATGGTTGAGAAGGCGGCTGAGTTCCTCGCCTGCGAAATCGTTTCCTCCCGCCGAAAGAAGTACGGCGTGCGGCCTCACTTTGCGAATCGCCGCGATGGTCTTGGTCTGGAGCTGGCTCGGTTTCGGGGTCCATTTATCGCGTTGCGTGCCCCACGCCATGTTCTCCAGCGTGTCGCCAGCCCGCGCGACTTTGTAGACAGGCCAATTGTAGTCTTTGCGCAGCCAGTAGACGACATCGAGCCCCGCCGGATAGTAGTCGAACCACGAGTCCCCTTCGGCGACAATCGGCCGGGGGACAGCGCCGCCCGTCGTCCGTTTCTTTTTGGCACCCCGTCCGGCGCCCGGTCTGCGCGCGTCGCGGGCGATGAGCTCGAGCTGTCCTTCAATAGGAGCGTCCGGCCTGAGTTCCAACGCGAGCAAGTCGTATTCGCGTACGCGCTGGATAATTTCATTCTCAGTCAACGCGTCCAGCTTCTTTTCTTGTGGGGTCGGCACGGGAGCGGCCTCCTTCGGCTAGACCGAAGGATAGAACCAAGTTCTGTTATATGCAACTGCGTTCGACGAAACCGCCAAGAAGACGAAAAAACGCTGGAATCCGGGTACTAACGGCCCTGCAGGGTCGCCACGCCTTCGTGCAACACCGCCCAAGTGTGCGCGCGGCGGGCGAGGTCGAGGTCGTGGGTGACGAGGACGAAGGTAATGCCGTCTTCGGCGTTGAGACGCCAGATCAGTTCGATGAGTTCTGCGCCGGTGCGCTCGTCGAGGTTGCCGGTGGGTTCGTCGGCCAGCACGAGGCTGGGGCCGTTGAACAGCGCGCGCGCGATCGCGACCCGCTGCTGTTCGCCGCCGCTGAGCTGCCCCGGCTTGTGGCGCAGGCGCTCGGTGAGGCCGACCTTCGCCAGCAGTTCTTCCGCGTGCGCGCGGCAGGCGCGGCGGCTGCGGCCCTGCGCGAGGCCCGGCATCATCACGTTCTCAAGCGCGGAGAATTCCGGGAGCAGGTGGTAGAACTGGAAGACGAAACCGAGGTCCTTGTTGCGCAGGCGGTTGAAGTACGCGCCGCTTTTCTTGGCGATGTCCTCGCCGTGAAACAGGACCGTCCCGTCCGTCGGCTTGTCGAGCGTGCCCATGATGTGCAGCAGCGTGCTCTTGCCCGAGCCCGACGCGCCGCTGATCGCCAGGATCTTGCCCGCATCCACGCGCAGGTCGATCCCGCGCAGGATGGGGAGCGGACGCGTGCCGTCGTGGAAAGTCTTGGTCACGCGGCGGCATTCGAGAACGGCGTTACTCATAGCGCAGCGCGTCCACCGGGTTGAGCCGCGAAGCGCTCCACGCCGGATAGATGGTCGAAATGAAGCTGAGCACAATGGCCGAGAGCGTGATACGCAGCACGTCGCCGGGCACCACCTGTGTGGGGATGCGATCGAAGTAGTAAATCTGGCTGTTGAACAAATCGACGTCGAGCGCCCACGCGAGGAATTCCGCAACGGGATTGACGTTGTAGGCCAGGATCGTGCCGAGCACGACGCCGACGAAGGTGCCCGTGAGTCCGATGATCAGCCCCTCGACGACGAAAAGCCGCAGGATGGCCGCGCCGCTCACGCCGATGGTGCGCAGGATGCCGATGTCGCGCTCCTTCTCCATCACCATCATCATCAGCGTGCTCGAAATGTTAAACGCGGCGACGAGCACGATGAACACGAGGATGATGAACATCGCCAGCTTCTCCTGCCGGAGCGCGCTGAAGAAATTGATCTGGTTTTCATACCACGTGATCGCGCGATAGCCCAGCAGGTGTTCGATGCGCCGCGCGACTTCCTCCGCCTGGAATGGATCGGCCAACCGCACGTGGATGCCGTCGACCCCCTTCAGCTCCGAGAGCTTTTGCGCGGTCGGGATATCCACCCACGCGAAGAGGGTGTCGAATTCCGACATCTTGGCCTGAGAAATCCCGCTCACGGTGAGAAAGAGGCGCTTGCCCCCCTGCGAGCGGTAGGGGTGGGGATTGTCGGAGGGCGTGATGACCTGGATGCGGTCGCCAATGCCGACGCCGAGCGTGTTCGCCAATAAATACCCGAGCACGATCTCCTTATCGCCCGGCAGCGAGCCTGCGCCGTAGGTGCGGCCGTCTGTCAACGTGAGGTTTTTCGAGAGATGCGTGACCTCCGATTCCAATTCGGGGTCGACGCCGAAAATGAACGCGCCGCTGCTCGCGCGGTCCGAGTTTCGGCCGGTGCTGCTCTTGAGCAACGCCTGCACCTGGACGAACGGCCCCGACGCGAGGATTTCCGGTGCGGCCTCCTGGACGCGGGCCATGATCGCGCGGTAGTCCTCCTCGAAGACGAGGCCTGGGCCGCGAATGATCATGACGTGCGCGCGGTTGCCGATGATGGTTTCGCGCAGCGCGGTCTGAAAGCCGGTCATCACCGAGAGCACGACGATGAGCGCGATGACGCCGACCGCCACGCCCGCGATCGAGATGATGGTGATGAGGCTGATGAAGTGGTTCTTGCGCTTGCCGCGCAGATAGCGCAGCGCGACGAAGCCCTCAAACCACATCGTTTCCCCCTGGCGCCCCTAGGCCGGCGGTATGGGCCGGAGCTGCGGAAAGATTATCACATCGCGGATGGAGTGTGAGTCCGTCAGCAGCATGGCGAGCCGGTCGACGCCGATGCCGAGCCCGGCCGTCGGCGGCATGCCCACCTCGAGCGCGGCGAGGAAGTCCTCGTCGAGCATTTGCGCCTCCTGGTCGCCACGCTCGCGCAGCGCGAGCTGTTGCTCGAATCGCTCGCGCTGGTCGATCGGGTCGTTCAGTTCGCTGAAGGCGTTGCACAGCTCCAGCCCGGCGATAAAGACCTGGTAGCGCTCGGTCAGCGCCGGATTGCCGCGCTTTTTCTTGGCGAGCGGTGAAATCTCAATTGGGTAGTCGTAGAGAAAGGTCGGCTGGATGAGTTTCGGTTTCACGCGCAGCGACATGACCTCGTCCACGATCTTGCCGTAGCCCATCTCCGGTTTGATCCCGACGCCAACGCTCTCGGCCAAGCGCTTGGCCTCCTCGCGGTCGCGGGTCTTTTCCAGGTCGATGCCGGTGTACTCGCGGATCGCCTCGAAGAGCGCCAGGCGCTTCCAGGGGCGCGTCGCGTCTATCGTCTGGCTCTGGTAGGGGAATTGCAAGGTCCCCAGCACGCCCTCGATCACCGCGCAGAAGAGTTCCTCCGTCTCCAGCATGAGGCCGAGGTAGTCCTGGTAGGCCTCGTAGAGTTCGAGCATGGTGAACTCGGGATTGTGGAATTTGTCGACACCCTCGTTGCGGAAGTTGCGGTTGATCTCGAAGACCTTCTCGAAGCCGCCGACGATCAGGCGCTTGAGGTAGAGCTCCGGCGCGATGCGCAGGAAGAGGTCGCGGCCGTAGGTGTTGTGGTGCGTGATGAAGGGCCGCGCGGTTGCGCCGCCGGCGATGGGGTGGAGGATGGGCGTCTCGACTTCGAGGTACCCGCGCGCGATGAGGAATTGCCGCATCACCTCGATCATGCGGATGCGCTTGCGGAAGACGTCCATCACTTCGGGGTTCGACACCATGTCGAGATAACGCTGCCGGTAGCGCGTCTCGACGTCGGTCAGCCCGTGGTACTTTTCCGGCAGCGGCCTGAGCGATTTCGTCAGCAACTCGAAGCCGTCCGCGAAGAGCGTGATTTCGCCCATCTTCGTGCGATGCACCTTGCCCCGCGCGCCGATGAAGTCGCCGAGATCGAAGTCTTTGATCGCGGCATAAGCCGCCTCGCCGACCGTGTCTTTCTTGATGAACAGTTGAATCTTGCCCGACTCGTCCCGCAAGTCCGCGAAGGTCACCTTGCCCTGCGTCCGCGTGCCGACCATGCGCCCGGCGAGCACCGCGTCCACGCTCGGATTCTCGCCGCCGGCCGCCTCCGCCTTTTCAAAGGCCGCGCGCGCCCCGGCGATCGGACCCGATCGCGAGAAGCTGTACTTGAAGGGTTCGTCGCCGCGTTCGCGGATACGGCCGAGCTTGTCGAGGCGGTGCTGGATCAGTTCGTCGGACATAAATTGTTTTCCAAAGCTTCACCCCTAAGCGCAGCTTAGAGGCGGCACCCGCTGTTTTCCTATTCAGTATTTCAACAAGCCAATCTTCCGAATCGACCCCATCGAGCGGGGTTATCGGTGTTCATCACAATTCATCGGTGGTTAGTTTTCCCTTAAGTTCGCTTCTGTTCGAGTTTCCACCGCAGGTAGCCTTCGATGAAGGGCTCGAGGTAGCCGTCCAATATTTTCGCCGTGTTGCCCGATTCGACGCTGGTACGGTGGTCCTTCACAAGCTGGTAGGGGTGCAGCACGTAGCTGCGGATTTGGCTGCCCCACGCCACGTCCTGCTGTTGCCCGCGCTGCGCGTCGAGCTCGGCCTGTTTCTTTTTCATCTCGATGTCGTAGAGCTTGGACTTGATCATCTGCAACGCGACTTCGCGGTTGCGGTGCTGCGAGCGCTCGACCTGGCACTGCACGACGATGCCCGTGGGCAAGTGCGTCAGCCGCACGGCGGAGTTCGTCTTGTTCACGTGCTGGCCGCCCGCGCCGCCGGAGCGGCAGACCGTCATCTCGATCTCGTCGTCCTTGATCTCGATGTCGACCGTGTCGTCGATTTCGGCGAGCACTTCGATCGCCGCGAACGAGGTGTGCCGCCGTGCCTGCGAATCGTACGGCGATATGCGCACGAGCCGGTGTACGCCGTTCTCCGACTTGAGGTAGCCGTAAGCCATCGGGCCGCTCACGCGCAGCGACGCGCCCTTCAGGCCCGCCTCGTCGCCCGGCTGAAAATCGAGCACTTCGACGGCGAACTCGCGGCGCTCGCAGAACCGCGTGAGCATGCGATAGATCATCGAGGCCCAGTCGCAGGACTCCGTCCCGCCCGCGCCTGGGTGCACGCTGACGATCGCGTTCTTGCCGTCCATCGGATCGCTAAGCAGGCTCTCGAGCTCCACCTGCGTCAGTTTCTCCTCGATCTGGTCCGCGAGCTCGGCGATCTCCTTGCCCATCGATTCCTCGCCCTCCTCGTTCGCCATCTCGATGAGGCCGATGGCGTCGGTGAGTTCGCGGCGCAGAGTGTCGGGCGCGGCCAGCGAAGTCTTGAGCGATTTCAGTTCCTGCACGTGTTTTTGCGCGGCTTCGGGATCGTCCCAGAAATTCTGCGCCGACATTTTTTCCTCGATGGTGGCGATCTTTTTGCGCGTCAGGTCGAGGTTGAGCACGCCGAGCAGCCCGTCAAAGCGCTCGGACACTTTCTTCAACCGCGTGGATTCTTCTTCAAACATAATTAAATCCTGGGCCCAAACCGATCCGGATGCGTCCGGCCGTTGAGATTGCTTCGTAACAAACTGCTGCTTAGCTATGGAGACGTCTCGCCTAAGTAGGGGCGGGGCCCTGTCCCCGCCCTGGGGCCCTGTGTCCCCGCCCTGGATCGTCTGCGCGCGCTGGGCGGGGACGGGGCCCCGCCCCTACGGGTTTCGGCCCAGTCCAGCCCGCGTTCGGGCCGGACAAGAAGGATGGCGGCGTCAGAAAACGGCCATATAGTACAAGACTGGCGCGGCGAAAAGGAACCCGTCGAATCGATCGAGCGCGCCGCCGTGGCCCGGCAGCAGGTGGCCCGAGTCCTTCACGCCCGCGTCGCGCTTGACGGCCGACTTCACCAGATCGCTCACCTGCGCGACGATCGAGAGCGCCGCGGCGGTCAGCGCATAGCGCAGCGGCGTCCAATCGGGATAGACCGACCAGCCGTAACGGCGATCGAGCCAGTAGAGGGCAAGCGCGCCGGCAATGGCGAAGACGAAGCCGCCGATCGAGCCTTCCCAGGTTTTCTTGGGGCTGACCACCGGCGCGAGCGGGTGGCGGCCGATGGCCTTGCCGGTGAAGTAGGCCGCCGTGTCCGTCAGCACAACGGTGACCACCATGAACATGACGAGGCCCGGGCCCTCCGGATCGAATTGGTGCAGCAGCAAGACATGCGCGGGGCACCACGCCGTGTAGATCAGCGCGGCGAACGCGCCCGAGATGCCCGCGGCCGAGGGCGGCGCGATCACGATGCCGGCCAGTCCCACCGCGACCAGCCCGGCCACGAGCGCCGCATTCAAGTACACGGTGTCGCCGAACCACGCGGCGGCGATCAGCGCCAGCGCGCCGAGGTGGGCCATGGGCTCGTGCGTGGGGATGTGGCGGACCCGGAGCAGGTTGAGGAATTCGTGCAGCGCCGTCATCGCGATGAACGCGACGAGCACCGCGAAGCCCGCGCGGAGCGGCGGCGCCCAGAGGAGCGTGAGGACGACCGGCAGGAGGATGAGCGCCGTGATGACGCGGAGCATGAGATTGTTGCGGGGCTGGCTCATGCGCGCGGGCGGCCTCCGAAGTTGCGGTCGCGCGCGGCGAATTCGCGGAAGGCCTCGATCACGTGGCGCTTGCGAAAGTCCGGCCACAGCGTCGCGGTGACCATCAGCTCGGCGTAGGAGGCCTGCCACAGCATGAAATTGCTCAACCGCTTATGGCCGCCGGTGCGGATCAGCAAATCGAGATCGGCGGAAGCCGGGTCGTAGAGCCGCGCACTGATGGCTGCCTCGTCGATCTTGTCTTCCCGCAAGCGGCCCGCCTTCACGTCGGCGGCGATCGCGCGGCAGGCGTCCGCGATCTCCGCGCGCGCGCCGTAGTTGATCGCGAAGTTCACCTGCATCGCGCGGTTGGCGTGCGTGCGCGCCTCGGAGCCGTCTATCTCCTTGACCACACTCGCCGGCAGGCCCTCGCGCCGGCCGATGAAGCGCACGCGCACGCCCTCGGCATGGAGATTGTCGATTTCGAGCCGGATGTATTTGCTGAGCAAGCGGAACAGCCCGGAGACCTCGGCCTTCGATCGGCGCCAGTTCTCAGTCGAGAAGGCATACAGCGTGAGCGACTCCACGCCGCCGATCTCGCGGCAGGCCTCGATCACCGCGCGCACGGCCTTGGCGCCCTCCTCGTGGCCCTTGATGCGCGAGAGGCCGTGCTTCTTGGCCCAGCGGCCGTTCCCGTCCATGACGATCGCGACGTGACGCGGCAGGCGCTTGGGGTCGAGCCCGCTGTCGTCCCGCGAGGTGGTCACGCGCTGCGCCCCCATCTCCCACACTGGCCGGGAGTAAGTGCATTTTACAGAAGGTAACGAAGAGAACGAAGAACCGATCGACCGGTCCCGGAAAAGAAAAGCGAGGTCATGGGAAACGAACTGCCGGGACTGCTAGCGATCGGGAAAATCAATCAATTCTGGAATCTGAGAGAGGAGCTAGTGCCGGTCGCCCTGACGAATCTCGCAAGCCCAATCGCAGGAATCTCTGCCCTACCTCTACAAGGAACCAAACAGATTTCTTCTTCGTTCCCTTCGTTCCCTTCGTTTCCTTCTGTAAAACTCCTTCAGACTTCCATGATCTCTTTTTCCTTGGCCTTCACGTCGCCATCGATCTTCGCCACAAACTCGTCGGTGGCCTTCTGGATTTCGTCGGAAATGCGCCGCCCTTCATCCTCGGGGATCGACTTGTCTTTCTTGGCCGCTTCCATCTCATGCCGCCGCACATTGCGCACGGCGACCCGCGCTTCTTCGGACAGCTTGCCGACGTGCTTGACGTATTCGCGGCGGCGGTCTTCGCTCATCTCCGGGATCGTGATGCGGATGAGGTGGCCGTCGTTCTTCGGCGTCACGCCGAGGTTGGCAGCCATGATCGCCTTTTCAATGGCCCCGATCATCCCCTTGTCCCATGGCTGGATCGTGATCGAGCGCGCCTCGGGCGCGCTGGTCGTGGCCATCTGGTTGAGCTTCATCCGCTGGCCGTAGGCCTCCACATCGAGGCTGTCCACCAGCCCCGTCGAGGCGCGGCCCGTGCGGATGTGCACGATTTCGTTCTCAAACGACTGCAGGCACTTCGTCATCTTGTCCCGCGCTTCCTTGACCAGCTTGTGCATGTGTCATTCTCCTTGCACGAAGGTGCCGATGGCCTCGCCCCGAAGCGCGCGCACGATGTTGCCCTCGCGCGTGAGGTCGAAGACAAGGATCGGCAGTTTGTTTTCACGGCACAGCGAAATCGCCGTGGCATCCATCACCGCGAGATTCCGGGCGAGCACCTCGGTGTAACCCAACACGTCAAAACGCTTCGCCTTGGCGTTCTTCTTCGGGTCGGAATCGTAGATGCCGTCGACCTTGGTGGCCTTGAGCAGGACCTCCGCGCCCATCTCGCTCGCGCGCAGCGCGGCCGCCGTGTCGGTGGTGAAGAAAGGATTGCCCGTGCCCGCGCCGAAAATGACCACGCGGCCTTTTTCGAGGTGGCGGATCGCGCGCCGGCGGATGTAAGGCTCGGCGACCGGCCGCACCTCGATCGCGGAGAGCACGCGCGTAGGCACGCCGGCCTTCTCGAGTCCGGCCTGCATCGCAAGCGCGTTGATCAGCGTCGCCAGCATGCCCATGTAATCGCCGGTGGGTTTGTCGAGACCGTTGGTCAGCCCGCCCGAGCCGCGAAAGATATTGCCGCCGCCGACGACGATCCCGATCTCGACGCCCATCGCGTGTACCTCGGCAATCTCCGCGCAGAAGCGCGCCACCGTTTCAAAATCAATACCGCTTTGCCGCGGGCCTTGCAAGGCCTCGCCGCTGAGTTTGAGCAGGATGCGCTTATACGCAGGCCCGGCCAAGGCGGCTCACTTTCCTTCGGCTTGCTTGAGCGCCGCGGCGACTTCCGCGGCGAGATCGGTATGCTTTTTCTCGATGCCTTCGCCGAGTATGAAGCGCACGAAGCGCCGCACGTCAATCTTCTCGCCCACCGTGCCGCTCAGGCCCGCGACGAGATCGCCGACCTTCGTCTTCGGCTCTTTGACAAAGGGCTGCTCGAGCAGGCAATTGTCCTCGAAAAATTTGGTCATCTTGCCGTCGGCGATCTTGTCGATCACGTGGGCCGGCTTTCCGCTCTCCGCGATCTGCTTGCGGTAGATGCTCTTCTCCGACTCGATCACGTCCGCCGGCACTTCCTCGCGGCGCACCCAGCGCGGCGCGGCCGAGCAGACTTGCAGGCACAAGTCCTTGCCGAGCTGCTGGAACTTCTCGCCGCGCGCCACGAAATCCGTCTCGCAGTTGATCTCGACCAACACGCCGATCTTCCCGCCCATGTGGATGTACGAGCACACCGCGCCTTCCGCGGCGACCCGGCTGGTGCGTTTCGCCGCGCTGGAAATCCCCTTCTCGCGCAGCCACACCTCCGCCTTGGCCATGCCGCCGTTCGTCGCGGTCAGCGCCTTCTTGCAGTCCATCATACCCGCGCCGGTCTTCTCGCGCAGGTCCTGGACGTCTTTTACGGTGAAACTCATTCTCGCGTGACACTCCCTCGTTTCAGATGCAACGAAACCCCGGCCGCACTCGCGGGCCGGAAGCGGATTACTCCGCGGCGACTTCCTCGGTCTCGGCGGCGCGCGCCTTGGCCGGCTCGGCGTCGCTGCCCTTGGTCGCCTGGCGCGCGAGCTTGGCAGAGCGAACGGCCTTGTCCGCTTCAGACTTGGCCTGTGAGGCGGCCTGCTCGCGGTCCTTCTCGAAGCGCTGACGCCCCTCGATGACCGCGTCGGCAATCACCGTGCAGAACAGCGTGATCGCGCGGATCGCGTCGTCATTGCCGGGGATCGGAATATCGACCTTTTCCGGGTCGCTGTTCGTGTCGCAGATCGCGATGGACGGCATCTTCATGCGCTGCGCCTCGCGAATAGCGATGTCCTCGCGGTGCGAGTCAATCACGAAAATCAGGCTCGGCAGCTCGGGCATCGTCTTGATCCCCGAGAGGTTTTTCTCGAGGCGCGCGCGGTCCCGGCGAAATGCCGTCTGCTCTTTCTTCGTAAACTGTTCAATTTTCTTCGTCTCTTCCATCTCGACCAGCTTGGCCAGCGACTTGATGCTGCCCTGGATCGTCGACCAGTTCGTCAGCGTGCCGCCCAGCCAGCGATTGTTCACGTAGAACTGCCCGCAGCGCTCCGCCTGCTGCTGCACCACCTCGCGCGCCTGCTTCTTCGTGCCCACGAAGAGGATCGTGCCGCCGTTCGCCGCCGTGTCGCGCACGGTCTTGTACGCGCGCTGCAACTGCCGGATGGTCTTCTGCAAATCGATGATGTAGATGCCGTGCCGCTCGCCGTAAATGTACCGGCTCATCTTGGGATTCCAGCGGCGGGTCTGGTGTCCGAAATGGATGCCGGACTCCAGCAGGTCTTTCATGGTGAGGGTGGACATGCGGGAACGCTCTCCTTGGGTTGCCTGCGGGGCCCCGGCCGGCACAACCCGCGCGCACGCGGGCACCCATACCGGCCTCGTTAGGCGAGGCCCCTGCAAAGTTAGAAGCGGCGGAGAATAGCATTTGGCGGGCGCGCCAAGCAAGAGGCGAATCGCGCCATCTAAGAGCATTAGACACTCTAACAACACCCGACGCCGGCCGCCATGAACCCGCATGGGCGAGCCGCCCATGCTACGATCGTTGGGATTTGTTACAGGCCTTTGGAATACGCCATGGCGAAGCCCCGCTCCGATAAATCCCCCGTGCACGCGGTGACGCGGCTGGTGCAGAAGAAGTCCGCGGCGATTGAGGAGTTGTGTAAGCACTACCATGTCCAGGAACTGTATTTGTCCGGGTCGGCGGCTTCGGGGGACTTCAAACGGTTGCGCAGCGACGTCGATTTTCTGGTCCGATTTCTTTCGTGTACGCCGGCTGACCACGCCGACCGGTACTTTGGATTGCTGGCGGGGTTGCGGGACCTGTTTCGCC
This sequence comes from Candidatus Hydrogenedentales bacterium, assembly GCA_038916785.1. GTDB lineage: Bacteria > Hydrogenedentota > Hydrogenedentia > Hydrogenedentales > VFKU01. The sequence continues at coordinate 28,085 of JBCLBO010000019.1, read as the reverse complement.
GGCGGATAGATTTGATCGAGATCGGCGCGTTGAAGAATCCATACTTCCGCGAGAGCGCGGAGTCGAACCGGGTGTTGATCTATGCGGCGTAGTCCGAAGCCGTATCTGCATGACCTGATTTTCGCCGCGCGCGATATTCTGGAGATGGTCGACGGCAAGGGCCTCGACGATATTCTTGAAGGACCCGATGCTCCAGTCCGCAGTGGAGCGCAAGTTCATCGTGATCGGCGAGGCGCTGTTCCAGCTCAAGAATTATTTCCCGCACCTGCTCGCAAAGATTCCCGAGTCGCGCGCGCTGATCGCGTTCCGGCATGTGCTCGTGCATGGGTATAACCAGGTCGAGGATGAGCTGACTTGGGGCGTGATCGAGACGCGGCTGAAGCGAGCGCTGGACGCCGCGGAGAGCTTGATTGGCCGGGAGTAGAGAATTGCCGACAGGGATATTATCCGTGAAATGCGAAATTGGCGACGAAATGACAATGTCCGGACAAAAGAGAGCGGCAATCCTGCTGGATTGAAGCGTGCTAGAGTATTGGCTGCGCGTGATACAATCGAGGGGTAGGCGTGACTGCTTCGAGAAATCCAGACTACTTGTACACCCCTCACGCCTTGAAGCGGATGGGACAACGCGGGATTACGCGAGATCAAATTCGAGCGGTGATCGGCGAACCACACATTCAACATCTCGGAAAGAGCCACGGCACGACGGTGGTCGAGCGTGTGTTCAGGGACGGTCGAAAGCTGCGGGTCGTTTACGAGCAGCGGAAGTCACGCTACATAATCGTTACCGCAATGTGGAGAGAGTGAATTATGGAAGTCACTATTCAAACAGACATTGACAGCGGACGGGTGCTTGCCGTTTATTTCAAGGTTCGTGAGGGACAAGTGTCGCGGACCGTCGAAGTCGATGAAGACGCCTGCTATGCGGATGAGGACAGCAAGGGGAATTTGCTCGGTGTGGAAATGATCGCGCCGGGTTCGCTGGAACTGCACGTGAAGAAAGTCGCGAGAAAGTACAAGGTCAAAGGCATGACTCAGGCCCTGCGCAGGGCCCAGGAAGTGATGGCGAGTTAACCCGCGGCGTTATCAAGACACGCCTTCGCCGCGCGTTAGAAGCATTGAAAAAGTCGTTCCATCAAAAAAGAGTAGGGGCGGCCCCCTGTGGCCGCCCTGATTTTTGCCGGGTCAGCCTGCGCGCTTGGGCGACCACGGGGGGTCGCCCCTACGATCGGGGAATTGTGATCGATGATGGGACAACAGCGGAGTGCGCATACTCGCGCGTACTCTCACCATGGACTCCACCGGCCATCCTTTTCGAGCGCGTCAGCGGGCTTAGGTTTGCCCGCGGGTGGTTGCTTTTTTTGCCGTCCTGGTCTTGCCTTCGCCCGCCATCCTCCGGCCCGTCTTTTGCATTCTAAGCCTATGTGCACGTAACATTTAGGCGGCCAGAGGTCTCGTCCGAGCCGCCTTTTCCGCGCCTTCTTTGGGCCGGTCCGTGCTGGCCTCGGCAGATTCTCGGGTCCTTGGGGAGTACTTCGGTCATCATGCGTAGAGACATCATTCATTCCGGCGCGGCCAGCCTGAAATACGAGATTCGCGAGATTGTCGGCGCCGCGCACGACATCCGGCGGCTGGGCCAGGAAATCGTCTGGGAGAACATCGGCGACCCGATCCAGAAGGGCGAGACGCCGCCGCAGTGGATTCGCGACATCGTCACGGGCCTCGCGGCCGATCCGAAGTCGTGGGCGTATTGCGACACGCGCGGCGTGCCGGAGACGCGGGAGTTTCTGGCGGCCGAGGTGAACAAGCGCGACGGCGCGCGGGTAACGCCGGACGAAATCATGTTCTTCAACGGCCTGGGCGATGCGGTCGCCAAGGTGTATGGATTTTTGCGGCGCGAGGCGCGCGTGCTGGGGCCGTCTCCGGCGTACAGCACGCATTCGAGCGCGGAGGCCGCGCATTCGGGGTACAACCACGTCACCTACAACCTTGACCCGTACAATGGGTGGATGCCGGACGTCGAGGACATCCGCGCCAAGGTGAAGTACAACGATTCGATTGCGGGGATTTTGCTGCTCTCGCCGGACAACCCGACGGGTGCGGTGTATCCGCGCGAGATTCTCGAAGAGATCGCGGCCATCGCGCAGGAATTCGATATTTTCCTGATCGCGGACGAGATCTACTCGCACATCGTTTATAACGGTCAGCCGCGGCTCCACATGAGCGAGTGGATCGGAAAGGTGCCGGGCCTGGCGATGCGCGGGATCAGCAAGGAGTATCCGTGGCCGGGTTCCCGCTGCGGGTGGCTCGAGGTGTTGAACAAGGACCGCGACGCAAACTTTGCGAAGTATGTGGACTGCCTGCTGGCGGCCAAGCGGCTCGAGGTGTCGAGCACGACGCTGCCGCAGATGTCGATCCCGCCGGTGATGGGCGATGCGCGCTACCCGGCGCACCTCGATCGGCGCGAGGCGATGTTCGCCGCGCGCGCGGACGAGATGGCCGAGGCCTTCGCGGGGTGCGAGCACGTGATCGTGAACAAGCCGCGCGGCGCGTTTTATTACACCGTGATGTTCAAGGACGGCATTCTGAACGGCCATCAGACGCTACGCATCGAGAACGACGGCGTGCGGCGGCGCATTGAGCAGATGGTCAACGGTGTCGAGCCGGACAAGCGCTTCGTCTATTACCTTATGGGCGCGACGGGCATCGTGGTGGTGCCGCTGACGGGCTTCCAATGCACGCACCACGGCTTCCGCGCAACGCTGCTGGAGACCGACGACGCCAAGCGCGCGTGGATCCTCCGGACCTTGTGCGAGAGCATCGAGCTCTATGTCGAGAGCGGGGTCAGCTCGCTGGCCGCGGGCACGGCGTGACGATGGCGATGGCGATGAAAGTGGAAGCGGCGTCCCGCCGCTTGTCTCCCGGCGCCGCCCAATGAAGAAGTGGGTGCTCGGCGTCGTCGGCTTTGTGCTCATGGCGCTGATGCTGTGGCTGCTGTTCCGCAAGACGGATTGGCAGGAGGTCGGCCACGCGCTGCGCGGCGCGAACTGGTTGCTGTTGATTTTCTCGCTGGTGCCGTTGTTTCTCGCGCACCCGGCGCGTGTCCGCCGGTGGAGTTTCATCGTGCGCGCGGCGCATCCGGCGACCTTCCGGCAGATGTTCAGCGCGACGCAAATTGGATTCCTGGCGAACGCCGTGTTGCCCGCGCGCGCGGGCGAAGTGATCCGGCCGCTGGTGCTCACACGGCTCACGGGACTGCCATTCTCGAAAACGATGGCGCTGAACGCGGTCGATCGGCTGACCGATCTCTTCGGGCTACTGGCGGTGATGATCGTGTCGCTGCTTGCGTTTCAGCCGGCGGGCGACTTGAGCATTCCTGCGGAGACCTTCGGCACGGACGCGCCGATTACGCTGACCGCGCGGCAGTATCACCAAGGCGCGATCGGGACAGGCGTCTTGCTGCTGGTCATCGTCGCGGGATTCGTCGGGCTGTACACGAACCGCAACGTAGTGCTGTGGATTTCGACCAAAGTGTTCGGCCTCGTATCCAAACGCGTGGCCGATTTTGTCAACGGAATGATCAACCATTTCGCGGACGGGCTGCACGTGTTTCGCTCGCCGCTGGAGCTGCTGCGCAGCGTGGGGTGGTCGCTGATCACGTGGGGGCTCAATCTGGCCGGGCTGGCGCTGGCGCTGATGGCGTTTGAGGTGGAGTTCCCGTGGTACACGCCCTTCGTGATGCAGGCGATCCTCGCGGTGGCGATCGCCGCGCCGAACACACCGGGCTTCGTGGGGCCCTTTCACATCGCGATCGTGCTCGCGCTGGTGATGACGGTTCCGGGCGTGGATGTAAATACGGCAAAGGCCTACGCGATTGTCGCGCACCTCGCGCAGTTTCCAGCGGTCCTCGGACTGGGCCTCTGGTGCCTCGCGCGCGACAACATGAACCTCTTCCAACTTCAACGCGAAGGCGAACAGCAGGCGAAGGAAGTTTCGTAGGGGCGGCCCCCCGTGGCCGCCCTGGGTTGCGGGCGGACCCAGGGCGGCCACGGGGGGCCACGGGGGGCCGCCCCTACATGCACCGGGATCACTCGTGCCGTAGCGCCTCGACGGGGTCCATCTTCGCCGCGCGCATGGCGGGGTAGAGGCCGAAGGCGACACCGACCCCCGCGGAGATGCCGAGCGCGAGGATGGGTGACCAGAAGGTGACGATGGTGCGCTGTTCGGCGAAGTAGGTGATGAGCTGGGGCAGGCCTACGCCGATCGCGACGCCGGCGACGCCACCGATGCCCGAGAGCAGCAGGGTCTCGATGAGGAACTGGACGGCGATGTCCTGCTGGCGCGCGCCGACGGCGCGGCGGATGCCGATTTCGCGGGTGCGCTCGCTGACGTTGGCGAGCATGATGTTCATGATGCCGATGCCGCCGACGAGCAGCGAGATGGCGGCGATCGAGCCCAGCACGATGTTGAAGATGCGGGCGGTGCGCTCCGCCGCTTGCAGCAGGCTGAGCGGGACGACGATCTCGAAGTCGGCCCGCTTATGGTTGAGTTGCATCAGGTCCTCGATGATGCGCGAGGTCTCGATGACGTCGTCGAGATTTTTAATCTTGATGGTCGCCTCGTGGAACTCGACGCGTTCGATTTCGCGGCTGCCGCTGGACTGCTTGACGATGATCTCGCCGAAGCGGGTGGTCGCCGTGGAGAGCGGGATGTAGACGCTCTTCTGCGAGCTCTGTGTCACGGCTGCCGCGGCCTTGGCGTGCTTGGCCGTCTCGCCAGCGCCGCCGCCGCGCGGCTCCATGATGCCGATGACGGTGTAGTAGTTCTGGCCGATGCGCACGGAATTCCCCAGCGCGGTCTCGAGCGGGAAGAGCTCGGGGACGACCTCCGCGCCGAGCACGATGACGTTGGCCTGCCGCGCCATTTCGGCCTCGGAGAAGAAGCGGCCCGTGGCGACGGGGAAGTTGCGCGTCTCGGCGTAGATGGGCAGCGTGCCGATGACGTCGCAGTCCACGCGGCGGCCGATGTTCCACACTTTTTTGCGCAGGATGCGCCCCGGCACGATCGTGTCGACCGTAGGGATGGTCTCGCGGATGCGCTGAAGGTCGCGGCTGGTGATGCCGTATTCAATCATCCAACTGTTGCCGCGCGAGCCGGTCTCGTCCTCCGGCGGTTTGACGCTGCGCACGATGATGTTGTGGCTGCCCTGCTGGCGGATTTGTTCCTGCGCCTCGAAACTCGCGCCCTCGCCGACGGCGAGCATGGCGATGACGGAGCCGACGCCGAAGACGATGCCGAGCATCGTGAGGGAGGAGCGCAGGCGGTGCAGCCAGATGCTGCGCAGGCCGAGGCGAACGCTGCGCCGGAGCGAGGACCACGACGAGGCGGATCCGGGGCGGCGCGGCGCGGCGGCGGACATGGTCAGGCTGCGGGCGCGGGCGTAGCGGCGGCGGGGGTCGAGGTGGTCTTCGGCGGGGTGGCAGCCGGCGCAGGGGCCGGGGCCGGAGTTGCCGGCGCGCCGGCCGGCTTCTTCTTCTCGCCGTCTTTTTCTTCCGTCTCGCCGTCTTGTTTTTTGATTTGTTCCTGGCGGCTGCCATCGGGCGGGCGGATGAGCACGCGTTCGCCGGCCTTGAGGCCCTTGGTCACGGTGATGAATTCGACCGTGATCTCGCCGGTCTCGATCTCGCGCCGCGTAGGTTCGCCGCCCTCGATCACGAAGCAGACCTGCTTGTCGCCCTGCGGCACGACGGACTGAATGGGGATGTACACCGCGTCGTCGAGCCGCTTGACGAGGACCTCGGCCTCGGCGCTCATGCCGGGTTTGAGCCACTCGATGGTGCCTTCGATTTTGATTGTGGTCTCGTAGACCTTGAGGTCGGGATTCATCCAGCGGTTTTCGGAATTTGGCAGGACGCCGACCTTGATGACTTCGCCGTCGAGCACGCGATCGGGGAAGGCATCCACGCGCACGCGCGCCTTTTGGCCGGTGACGATCTTCTTGATGTCGGACTCGTGGATGTTCACCTTTACCGACATTTTCGACATGTCGGGAATCGTGATGATGGCCTGTTTCTCGCGGACGGTCGCGCCTTCCTTGATCGGCTCCTCGTTCCAGTACCGGTTATCGCCGCCGCCGCCGTAGACCACCAGGCCGGCGCGCTCTGCCCCCATCACGCACTTGGCGATCTGGTCATGGTAGTCCTTGATTCGGTCTTCCTCGATTTTGAACTGGCCCTTGGCGGAGAGCAGTTTCGCGCGGGACTGCGCGATTTTCGAGAGGGCCTGCTGCTCGGTGCGCGCGAGCTTGCGCGTCGCGAGCACGTAGTCCGCCATCAGCTTTTGCGCTTCCTTCTTGAACTCGTAGTCGATGAAGATTTTATGCGCGGTTTCGGCGACCTTCACGCTCGTCTCGCTTTTTTCGAGGGTCAGCTTGTAGTTCTCGAGTTCGTTCGGGGTAATAAAGGTTTTGTCGAAGAGCCGCTTTTGGCTGTCGTAGGTGTTCTTCGCTTTCGAATGTTCCGCGCGGGCGAGCATCAGCGCGTCCTGCAAGGTCGAGAGTTTTTGGCTCGCCTCGCCGTTGCCGAGCTTCTCGGAGCGCGCGAAGGTCGCGAAATCGATGTCGGGGGTGGGGATGCGCAAATCGTCGAGCGTGATCTCCGCTTCCTCCTCCTCCGCTTGGGCCACGGGACTGGGCGCGGCGGCGGCGGCGGGCGCGGCGGTGTCTTCGGCGATGATAGGAATGAGCGTGGGCGCAGCCACTTCCCGGGTAGCCTCGGCAGCGGCTGCTGCGGCCGCCGTCGCAGCGTCCTGGGCGGCTTTGTCGGCCGCTACCTGCGCGGCCCTCGCTGCGGCCTCTTCCTTGGCCTTGCGCTCGGCCTCCGCGATGCGCGCTTTTTCGGCCTCCTTGGCTTCCTCGGCGACGCGCAGTTCTTCGAGCGCCTTCATGACGATCGCGGTCACTTCCGTGCCGAGGTACTTGGCCAGGCCCATCTCGGCGAAGGTGACTTCAAGCTTGGTGGCGTAGATATCGCTCTCGGCCTGGTTGATTTCGATCTCGAAGCCTTTTTCCGCTTCTGTGAGCGAGGCCTGGGTGCCTTTGAAAGATATCTGCGCGGTGGTGAGTTTTTCGTTGATGCTCGAGGAGTCGAGTTCGACCAGCTTCTTCTTGTTCTTCACATCTTCGTCGGTTACGTAGATGCCTTCCTCGACGATGTAAAGAATCTTCGTGCCTTCCCAGCCTTTGACTTGAGACTTGATCTCCTGGCTTTCGAGGGCCTTGACCTCGCCGCCTTCGACGACTTTGATATCGAGCGGGCCGCGACGGACGGTGAAGGTGGTGTAGCTGGTGTCCGGACCGCGGCGGCCGATCCGGACGGCGCCGGCGATCACGGCAAGCGCGAGCAGACCCAGCGAGGTCTTCAGGATGAACCCGTTCCGGGATTTACGACCCACCGACACAGCACGCTCCAAAGTTCTAAATCAAAGCAGTGGATAGACTTAGAGCACAATTATACACAATTTTCGACGCGATAGCCACGGTCGCTTCGAAGCATCGGGGCCCAAGGCCGGTTTCGAGAGGAAACGCCCGCCTCCCCTGTATAGATGACCGCGTGGCTCTAAAAAGATGACAACGCCGCCGAGGATACTTCGGACACATGCGAACGATCCGCACATGGCGTCGAAGATCCCCCGGAATGAGACATCGGACCTCGGCTGTCCGAGATTAGACTATCGTCCCTCGCCGCGCGTTGAATCGAATCAAGTCCGATTCTCAGAACACCGGTCGAAGATTTCTGGCATCAGGTTATGGGGCGCGATCCCGGAACGCGTCGACGACCAGTTCCCCGGATTGTGGCTAATCCGATCCCGCACCTTGGTTAGTCTGGGCACGCCGGCGATGCTTGACGTTGCGAGAGATTTGGGGTAGGCTCTGAGGTATTCGGTCAACGGTTACTCACAAAGGAGGCGCTATAGAGTAAACGTACTGTCGCGAGGACGATAGTTTGTAGTGTGCGTGGGGCTATTGGCTTGGGGATCTGCGGACGCAACGGATAAATGCTATCATGTGATAAATTGCGCCCAAAATTCCACCTGTGGCGACGGGATATGTCTTCACTATCCTTCTAGTATATCGGTTACAAGCCGGTGCGAAGATCCGCTAAACGGATACAAGTTGACATCTGGTTTGTGCGGGGCTTGCGTCGGCCTTTACTCCACAGGGAACCCTTGCGGTAACGCCCGTGCGACGGCGGCGTGTATTTGACCGATTTGTTCGGTTGACATGTTGATGTTGCATTCGCCTCCTCCGGTGCCGAGGCGCGCTTGATTGTATTCGCCATCCGTTTGTAAACGCGGGAGAGAGCGTTCGATGTTGTCAGGGCTTTCGGCGATGATGATGACCTTATTGGTCGCAACGGATGTCGACGCAAAGGAGCGGTTACAAAGGCTGTTTGACCAGTACGCGCGAATTCAGACGCTGCACTTCGAAGCCGACTATCGATCCACGTTCTATTTTTCCGCGGATCACCAGAAACTCGAGCAACCAACTGTTATCGCCCGCACCAGTTCATACTGGATGGTCGACGGGGGGCTTTATCGAGGCCGCACCGAAACGGCGCCATACGACGAATTTCCAGGATCCATTTACGAATTTGGATTCAATGGATCGATATATCAATTTCTCGATGGCCCCGCGTCGATATTTAACTTTGGCCGCGCGAACGAAATAGCACGAAACCCCGCGTCCCTCGAGAATCCCATCTTCACTCCAGTCTCGTTTCTGAGCAAGGATGTCGATGGGTGCCGGGCGTGTGTACTCACGTTACCGGACATCTTGAATGCGCAGTCTCAATCCGCCGTGCTCTCGGCGGTGAAAGTCATTTCCGCTCCCGGGGACGCGGAACTGGTGATCGAGTTGCCGGGAGGCATCCTCTTGGAGCGGCCGTTTACATTTCAGTTGCACTTTGCTGCCGTTCCTGACTATTTGCCGAGTCGCATTGTTTGGATGACTGCAAGCGGTCCGTTCAAGACGACGGACATCGAGTATCAACGCTTTGAGTTGGAGTCTGGCGAAATGTACTGGCCGAAGAAGGTGCATGGTCTGGGGACGCCAGGCAAGGACGTCAGCGAGGAACTCATGCTTGAAACCCGGCTAGTTGAAATCAATAAAACCCTTCCAGAGGGGATATTCGACATCGACTTTTTTTCGGCTACCAGTGTGTGGAACTATGATACCAAGTCTTTTGTCAAGCAGGGGCCGAAGTCTCTCGACCATCAACTTACGGACACAAGTGGGGAAGGAGTCTTAAACCAAGCTGTGACGCTTTGGGACGCAAACCGACAAGATGAAGCCGTCTCTGAATACTTGAAAGTCGCCGTGCCGGACGGGCGTCCGTGGGCTACTGGAGGTTTGGCGTACTCGGCTGCAGAGCTGAGCAAACAATCTGCCAATGACGAGGAAAAGAACTATCGCGAAACGATGGCGATGTTACGAACTATCAAGCAAATCACGCGCAAGGTGTTAGCACTAGCCAAGGAACATAAGGCGTCTGGCGACACGAAGGTGGCTGAGGCTTGTTACGCGGCCGCGATGGAATGCGGTCGGCTTCTAGATCGTCCGGGTACGCTGACCAAATTGGACGGACAAGCGATACTTGAGAAGACCCGGGAAGAACAAGCTGGGCAGTAGTGTCATTTCACTGTGCGTCGCCCCATGTCCAGTTGTTTCTTGCACCCTTGAGTAATTCCGGGAATCATGACCTAAAGATCTGCAACGGGCTTGCCAAATCCCATCGCGCATTGCTCCCGTCGAATGATTCTCTCGGCTCGAATGCCATATCAAAGCTGCGTTCGCGGCTAACAGCGGGACTTGCAAGTCGGGTCATACGACGAGATATTCCCGCCAGTTCATAAAGTCACGTTTGCCTTATCAGTGCTCATGGTCATTCCAAACATGCGTGTGGAAATACCCTATTTCGGAGCTGTTGAAAAAGCCCAGTTCTCCATCCGAAGGGCACTTACACGAGGGATTCGCATGATGAAAACACCAACGAAAACAGACTTCTCAACGGTCGAGCGAACGTGACAAGCTTGTAAATGCGGCTTTCTCAACAGCTCCATTTCGACCAAGTGTTGACCTGGTGATATACTCGCGTCGGCGCGGGAAAGGCCCAGAGGTGCGGCGGTATGCTCTGCCAGGATTGCCACAAGAATCTCGCCTCCGTCCGGTATGCCGAAGTGGTGGACGGTAAAGTGTCCGAAATACACCTGTGTCAAGAGTGTCTCGGACGCCGCCAGGAGTCCGTGTCTTCCGGGTTCCAATTCGCAAAGCCGACGCCCTTCGCGAAGAAGTCCGCCGCGGCCGTCCGCACGGGCGCGGCGGCGCCTGACCCTGTCGAGGCGCGCCAGTCCTGCACCTCCTGCACTACGACGCTCAAACAGATTCTCGATAGGGGCCGCGTGGGATGCAGCACTTGCTACGCGAGTTTCCCCGCGCAGCTCGAGTCCTTGCTCGAAGGTATCCACGTCGCTCTGGCGCACCGGGGTAAAATGCCGCGGCTTGATGACGCTCGTGCGCGCGTCCGCGCGGACTTGCAATCCAAACGCGGCCTGCTCAAGACGGCGCTGACGACGGAGAACTACGAAGAGGCGGCGGCGCTTCGCGATGAAATCCGCGCGCTCGAAACGGGGTTGAGCGCGACGCAAGGGGGCCGGGACTGACGATGACAACCGTGGACACCTTGCAGGAGAAACCGGCCGAGTGGATGAGCGGCGCGGGCCCCGAAGCGGACGTGGTGCCCTTCACGCGCTGCCGGCTGGCGCGCAATTTGGCCGACTTCCCGTATCCCTCGCAATGCACGATCGACGAGAAGCGCGCGATCGAAGAACGCATCAGCGGCGTGATCGAGACGATGAACCTGCACGCCACGGGCGGGTACTTCGCATTCGGAGACGCGGACCTGCGCGAGAAGCGGTTTCTCGTGGAGCGCGGGCTTGCGGGTCCGTCGCTGCTTGCGTCTGATGGCGCCTGCGGCGTGTACATCGCGGACGATCAGGGGCTTTCGATCAGCATCAACGAAGAAAACCATCTCACGTTGACCGGTATCGTCACGGGACTTCAGCTCCAGGAAGTATGGTCGCGGTTGAACCTGATCGACGACATGCTGGCCGGCGCGCTGGACTACGCGTTCAGCCCGCGCCTGGGGTATCTGACGGCCTCGGTGCGCGACGTGGGCACGGGTCTGCGCGCGGGCGCGCTGTTTCACCTGCCGGGGATGGCCGTGGCCGGGCTGATTCCGTCGGTGGCGACGGACGTGGCAACGCGGCGGCACTCGCTGTCGCCCTTCGCGGACACCGGCCGTGCCCCGCTGGACGACCTGTATATGCTGACCAACGCCAGCACGCTGGGCAGATCGGAAGAGGAGGCGCTGTTTCATCTCCGGCATATCGCGACCCAGCTGATCGCACAGGAACGCGAGGCCCGCGTGCGGATTCGCAGTGCGGCTCCGCTGCAATTGGAAGACCGCGCCGGGCGCGCGCTGGGTATCTCGCGGCACGCGCGGCTCCTTGCTTCCGCGGAAGCCAATTCGCTATTGTCATCCCTGCGATTGGGCGTATCGGTGGGGCTGCTCGACCAATTCTCGCTTCACCAAATTAACGAAGTATTCATCGCGTCGCAGAACGCTCATCTCGAGATGAAATGCGGCCATGCCTGCGACGAATTGCAGTTGAGCGTTGAGCGGGCGGACCTGTTTCGGGCCCGCTTCGCGCAGAACTAGAGGGACCAAGCGATTATGTGGGAACGATTTACCGAACGCGCCAAGCGCGTGGTGAGCGCCGCGCGCGAAGAGGCCACGCGCCTCAATAGCGAGTACGTCCGCACGGAGCACATCCTGCTGGGCCTGTGCCGCGAGCCTGAGGGCATCGCGGCGCGCGCGCTGGAGAACCTCGGCGTGGACATCAACGCCTTGGCGGCGGAGATCGAGCAGCAGTGCCAGCGCGGCACGGCCAGCGTGTCGGGCGACGAGATTGCCTTTACGCCCCGCGCCAAGAAGGTGCTCGAACTGGCCGTCGAAGAGGCGCGCCGATTCAACCACAGCTACATCGGCACCGAGCACATCCTGCTCGGCCTGATTAAGGAAGGCGAGGGCATCGCGGCGAAGGTCCTGCAAGACATGAAGATCGACCTCGGTCGCGTGCAGGCGGAGATCATCCGGTTGTTGGGCGACCAGAGCCGCACCGGCCAACCCTCGGCCGCGGGGAAGAAATCGCAGACCCCGGCGCTGGACACCTTCGGCCGCGACCTCACGCAGCTTGCGCGCGAAGGCAAGCTGGACCCGGTGATCGGCCGCGAGCCGGAGATCGAGCGCGTGGTGCAGATTTTGAGCCGCCGCACGAAAAACAACCCGGCGCTGATCGGCGAGGCGGGCGTGGGCAAGACGGCGATCGTCGAGGGCCTCGCGCAGCGCATTGTGGACGGCGACGTGCCCGATCTGCTGCTGGGCAAGCGCGTGCTCACGCTGGATCTGGCGGGCGTCGTCGCGGGCACGAAATACCGCGGGCAATTTGAGGAGCGCCTGAAGTCCGTGATGAAGGAAATCCGGCGCGCGGACAATATCATCCTGTTCATCGACGAGCTGCACACGATCGTCGGCGCGGGCGCGGCCGAGGGCGCCGTGGACGCGGCCAATATGCTCAAGCCGTCGTTGGCGCGCGGCGAACTTCAATGCATCGGCGCGACGACGATGGACGAGTACCGCAAATACATCGAGAAGGACGCGGCGCTGGCGCGGCGGTTCCAGACGATCATAGTCGAGGCGCCGTCGGTCGAGCAGACCATCGAGATCATCAAGGGCCTGCGCGACAAATACGAAATTCACCACCGCGTGAAGTTTTCCGACGAGGCGGTCGAGGCCGCGGCCAAGCTCGCGCACCAGTACATCACCGATCGGTTTCTGCCGGACAAGGCGGTCGACGTGATCGACGAGGCCGGCAGCCGCGCGCGTTTGCAGATTACGACGCGCCCGAACGAACTCAAGGAACTCGAACAGCACATTAAGCGCGTGACCCAGGAGAAGGAGTCCGCGATTCGCAGCCAGGAATATGAGAAGGCGGCGGGATTGCGCGATCAGGAGCGCACGCTGATTGCCAAGCTCGACGAGAAGAAGCGCGAATGGGAACGCAAACGCGACTCGTCTGAGACGGTGGTGACGGCGGAGGACATCGCGCACATAGTGTCGCGCTGGACCGGCGTGCCGCTGATGAAGCTCGAGGAGAAAGAGTCCTCGCGGCTGTTGCGCATGCGCGAGGAGTTGCACAAGCAGGTCATCGGGCAGGAACAGGCGATCGACGCGATTACGCGGGCGATCCAGCGCTCCCGCGCGGGCTTGAAGAGTAACAAGCGGCCGGTCGGATCGTTCCTGTTGCTCGGCCCGACGGGCGTAGGCAAGACGCTGCTGGCCAAGTCTCTCGCGAGTTTTCTGTTCGGCAACGAGGACGCGCTGATCACGATCGACATGTCGGAGTACATGGAGAAGTTCGCAGTCTCGCGCTTGGCCGGCGCGCCTCCGGGCTATGTGGGGTACAACGAAGGCGGGCAGTTGACCGAGCAAGTCCGGCGCCGGCCGTACTCGGTGGTGCTTTTCGACGAGATCGAGAAGGCGCACCCGGACGTATTCAACACGCTGTTGCAGATTCTTGAAGAAGGCCAGATGACGGACTCGACCGGGCGCCGGGTGGATTTCCGGAACACGGTGATCGTGATGACGAGCAACGTCGGTGCGCGGCGCATTACCAAGCACATCAGCCTTGGATTTCAGAAGTCGTCGAACGACGACCAGTACCTCGCCATGAAGGACCGGGTGATGGACGAGGCCAAGAAGGTATTCAACCCCGAATTCCTCAACCGCGTGGACGAGATCATCGTGTTCCACCGGCTCACGAGCGAAGAACTTCGGTTGATCTTGGATCTCAACCTTGCCGAAGTGACGACTCGTCTCAAAGAAAGAAACATTGATCTGGTTCTTTCGGACGAGGCCAAGGATCACATCATGAAAAAGGGGATCGACGAGGAGTACGGCGCACGGCCGTTGCGGCGCTCCGTGCAGTTGCTCGTCGAAGACCCGTTGTCCGAACAATTGTTGATGGGGGCGTTCGAACCCGGCAGCCGGATTGTCGTCCAGGTCTCGGAGACTTCGGGGGACCTGATATTCAACACGGAGCTGCCCGTCGCCGAGAGTGTGAGTCATTGATTCGAGTCAGGGTGGGGCTGCTGATACTCGCCACGCTCGCTGCGTTAACGGGGCCCACGGCCCAGGAGGCCGCTCCGCCGATCGTGATTGAGTCGGTGGAGATCAAGGGCCTCGGGCGCTTCAGCGAGTCGCTCGTCCGTGCGCAAATCGAGGTGAAACCGGGAGACCCGCTCGATCCCGGCGCCGTCGCACGCGACCTCGAACGCTTCATGAAACTGGACCTATTTGCCACGGTCCGCGCCGATCTGGAGACGGCCACCGGGAAAAACATTCTCGTCTACACCGTGCAAGAAGAGCAGACCATCCGCGACATCCGGATTGCCGGCAACAAGAAGATCAAGGAGCGCCAGATCCGCGGCGCGATTCAGTGGCACGAGGGGCGCTCATTTTATCGCGAGGCCTACGGTGAAGAGCGCGACGCGGTCCTGGCGCTGTACCGATCCAAGGGTTTTTTGAACACGACGGTCGAGATCGTCGTCGAGCCGGTCGCGCCGGGGGAGGTGCGCGTGACCTACGCGATCGCCGAGGGCAAAAAGGCCCGCATCTCCCAGGTCAACTTTGTAGGCAACGAGGCGCTGGGCCGGCGCAAACTCAAGAAGGTCGTCAAGACGCGCCCTTCGTTCCTGTTTTTCGGCGGTCGCTACGATCAGGACAAGTTCGAGAACGATCTGGTGCAAGTCCTGAACGCCTATGGCGACGTGGGCCGGCTCGAAGCGAGGATCGCGGCGACCGACTTCAACTATTCGAAGAACGGCAAGAAACTTTCGATCGATATTGGAATCGCCGAGGGTCCCGAGTATCACCTCGACACCTTGGATCTCGCGGACAACGTCGCCTATCGCGACGACGAGTTGCTGCCTCGCGTCAAGGTAAAGCCGGGCGATGTCCACAACAGGGGCCAGGTCGCGGCGGACGCGGAGTCGATCCAGAAGCTGTATCGCGACAGTGGGTATGTGAAAGCGCAGGTGCTCCCGCAGGTCACGCTGGATCGCGAGAAGCACACGACGAAGGTGAGCCACCAGGTGCAGGAAGACGAGCTGAGGTACCTGCGCGAGGTGCGCGTGACGGGCAATTCGATCACGCGCGATGAAGTGGTCCGCCGCAACATCTTGCTCAAACCGGGCGAGCGCTATGACGGGTCGCTGAAGGACGCGAGCGATCGCCGGCTCGAATCGTCGCAATACTTCGAATCGCATCAGTTGCGGCTGGGAAATGTAGAGGAGAACGACCGCTTCGTCAACCTCTTGGCCGACGTGGTCGAGGGCAAGACGGGCGATTTCAATTTCGGCGCGGCGTTCAATACCGACGAGGGCATCGGCGGGTTCGGCGAAATGAAGTTGCGCAATTTCGATCTCACCGACTGGCCGACGTTTTCCGGCGGCGGGCAGATACTGAACGCGAGCACGTTCATCGGGACGAACCGGACCTCGTACCGGCTAGGGCTGACGGATCCGGAGTTTCTGGGATACCCGTTCTCTCTCGGTGTCGATGTATTCAAGGAGAGCTTCACGGGTACTGGCCGTTCGGACTTCACGACGGACAGCGTAGGCACGTCGGTCCGCCTTGGCAAGCGCCTTTCGCTTTACAATTCGGTATCGGTCGGGCTTTCCTTTTCCGATACGTCCATTTCCAATCTCAATACCTTCGTCGATCCCGGCCTGCGCGAGCTGGACGATCCGGGCAGCACGCTCGGCGTCACTCTCGGGCTGAATCGAAACACGACCAACAGTTTTCGCAACCCCACCGGCGGGAGCGACCACTCGATTAACCTGGAGGTGGCTGGCCTTGGCCTCGAAAACGACTTCGCCGGTCTGCAGCACGATTCCACCTGGTACTACGGCGTAAAGCGCTGGGACCGCATCGCGTTCTCGCTGCGCGCGAGGGAGGGAATTCTGTATCCCTACGGGGACAAGGAGTACGTCCCCATCAATGAACGGTTCTTTGCGGGCGGCAGCGGCACATTGCGCGGCTACGACTTCCGCGATGTCGGGCCGCGCGCGGACACCTTTCGTATCGTAAATGGCGTGGCCAGGGTGGACGATCAGCCGATCGGCGGCGAGCTGCGCTTGCTGCAGTCATTCGAGACGAAGTTTAGGGTGACCGAGATACTTCGGCTGTACTACTTCGTAGACGCCGGCGCGGTCTTCTTCAAACCCGAGGACTTCAACGTTCGCGAGTGGCAGTTCAGCACAGGCGTGGGTGTGGGCATCGACGTTCCCTTCCTGGGTCCCATTCGCGTGGATTACGGCTACCCGCTCAATCCGGATGGTAGTCAGGGGAACGGGCAGTTGCACCTGCAATCGAGCGTGAGATTCTAAGCGGCAGTTGCAGGCACGATTGTCGCCCATGATATACTCGCGCGGCCGGGGGAGGCTGAAATTCACGCAGGCCGCCCCGTGGCGCCGATGAGTTCGCGCCGCCGCCGCACCGGCGGCCGGCCCCGGAAGTATGGGCAAAATCGCCCAATAATACATAGGATGGTCCCGCGCATGCCCAGTATCCGTTTTATCGGCAGCGTCGTCGCAACACTGCTCGTTGCCTCTGCCACCGCCTGGGCGGCCGACGACGCGCCCGCGGCGAACTACAAGATCGGCGTGGTGGACATGAAGCAAGTGTTTGACAGTTACCAGAAGCAAATCGACGAGTACGCCAAACTTCGCGTCAAGCGCGACGACATGCAGAAACCCATCACTGCGCTTGGCGACCAGATCACGGCCGACAGGGAGAAGTACGAGAAGGACAAGGGCACGATGGCCGAAGACGCCAAACGGGCGCTCGAGGAGCAGATCGAGGGGAGCGCGACGAAGTGGAAGGCGGAGTTCGAGCGCGCACAGCAGGACATTGACCGGCAGGAAAAGAAGCTCATGCGCGATCTCTTCGAGGAGATCTACACGGCAATCCAGGAAGTCGGCGCGCAGGGGAACTACCATCTGATTTTCGAAAACGGCGACAGCGGCTCCGTCATGCCCGGCCGACCGGGCGGTCTGCTTTACAACAGCACGACGCTGAACATGACCCAGAAGGTGGTCGAACACCTGAACGGCAAATACAAGCCGTGAGCGCGGGCGCGCCGCGCATCGGCATCGTCTGCGGCCAATGGAGTTGACCGTCGCCCAGATTGCCGCGATCGTCGGCGGGCGCGCCGAGGGCGACGCCACGCTGCGGATCACGGGCCTGAACGGCCTGAAGGAAGCGCGCCCCGGCGATCTCTCCTTTTACGCGGACGCCCGCTACGCGCGCTACCTGGAGTCGAGCCCTGCGGCCGCGCTGATCGTGGACGCCGCCTTTTCCGGGGCGGGCCGGCCGCTGATTCGCGTGGCCAATCCGTATCTCGCCTTCGCCCAGTTACTCAAGCACATGGAAGGCCTTCTTCTGATTCACCCCAAGGGGATCCATCCGGCGGCGGTGGTGGGCGATGGCGCCGTGCTCGGTGAAGGCGTTGCACTCGATGCCTGTGTGGTGGTCGCCGCCGGCGCCCGCATTGGCGACAGGACGATTCTGTACGCCGGGGTGTACGTGGGACGGGACGCGTCGATCGGCGCGGACTGCGTCCTCTACCCCCACGTGTCCGTTCGCGAGCGCGTGACGATTGGCGCGCGCTGCATTGTCCATGCGAACTCGACGATAGGCACGGACGGCTTCGGTTTTGCCAATGCTGGCGAGCGTAAAATGAAGATTCCGCAAATTGGGTCGGTGATCATTGGGGACGACGTGGAGATCGGGTCGAACACCTCTATAGATCGCGCTACTACGGGGAATACCACAATTGGGAGTGGCACCAAGATTGACAACCTGGTCCAGATAGGACACAATGTGTCCATTGGAAGTCACTGTACAATATCTGGTGGCACCGGAATCGCCGGGAGCACGATCATCGGGAACAATGTCACGGTCGGCGGCCAGGTTGGCACCGCTGGGCACTTGACGATCGGCGACAACGTGATCGTCGCCGGTCGGGCGGGCGTGACGAAGTCTGTACCGGCGAATAGCGTGATCTCGGGTTTCCCACACGCTGACCACAATGCGTCACAGCGCGCGCTGGCTGGCCTCCGGCGACTTCCCGAAGCCCTTCGCCGGCTAAGGACACTCGAAAAGCAGGTCGAGGAGTCGGGAAAACAAGGAAAATGAGTAAACAGCGGACGATAAGGGAGCCGGCTTCATTTTCCGGGATTGGCCTGCACACAGGCAATCTGGCGACGCTCACGTTCAAACCGGCGGCCTCCGACAGCGGCGTCGTATTTTATCGGACCGATCTTCCTGGAAAACCGGCGGTCCGTGCAGACGTGGACAACGTGGTGGATGTGTCCCGCGGGACCACCATCGCCTGTGGCGATGCCAAAGTCCATACCGTCGAGCATGTCCTTGCGGCAGTAGTCGGGCTGGGGATCGACAACCTCGACATTGAGCTGGACGCCAACGAAACTCCCGTCGGCGACGGGTCCTCGCTGCCCTTTTTGACCGTGCTCAAGAAGGCCGGATTCTGCGAGCAGGACGCGGAGAAGAAATACCTCAAGATTGAGGAGCCGATCTATTACCGCAGCGACGACGTGACGCTCAGCGTACTTCCTTTCGATGAGCTGCGCGTTACGATGACAATTGCTTTTGACCATGTCGCCATCGGCACGCAGTACGCGTCCTTCAATATCACTCCGGAGACTTTTGAGCGCGAAATTGCCTCGGCGCGGACCTTCTGTTTTTTGCGCGAGGTCAAGATGCTGCAGGACCAGGGACTCATCCGTGGGGGCAACCTGGAAAACGCGGTGGTCATTGGCGACGAGTCGATCCTGAATGACACCTTGCGGTTTCCCGACGAGTTCGTGCGCCACAAGGTGCTCGATCTCATCGGCGACTTGTTCCTGCTGGGCGGGCCGATCAAGGGGCATATCGTGGGCGTGAAGTCCGGCCACGCGATGCATGTGAACTTTGCCAAGCGCATCAAGAAGGCGCTGAGCAATGGCAACGCGCAGACCGGCACGCTCAAGGGCCTCAGCCGGCCCAAGCCCGAGCCGGTGTTCAACGTCAACAAGATCATGAAGCTGCTGCCGCACCGCTTTCCGTTTTTGCTGGTGGACCGGATCATTTCGTATCAGCCGTATGAGTATGTGCAGGGCATCAAGAACGTCACGATCAACGAGCCGTTTTTCCAGGGGCACTGGCCGAAGAACCCGGTGATGCCGGGCGTGCTCATTTTGGAAGCGATGGCGCAGGTCAGCTCAATCCTTACGGTTTCTCCCGAGGGAGAGCAGACGCAGAAGCAGGCGTACTTCCTGAGTATCGAGAACGCCAAGTTTCGCCGCATGGTCGTCCCCGGCGACCAGATCATCATCGAATCCACCGCCAAGCGCACGCGCCGCAACGCCGTCCGCGTGCGCTCCGTCGCGCGGGTTGACGACCATGTCGTGTGCGAGGCGGACATGACGTTCGCACTGCGGGACCCCATCGCGAACGGGAACGGGCACTGAGCCTTCATCCGATGGCGCGATACGACCGCGCGGATTTGCCCGCGAAGAGGTGCCGATCCGGACGCGGTGCCCACTAATGATCGGTCGATCCAGCCCGCGCTGCTACGCGCTCACCGCAAACGATTCTATTTTTCGCTGCCAAGAAAGCAGATTCCGGTCGGCGAGGGACATCACAGGTTAAAGGGCGCAGGCGGGCGAGACGCCCGCCGCCACCGAGCGAACGCATTGTTTCCCTAAACTCCGGTAACGGCCTTCGCGAGGCTCACAACAAAATGGAATACCAAGCGTCTACAGATCTGGCTTCGCGTAGCGTCATGTTTGTTGTGTGAAGAATCTCCAAACAAGTGCGCGGACGATTCCTATCCACGCCAGTCTCACTTACTCACGATTCGGATTTCATTTACGTAGAGCACATCGATCATGCCCGAGCGAAGAGCCTCCATCGCATCGCGATCGCTGCAAATAATCGGCTCTTCATGGGCATTGAAAGACGTGTTCACAAGTGACATTTCACCGGAGAGCCGCTCCCATTCTTCCAGTATCTTCCACATAAATAAATCGCTGTCTTTGCTGACTACCTGCGGACGAGCGGTCAAATCAACATGCGTGACCGCCGGCGAAGCTTTTTGAAACTCGTCCGTGCAGTCAATCGTGGAGGTCATAAATCTTAAGGTCATGTCGCTCGCCTCGAAATTGCGGAACGCGGCCCGCGCCGTCTCCTCTCTTATGACGGGAGCAAACGGCATGAATTCGGTCCGATTCATTCTTTTATTGAGCCAATCATTTATTGTTGGATCGTTCGTTCTGTAAAGAACGCTTCTATGGCATAGAGCTCTCGGTCCAAATTCCATTCGTCCTCTGACCAAACCGATCACACGCCCGTTTACCAGGTCTTGACAGATCGCCGGTTCTGTCTGGCCAGGAACGTCGAATTGCAAATCGGCATACTCGCTTTCGAGTGCCCGGACATCCGCAGAGTCAACATTGGGCCCAAGATACACGTGTCTCAATGGTTCGATATCAAATTGTTGCCTGTGCTGCGCTAAGGCCGCCGCTCCAATGCAGAGCCCGCCGTCGCCCATCTGCGGCTGGACGAACACGCCATTGATAAACGGCAGATTCTTTAAAGCTTGGGTCGCCTTCACGTTGCCAAAAACCCCGCCCGCCAACATGAGCGGAGTCTGGCCGAACGCTAACTCTGAATGGACAAATCGCAGCACTTCAGACAAACACTGTTCAAGATGCTTTTGAGCGGCAGCGGCAACATCTTCTCTGGGAAAGCTGGCTATCGCAGCCCTCAATTTTTCACTGCACGGCTGAAAAAAAGGGCGATAGAAGTCTCCGAGTTTCGCCTCCAACTTCCCATCCTTAAAATCGATCATGGACTTCATCAGAGGCATGGCCGGTGAATGCTTCCCATAGGCGGCCAATCCCGTAATCTTTCCCTCGTGCCGCATGGGCGTGAAACCGAGCATTCCAGTAATCCGGCCATAGAAGTAGCCCAACGAATCCGACGAGGTGGCGGAGAAGACTCTCTTCAGCGGAGAGCGTTGTTCTCTGTTGAACTGCCACACGGCAAGAGACTCAAAGTCGCCGCGTCCATCCGCCGTCAGCACGAGACCGCGATCGAAGGGACTCAGCAGCGCTGCGCTTGCGGCGTGCGCCTCATGATGATACGCGGTGAACACACTATTATTCTGGACGGGAGTCAGTTCCGCGGAGCACCACTCCCAGAATTTCGACGACTTAGTTTTATCTCTGTCGTTTTCGTATTTGATTCGCTCGAGGAAGATTTCATAACCGCCATCCGCCTGCACTCGCAATTCAGACGCTCTATCTACATAGAAACGAAGGAGATCCCGATCGAACCCCTTTGCCCAGGCGTATGCGATCTGATCTACGTGCTCCAAAGCAATTGAAGCTTCGCGGAGCACATACTGGATCGACTTGGCGGGAAAGGAACTGTCCGATTTAATTCGGCTAAAACGCTCTTCGCTCGCAGCGGCGATGATTCTCCCGTCGTGAAATAGGCAGGCAGACGCGGTTTCATCGTTACAAATTCCGAGGGTATACATGGGAGTCCCGCAGATTCAGTTAATTGAAGTAAAGATGATACCAGTTCCACCGCGGTTTAACGGAAGCGCTGCCGGAGATATCGCTCCATCCATCTCATGAGGCCGGGGGTCACGCGAGCGCGGTTGAACTGATCGCCGAGGCGGCGGATGGCGTCGGCCTGGGTCGGGTAGGGGTGGATAACATTTGCGATTTTGCCGAGCGTGACCTTCTGCGTCATCGCGAGCGTGATTTCGCTGATGAGGTCGCCGGCGTTTCGCGCGACGATAGTCGCCCCGAGGATCCGGCCCGAGCGCGGCTCGGCGAGAATTCTTACGAATCCTTCCGTGTCGCCGTCCGTGATGGCGCGATCGACGTGCGCGAATTCCTGGACGAAGGCTTGGAAATCGATTCCGCGCGCGCGGGCCTCGGCCTCGTATAGACCGACGTGCGCGACTTCCGGGTGCGTATACGTGCACCACGGGATCGTCAGCGCGCTCAGCCTCTTGCGGCCGAAGCGGCCGGCGCTGAAGAGCGCGTTCTGGATCACAATGCGCGCGGCGAAGTCCGCGGCGTGCGTGAATTTTTGCGCCATGCACACATCGCCCGCGGCGAAAATGCGCGGGTTGGTCGTTTGAAGGGTGTCGTCGACCTGGACGCCCTTCGCGGGATCGAAAGCCACGCCGGCGGCCTCGAGCCCCAATCCTTCGACATTCGGCGTGCGGCCTACGGCGAGAAGAATTTCATCCGTTGCAACAGCCTCGGTGTTGCCATGCGTCTCGATCGTTAGCACTCGCTGACCGCTCTCCGCGCGCACGCCCTTTAGTGTCGCGCCCAGCATAAATCGCACGCCGTCGGAGGCCATGCGCGCTTGCAGGATGCGCGCGGCGTCGGGGTCTTCGCGGCCGAGAATCTGGCCTGCCGCCTCGATGACCGTCACCTCGCTGCCGAACGCGCGGAAGGCCTGGGCCAATTCGCAGCCGATGGGCCCGCCGCCAATCACGGCGAGGCGGCGCGGGAGCTCGGTGAGGGAGAACACGGTCTCGTTGGTCAGATAGCCCGCGGACTTTAGACCCTCGATGGGCAGGGTCGCCGCGCGCGCGCCGGTGGCGATGAGCGCGCGGCTAAAGCGCAGTGTCGTGCCATCGACGTCGATGGCATCCGGCCCCGTGAATCGCGCGTTGCCGAAGAAGACCTCAACGCCGCACTCGCGCGTGAAGCGTTCGGCCGAATCGGCCGGGCTGATGTCCGCACGGATGCGGCGCATGCGATCCATGACCGCGGGAAAATCGGCGGCGGCCGCGCCACTGATGTTGACCCCGAAGCGGGAGGCGTCGCGGAACTCGGCGAGCGCGCGCGCCGAGCGCAGGATCGCTTTGGAGGGCACGCAGCCGGTGTTCAGGCAGTCTCCGCCCATCAGGCGCCGCTCGATGAGCGCGACCCGCGCGCCCAGACCGGCAGCGCCCGCCGCGGCTACGAGCCCCGCCGTGCCTGCGCCGGCGACGACGAGGTGGTAACGCGATTTCGGCGTGGGGTTCTTCCAATCGGACGGATGCACGAGCTCGACGAGTCGCCGGTTGTGTTCGTCCATCGGCTCGACGGTGATGCTGCGGGAGTCAATCATCGGGTGTTCATCTCAGCCGCCGCCGGCCGTCTCGATCGACGAGACCTTGGCGAGCGAGCGGCGCGCGATGCGCGTGGCGAGCACGGTGACCGCGATGGTCGCGGCCAATCCCAGGGCGAGCAGGGCCCATTGCGCGGGGGACTTCTCGCGGCTGCCGCCGGTCTCGGCGACGCTCCCGGCGACGTGTCCCAGGTACACATACATCATGGTGCCCGGCATCATGCCGATCCAGGACGCGATTGCAAAGTGAATCGCCGGGACCCGCGTGAGGCCGTAGCCGTAGTTTTGAAGATTGAAGGGAATGAGCGGCGAGAGGCGCGTGAGGAACACGAGCTTCCAGCCTTCCGCCGCGACGCCCTGGTCGAGCGCCTGGAAGCGCGGGTTGCCCGCCACGCGCGCCACCACCCATTCGCGCGCGACGTAGCGCGCGATGAGGAAGGCGGCGGTGGCGCCCAGCGTGGAGCCGAGCGAGACAAGCGCGAACCCGGACCAGAAGCCATAGGCCGCGCCCGCGCCGAGGGTGAGGAGCGAGGCGGGAAACGCGAGCACCGTCGCCGCGACGTACAGCGCCACAAAGATCGCCGCACCCAGCGTGCCGCGATCCTGGATCCAATCGAGCGCGGAGGCGATCGCCGCGCCAAGGTCGACGAACTGCGAAAGCAGTGCCGATCCGGCGACGAGGCCCAAGAGCGCCCCGAGTTTGAAGTAGCGGGACGATCGGCCGCCCGATGCGGTGTTCGCAGTCATGGGTAGTGTTTTCTGGTCCCCCGCGACCCGATGCCGCGCGCCTAGATGATAGGCGTGGCGCAGGCGCGCGGCGAAATGACTCACCGAGGACCCAGTGAAAAAGCCGGTTTTGTTTGTCTGTTGTAGTCTCGGCGATGGAGGGGGTACGCGGTTGCGCGTAGCCGCCGCCGGCGGTGACGGTCGTAACGCTCACGCCCGTGTTCTCTTCGATCCACGCGAGCTTAGGATTAATTAGGGACAGCGGAGCTGTTGAGAAAGTCCCTCGTTGTGTTGGCGAGGCGCGGTTTTGGGTGAGTCGGGTGTGTAATGGGTAGGCCGTATGTTTTTATGCCGCGCTTGCCAGCGGGGTGGCGTGGAGCGTTTGCGGGCGGCTCCAGAGGCGGATGAGGGCGCTGAGCAGGCGGGCGGGGGCGGTGTGGGCCGCCAGTTTCTTGAGGTTCATGGCGGTGGCGGTCAGCCAGGATTGGATTTGGGTGTTCTCCAGGCCGCGGCGCAGGCCGTGGTGGGTCTTGGCGCGTCCGTGGACGCCTTCGACGTGCCAGCGGTGGCGGCGGTAGAGTTCGCGGGCCGGCTCGTCCCAGCCGCGGTCGTGGTTGCGGCGGGCACGTAGTAGTGCAGGGTAGTCGTCTACGATCAGAATGGTGCGGGCTTGGGCGCTGGGGGGAATGCAGCGTTCGCGTAGCGGACAGGCGTGGCAGTCGCAGGCGCGGGCGCGGTAGGTGTATCCGTTGTCGGCCGTGGCGCGGCCTTTGCGCTCGAGGAATTTTCCCGCCGGGCAGGTCACGCGGCCGTTGCGGGCGTCGTATTTGAAGCGGCGCGCGGGGATGCGTTGCGTGCCGGGTTGGCGCGTGCCGCTGCGTTGTGGCGGGATGATGGCGGCGTACCCGGCCTCTTCGAGGGCGGCGTAGTTGGCGGCGTGGGCGTAGCCGGCGTCGGCGGTGACGGTCCTAAGGCTCAGGCCCGTGTTCTCTTCGATCCGCGCGAGCTGATCGAGCAATTGCTTGCCTTCGTTGGCCTCGCCGGTCTGGACGGCCACGTCCACGATGACGCCTGCGTGATCGTCCACCGCCGTGTGCTGTTTGTAGCAGGGCTCCAGGTGGTGGCCGCGGTTCGAGGTCGCCAGGCTCGCCTCGGGCGGGGTCCGTCGTGCTGCGCTTTTTGGGCTTGGGGACCTTGGCGGCCGCGGGCGGCGCCTCCTGCGGACCGGCCGCCTCCTGCGCGTCCGCGGGCGCGGGATGGGCTACGATCACCGCTTCGGCGTGCCGCGCCGTCAAGCTCTCCCAACTCACGTCCGCGCGGATAAGCGTGGCGTCCACGTGCGCGATCTCGCCCTTGACCAGCCCCGCCTTCACGCACTCGAGCACCACGCGCTGGAAGATGTGCTTGAAGCGCGCGGCCCCCCAACGCTGGCGGATGGTCGTCAGCGTGCTGTGGTCCGGCAGCCGCTCGTCCAGCCGGTAGCCTGCGAACCAGCGCAGCGCCAGGTCCGTCTGCGCCCGCCGCATCAGCGCGCGGTCATGCACGATGCCCTCGACAAAGCCGGCCAGCATCAAGCGCAACGCAGACTCCGGGTCGATGCTCGGACGGCCATTCTGCTGGCAATAGGCGTCGCGGACCTCGGCGTGCAGCCACTCCAAGTCCAACACCGAATCGATCCGGCGCAACACAGGGTCCGCCGGCACCAACTCCACCAGCGGCCCCGCCACGAACAACTCCGCCTGACCCCACTCCCGCCGCGTTTGCATCGCCGTACCCCAGAAGTACGACTTTAATAGCGAACAGATCCGGCGTTGTCAAGAAGAAAATAAGAAGGCTTTTTCAACAACTCCATCGTCTGCGATTCCTTTTTATTAGTTGATCTGGATTTCCGATCCGCCGCTTTCGGTTTCTGTACTCACACCCTGCGCGAGTAGCTTTTCGTCCGCATCGAAGAGCGCCCACAGTTTATTCGCGTTGCGCTATGTTGAGGTTGGATGCACTCCACGAGCCATTTGCGTTCTCGGTCATCGTGCACGTGTAAGTCGAGCGAATCAGCGCACCAAAGCCATTCTAGCGTTAAAGGGGGACAGCGGAGCTGTTGAAAAAGTCGAATTCACACGTCTGTCACGATCCCTCGAATCTTGAGAAGTCCATTTTCATTGGTGTTTTCATCAAACGAGTCCATCGTGTAGGTGCCCTTTGGATGGAGAACAGGGCTTTTTCAACAGTTCCGCTGTCCCTAATTAAAATGCTCTCATTTCTTCCTTGGGAATTTTCCTTCCAGTGCTTCCTTGAGCAGCAGCGCCAGTTTGTTGTGTCCTTTGGCCTGGGCGAGTTGCCAGGGCAGCATGTGTTGGTTGTAGATCGTTTTGAGATTGGCGCCGTGCTTGAGCAGGATCTGCGCGGATTCGTAGCGGCCGTCCATCGCTGCGAGTAAGAGCGGCGTCATTCCCGAGGCCGAAACGACGTTTACCTTGGCGCCGCGCTCGATGAGCAGCTTCACCACTTCGGGATCTTCGGCGCGGATCGCAATCATCAGCGGCGTGACGCCGTCGCGCGTCGAGTGGTTCACGTCCGCCCCGCGCCGGATCAGTTCGCGGATGAGATCGATATAGTCCTTCTCGATGGCGACGAACAGCGCTGTGCGGCCGTGTGAGTCTTCCTCGTGCAACGAGACGCCGGCATCGAGCAGCATCTCCGCGATCGCGGCGCGTCCGCGATACACCGCGATGAGAAACGGCGTCGATCCTTTCGCGTTCTGGCCGGTCGGCTTCGCGCCGGCCGCCAGCAGCATCTGCACGATCGCCGCGTGTCCCTCCTGCGCCGCCTGAAACAGCGGCGTGTCGCCGCGCTTTGTGGCTCTGTCGGGATCGGCGCCTCCGTTCAGCAACAGCGCCGCGGTCTCCCAGTGCCCGTAGCGGCTGGCGTAATACAACGCCGTCGCGCCTTTGTCGTCCTCGGCATTGATCGCGTCGCCCTTGCGCAGGCGCGCCTCGACCCTGCGAAGATCGCCTTCCTTCGCCGCGTCGTGGATGGTCTTGAATAGACGGAGACCCAAAGCCATTACGGCCGCACCCCGATGGAGCCCGGCACACATTCCCGGACAATGTGTTTATAACACATAAACCGATAAAATTGCAGCAATTTCTATAGATTTCTGCCGATTTTCGCCGCGCTCAGTCGAGGTGCCGGGCGAAGAATTCCCCGATCCGGGCAATGCCCGCCCGGCCTTCTGCGATCCACTCGGCGTAGTAGTGCCACACGTGCACCATTCCGTCCCAGACTTCGAGTTCGACCGGCGCGCCCTGTGCCACCGCACGCTCCGCGAATCGCGTCGAGTCGTCCAGCAGGATCTCTTCACTGCCGACCTGGACCAGCACCGGCGGAAGTCCGGCGAGATCGGCGTAGAGCGGCGACACGCGCGGATGCGTGAGCGCAGCGTCGCCGGCGTACCACTTCGCGGAGAGCAAGGTGCGCGCATGGCCCAGCACGGGGTCCTTGCCGCGGTTCGCTTCGATGGACGCGGCCGTGCCGGTGAGGTCCGTCCACGGAGAGATTACGGCGGCGGCCTTCGGCAGCGGGTGCCCTTCATCTCGCAGGGCGATCAGCGTGGCGAGCGTAAGTCCGCCGCCTGCGGAGTCGCCGGCCATTACGATGCGGTCCGCCGGTAGCGTATTTTTGTGTAGCGCGCGAAACACCGCCGCCGTATCCTCGATCGCGGCGGGATAGGGATGCTCCGGCGCGAGGCGGTAGTCCAGATGCAACGCGCGCATCCCGGCGATCTGCGCGAAGCGGGCCACATAGTGCCGGTAGGTCTCGATACCGCCCATGTAGTATCCGCCGCCGTGCACGTAGACGAGCAGCGCATCGGGCCGCGCGTCCGGCGGGTCGATCCACTCGACCGGCACACCTGCGGTCGTGTCTGCGCGCACGACGACATCCCGGGGCACCGTAAACAGCCGCGCAGTCTGA